>CAZPHL010000032.1:0-24140 GCA_964586465.1 uncultured Sangeribacter sp.
AAAATAAAGTTATAAGTATTAGCAAATTATAATTAAAAGTGAACAGCGAATAAGTCGGGCAACTTATTCGCTGTTCACTTTTAATTATTTTCAATATTACCTATTCACTATTACTTATAAATCAGTGTGTGTAAAGGAAGCGTTTGATGCTGCGTTTTGGCGTTTTCTCAAATTCATTCGGCATAAGTACTATCTTGGTTAGCTGTTCGTAGGGTGCCACAATCTTGTTAAGCTCTTTACGGACGTTCTCCATAGTGGCATCCATATCGTTGAAGGATATGCCGAACTTATCCGTGGCATCAAAATCGGGATATACCAATCCTACAAGCTTGCCATCGCGCTCCACAACAAGACTTTCTGATACGAAAGGCATATTGTTAAGCTTAGCCTCTATCTCTTCAGGATATATGTTCTGACCCGACGCCGACAATAACATCGTCTTTGAACGTCCACGCAGGAAGAGGGTGCCGTCCGGTAAACGTGTACCCATATCTCCTGTGTGTAGCCAGCCCTCTTTGTCGAGCACGGCCTCTGTGGCCTCCGGATTATTATAATAACCCTTCATAACATTCGTGCCTCTTACGCATATCTCACCGGGAATGTTCTCCGGATCGGCCGATTCTATCTTACTCTCCATAATCGGCAAGGTCTTACCCGACGAGCCTACTATAAATTCTCTCCATGGGGTATAGGAAATCAACGGTCCGCACTCTGTCATGCCATACCCTACGGTAAAGGGGAATTTTATCTTATGCAGAAATTCCTCGACTTCGTGATTAAGCGGCGCCCCCCCCACAATGACCTCCTCAAATTCTCCTCCGAATGCATCTATCAGTTTTTTACGTATCTTGGAGTAGATGAGTGAGTCAAGGAATGGCACGGCAAGGGTCCATCTCATCGTGCCTTTGGAAATCATCGGCAGAATCTGGTTTTTATATATCTTCTCCAATATCAGAGGCACCGTTATTACAAGATTGGGACGCACCTCACTTAAAGCTTTCAATAAGATACGGGGTGAAGGTGTCTTACAGAGAAGGGTGATGTGTGAGCCCACCGCCAAAGGCGTAAGCATATCGAAAGCACACCCGTAGGCATGGGCCAACGGCAGAAATGCCAAGGCTCTTGACGAACGGAAATGAAGCTCCGAATCCATACCGAAGCAGACGTTTCCCGCAAGATTTTCACCGGTCAACATTACTCCTTTTGAGAAACCTGTGGTGCCTGAGGTATAGTTTATCTCTATAACCTCCGAGTTGTCTCGGTCGGCATATTTAACATCCTGACTGTTGAAGCCTTCGGGATATTTACGGTTGAAACGACGATTAAGAAGACGTATGTGGCGGTGCAATTCCGACTCGGGCCGTTCATATAGCACCACTTTCCTCTCAAGACTTAAAACTCCCTTCACATTGAGCAGCGATTCGGGCTCAATATGCTCCCAGATACTGTCGGAAATAAAAAGCACGCTCGCTCCGGAATGATTGACAATATGGGTGATGTCTTTAGGATTGAATTCTGAAAGAATCGGCACGATAATTGCTCCGTAGGTCACTGTGCCCATATAAACCTTTACCCACTCTGCTGAGTCTTTACCACATAAAGCCACTTTGTCTCCTTGCTTTAACCCGATTGACTCGTAGAGCAAGTGAGCACGTGCCATGGATTTTGCTAATGAGGAGTAATTCACCGTATTGTTTTTACCGTATTCACTCAGGGCCGGAAGATCCCAATTCTCTATGAAACTACGCTCGTAAATCTTTATAAAATTCTTTATTTCTATCATCTTGCCGTTATTTATAGTCGTCGTGGTTATTCCGGTCGGTACCGGTCTCATATTTGCAACAATTTTACTTCCCTTAATGTTGTAAGCGCATTATTATTTTGTGATTTCAAATTTTTATAGTAGTTTTGCAATGTTTTTGTTAGAAAGTGTTAAAAAATATTTTTTAGTTTTTAACGTCATGCACAAGCATCTAATGAAGATTTCTATAGCGGAAGCAAGATTCGCAACGGTGTCGATTCTTCTGATCCTTTTCTTTGCTTCTTGCCGGAAACAGCCCCTATCTGAAGAGACACGCTTTGTGCCCCGGCATGACACGGAAGAATTTCATGCTGACAACGACATTGCCATGACTATACGTAGTCTGGCAGATGCTATAAAGGTGGGAGAACCTCTTGATTCTACCTTTTATGATTTCGAAGGTGTCCTTACCGACGGTCAAGGCTCACCGCTCTACACCGACGTGCAAGGCGCACCCGGCGTATGGCAGATCGATGTGATCGATAATAAAAACGTGATTATTAAAAATTTATATCTCGGCGACCTGCTTCCCGGAGATCTTCAGAGCTATCTCCTCCAAAGCCTTAATCTCACCGACCTCAACCCTGTCAGCTATATCGGAATGGATATGACCAACGATGAGGAGAGCCAGATTCAGGTCTATAATTTCGGAGGAGGATATCTGTGCTTTGAAGTAAGGGTCGGTATTGCTCCTAATGGCCTTGAAGGACCGTTGTTAAGCATCAGGATGACCGCTGATCCGCCCGTCCTGGTCGGAAAACAAACCAACGGGTAGCATCAAATCTGGGCAGCGCCATCAGTTGCACGTCAGCCTTACGGTCTTCCAGAGTCTCCTCTGCATTCCCCACTTTCTTACCTGCCTCTTCCAAGGCCGCTCTGACTGCCCCCAAGGCTTTCTGTGGAGTGTTGTTGTCTTGCGAAAGATGACAGAGAAAAATATATTCAAGCCCGGGATTGATTATCTCTTTCAGAAAAGCTGCTGTGTGCATGTTATCCATGTGGCCTATCTCAGTCTGTATGCGCGCTTTCAGATAATCGGGATAACGGCCCATGCGGAGCATCGTAAGGTCGTAGTTGGCCTCTATCACCAGGTAATTGGCTTTTTGCATGTAATGTCTTGCCCGATCACTGACGGCGCCTAAATCTGTGGCAAGTACGAAATATCTGTTGTCAAATTCTATTGAAAAACCCATATTGTCAGTTCCGTCATGAGGCACTTCAAACGCTGTGATGTTCAAATCTCCCAAGGTGAACGGAATCTCCTTGAATATGGGATGATGATAATCTTTTATTCGTTTTGATATGCTGTGGCGACGCAATATTCCCCCTATCACACGATTTGTGCAATATAGTCTGAGATGTTTGTGGGCCCGCAGCAGACTGTAAACATATCGCACATGATCTGAATGGTCATGTGTCAGGAGAACCCCGGTCACGTGGCTCATCTCCACACCGTTGGCTTTTAGGGTTGATTCTATCACTTCGGCCTTTATTCCCACATCTATCAGTATGCCACCTTTGGATGTGCCTACATAACAGCAGTTGCCGCTCGAGCCCGAACCGAACGACATGAAATGAAGCAGATTATCATTAGTAACTCGCTTCTGTGGCTGGGGTATCTGGGATGCCGCATATATATTCCGACGCACCGGAGCCGGAGCAGCTTTCACCGGCTCTTCGTCATCCCATTCTTCAAATGGCAGCCGCATCTGGCCTTCAAATGTTATCTTGCGTCGCACCTTGTCTTTTTGCTTTTTATAGTTTTATTATTCTTGATTTGGTCTTATTCTTTATCACGAGGCCTCTTGAGTTCATCCCCTATTGCTCCCTACCCCTGACCAGGCAGTCAGTCTTTCTTTTACTTATGTCTGAACTCTTCCGGCATATATAAGGAAGATGGCCGGCCGTTTATCATAATCATATTTTTCGTTTTTCCAACGCATGGCGGGTAAGGTCTTTATCGACTCCCGCTCGGGATCGGTGATATCACAGGCTACACATACAAGCGTATCACCCCTCAATGTTCGCGACAGACTCTCCACCATACGATTGTTGCGGTAAGGGGTCTCTATGAAAATCTGTGTCATGTCGTTCTTGCGCGAAAGTGTCTCCAGCTCCCTGACTTTATGCTCCCGCTCTTTTGCATCTATCGGCAGATAACCGTTGAAACAGAACCCCTGGCCGTTGAAGCCTGACGCCATCAAAGCCATGAGGATGCTCGATGGACCCACTAACGGAATCACTCGCAATCCCTCTCGCTGAGCTATACTCACAGGAAGAGCTCCGGGATCGGCAACCGCCGGACATCCCGCCTCGCTCATCACTCCCATGGGCTCACCTCGGCGCAAGGGCTCCAGATAGGAACTCACTTCCGAAAGATCTGTATGACGGTTGAGTTCGTAAAATGTCACTGAACCTATATCGAATGTCGGATCGCAACGCTTCAGAAATCGTCGCGCTGTCCGGATATTCTCCACTATTATATGTTGCAAGCCCCGGAGTATCTCAAGATTGCCCTCCGGAAGCACTTCCCTCAGCGGGGCATCACTGATATTGACCGGCACAAGATAAAGAGCTGTCATGAGTTTCATACATACAAAATTAATAAAAAAATTTATTACTTTTGCAAAAAATAACTACGTTTTATGACTCTTCCATCCGGTTTTATCGATATGGCTCGTTCTCTCCTTAAGGAGGAAGCGCAGGAGTTTCTCGACGCTATGCAGAGACCCCCCGTTACCTCCGTACGCCTCAACTCCCGCAAGCCGGGTGCTGAATTTAAGGACGCTCTGCCGGTAAAATGGTGTCCTACGGGGTTATATCTCCATCAACGGCCTCTCTTTACTCTTGACCCTTTGCTTCATGCCGGGGCGTATTATGTGCAGGACGCTTCTTCCATGATTCATCGCGAAGTTGTGAGAAGACTTGTCAACACCCCGGTCAGCCTGCTCGATTTATGCGCAGCTCCGGGTGGAAAGACCACAGCCATGATCGATGCCCTCCCCGACGGCTCGCGTGTGGTTGCCAATGAGTATATGCCGAAAAGAGCACGAATCTTGAAGGAAAACCTGACTAAATGGGGATACAACCCCGTCACTGTCACAAATCATGATTCAGCTTTTTTTGCACATAGTGGCGATGAATTTGACATCGTTGCCGTAGACGCTCCCTGCTCCGGCGAGGGGATGATGCGTAAGGATGAGGATGCCGTGGCTCAATGGAGCCCAGAACTTATTGATAAATGTGCCGCTCTTCAGAAAGAGATTGTCGCTAATGCAGTGAAGGCGATACGTCCGGGAGGTTATCTTATCTATTCCACATGCACTTTCAACCGTCAAGAAAATGAAGAGGTTGCCCAATTCATTAATTCTGTCTTGGGCTTGCAACCGGTTGATATGGATTTCCCGGAAGAATGGGGCATACCGCGTGGGATAGATACGGATTTACCTGTCTACCGTTTCATGCCACACCGCACGGAAGGAGAAGGCCTCTTTTTAGCAGTATTCCGGAAACCTGCTGATGCAGACGCCGGAAATAGATCTGTCAAAAGAGTGGAAAACAAAATCAAAAGAGGGGAGTTTAAAATAAAGGGTGACAATAGAACGGCATCAAAAGGCGATTTTAAAAAGTATGACAAAGACAAGTCTCCTGAACCGCCTGAAATTGAAGAGGTGCTTTCTGTAAATTTCAACCGTTCTCTATTCCCTGAGGTGGATGTGGATAAAGACACCGCACTCGCCTATCTTCGTCGTGAGGCTATAATACTCTCACCCGACATTCCCAAGGGCCTTGTTGTGGTCACTTATAAAGGACTGCCTCTTGGTATGGTGAAGAATATCGGTAGCCGTGCGAACAATCTCTATCCTAAAGGGTGGAGAATCCTTATGAGATAAACAGAATGAGTTTAATAGATTTTTGTGATAGATAGAATATTGAATTAAGTATAATAATTGTTGAGATAACTATATCACAAATATACTGTGAGAAATATGAAAAAGGTTAATTATCCTGTCACCGGAATGATGTGCGCCGTATGCGCGGGAACAGTCGAGAAGACTGTGGCCGGATGTGCCGGTGTAAAGAATGCCTCGGTTAATTTTGCAGCTGCTGAAGTATCTTTCTCTTACGATCCTGCCCTAACTTCTCCTGAAATTGTAGCCAAGGCCGTCAGTGACGCCGGTTATGACATGATTATCGTAAACAGCGCCGCTGAAGCCGTGGAGGAAAAAGAAAAAGCTGAGCATCTCCAATATGTGAGAATGCGCCGTAATCTTATCATTGCCTGGGCTCTCACAATCCCTTTGTCGGTGATTTGCATGATGCATATCCATTTCCCGGGAGTCGACTGGGTGATGGCTGCACTCACTCTTGCCGTCATGATCATCAGCGGACGGCGATTCTACACTTCGGGCCTCAAACATCTTTTTTCCCGACGCCCCGATATGGATTCTCTTGTGGCGGTATCCACTCTGGTTAGCTTCTTTTTCTCTCTCTTCAATACAATTTCTTCAAAAACACTTACCGACCATGGTATACCGGCCGACCTCTATTATGAAGCCGCTGCCATGATTATCGCTTTTGTGTCAACCGGCAAGTTTATGGAAATGCGTGCCCGGCGTAATACCGGTACAGCCATCCGGGCCCTTATGGGATTGCAACCATCGGAAGCTTTACTGGTAAATCCCGACGGCTCCACCCGTACCGTGAAAATTGAAGACATCAGAAAAGGTGATATCTTGTCGGTGCGACCGGGCGACCGTATCCCTGTTGACGGAATCGTCACGGGCGGACATGCCGTTGTAGATGAAAGTATGCTCACCGGTGAACCTGAAGGCGTTGAGAAAACCAAAGGCTGCAAGGTCTCTGCAGGAACTCTTATCACCAACGGCACAATCACGGTGGAGGCCGTACAGGTGGGAGCCGCCACTGAACTTTCCCGAATTATCGAATGTGTAAGGGCTGCACAGGGATCTAAAGCTCCGGTGCAAAGACTTGTGGATAAAATCAGTTCCGTTTTCGTACCGACTGTTATCCTTATCTCTCTTCTGACTTTTGTAATATGGATATGTGTAGGTGTAAAACTTCTTCCGTTGGCTGTGCTCGCTGCAGTGTCGGTGTTGGTCATAGCGTGTCCTTGTGCTCTCGGATTGGCCACTCCCACAGCGGTCATGGTCGGTATAGGCCGTGGAGCAAGAGAGGGTATCCTTATTCGTGAGGCAGCCGCCCTTGAACGTCTGGCAAAAGTTACTGTACTCGCTATTGACAAGACAGGTACCCTCACCGAAGGGAAACCCTCGGTCACAACCACTTTCCCACCACAGCTTGATCCGGCACTCGTGGAAGCCATCTATGCTTTGGAAATGAAGTCGGCTCATCCTTTGGCAGACGCAATCTCTTATTGGTGTAAACAACACCTCAAGACTGTGGCGCCTGCGCCGCAGAGCTTCGATTACACACCCGGCAAAGGCATAACCGGAGAGGTTGCCGATCAAACCTACTGGATAGGAAGTGAGGCCTTAGGTAAATCAAGGGGCGCTGCTATCCCGGAAGACATGCGGAAGATGGTGGAGACATGGGCGGCTGAAGGTGCAGGAATTGTTCTCGCGGGAAATGACAGCAAGGCATTGGCTGCTTTCAAGGTGGCCGATACGGTTCGACCCGATGCTAAGGAGGCTATAGAGCAGCTCCGTAATGAAGGCATCAGGCCTGTGCTCCTCACCGGCGACCGTATGACCACAGCCTTACATGTAGCGCAACAAACGGGCATAAAGGATGTATATGCCGAATTGCTCCCTCAGGGTAAGCAGGATGAAATAGCACGACTCAAAAAAACCGGGGAAATTGTGGCTATGGCCGGCGACGGTATCAATGATTCTCAAGCGCTGGCAGAAGCCGATGTCTCTATTGCCATGGGAGGCGGTAGCGACATAGCGATTGAGGTAGCTCAGCTTACGATTGTTTCCGGACGGTTAACTTTTATTCCTAAGGCTGTGAAATTATCAAATTCCACACTAAAAGTGATACGAGAAAACTTGTTTTGGGCGTTTATATATAATGTGGCCGGTATTCCGGTAGCCGCCGGTGTGCTTTATCCTATATGGGGCTTACTCCTCTCCCCTATGATAGCATCGGCTGCCATGGCCTTCTCTTCCGTGTGCGTAGTGCTGAATTCTCTACGCCTCAATAGGATGAAAATCTCATGACTGACCCGATTTCCTGCCGCAATACTTGACCTCGCAGCTATTTTGACTGTAACTTTTTATTTATTTCTATATTAAACTATAATAAATCATCAAGATATGAAATTCAAGACAAATGCAAAATGCGCCGGCTGTTCTACAGCTATCCTCGGCGCCGTACGTAGCAAATTTCCTAATCAGGAATGGAGTCTCGACCTGAATTCAGCCGACAAAGTGCTTGAAATGCACGGTGTGCCTGACGATCCCGCCACTGCTTCTCAAGTAGTAAAGACCATTGAGGAAACAGGCTTCAAGGGAGCATGGCTCACACAAGGTGAAAACAATTTATGATAGAGATTAGGAACGTCACTAAATCTTATGGCCCTCTCACTGTGCTCCATGATGTCTCCCTCTCCATCCCTGAGGGTAAAATCATGGCGATAGTGGGTCCTTCCGGTGCCGGAAAAACCACACTGCTGCAGATTGCCGGCACCCTTGACCGACCGGATACGGGGACTGTGGTCTTCGACGGCATCGACCTGTTTTCTCTAAAAGATAAAAAGCTCTCGGCCTTCCGCAATTCACATATCGGATTTGTCTTTCAATTCCACCAGCTCCTCCCTGAGTTCTCGGCTCTCGAGAATGTGGCAATGCCCGCTCTCATCGCCGGGCGTTCACGTAAGGTGGCTTTTGAAGAGGCCCGGCGCCTTCTTGACGACCTCGGTCTCTCTCACAGGACTGATCACAAACCGGCGGAATTATCGGGCGGCGAGAAACAGCGCACGGCTATCGCACGTGCCCTGATCAACAGTCCGAAAATTGTGCTCGCAGATGAACCCACGGGAAGCCTTGACTCCCGCAACCGTAAGGAGATCCAGGAAATCATCTCCCGCCTGTGTAGGGAAAGGGGCCAATCTTTCGTGGTGGTAACCCACGATCGCGAAATGGCATCTATCGCTGATTGCGTAGTTGAGATGGCCGACGGTAAAATTGTCAAGCCTCCGATAGCTTGATTTGGATAATAGAATTCTTTTAGCTATCTTCGCATCCCCAAATATTTACAAAACACTATAAATTTTAATAAAATAATGGCACAGGACAACCAGAACAAAAATCAACTTCAGATTCAGCTTCGTCCCGAAGTGGCTGACGGAAAATACAGCAACCTCGCTATGATCGGACACGGCCCCAACGAATTCCTGATCGACTTCATTTTCGCCGCTCCCGGTATGCCGCAGGCTCCGGTGGTAGGCCGTATCATCATGAGCCCTGAAAACGCTAAACAACTCATGTTTGCCCTCACTGACAATGTGAAGAAATATGAGGCTCAGTTCGGCGAAATCCAACCTCGTGGCGGAAAGAACCCCGGCATAGGAAATAACTGATCTACCAATTGAATCTTTAATCCTGAAATGGACAACAACCTTACACTCTACAACTCGCTCACACGCATTAAGCAGCCTTTCAAGCCTCTTCATGATGGATATGTGGGCATGTATGTGTGCGGGCCTACGGTTTACGGCGACGCACACCTGGGACATGCTCGTCCCGCTATAACTTTCGATGTACTTTTCCGTTATCTCCGTCATTTGGGGTATAAGGTGCGCTACGTTCGAAATATCACTGATGTAGGTCATCTTGAGCACGACGCCGACTCCGGAGAAGACAAAATCGCCAAGAAAGCACGTCTTGAACAACTCGAACCTATGGAAGTGGTGCAGCTATATCTCAACCGATATCACCATGACATGGAGGCCCTCAACGTGCTCCCGCCGAGCATCGAGCCTCATGCTTCGGGACATATCATCGAACAGATCGAATATGTGAAGAAGATTCTTGACGCAGGATATGCCTATGAAAGCCAAGGATCAGTCTATTTCGATGTCGAGAAATATAATAAGGATCATAACTATGGCAAGCTCTCGGGTCGCAACATTGAAGACATGATTTCAAAAACCCGTGATCTCGATGGTCAGGATGAGAAACGTAATCCTCTTGATTTTGCCCTTTGGAAGAAGGCCGCCCCTGAACATATCATGCATTGGCCCTCTCCTTGGAGCGAAGGTTTCCCCGGATGGCATCTCGAGTGTTCCACTATGGGTGAGAAATATCTCGGTGAATGTTTCGACATTCACGGTGGCGGCCTCGACCTGCTTTTCCCGCATCACGAATGTGAGATAGCCCAGAGTGTGGCGGCCCAGGGACATGAGGCTGTCAAATATTGGGTCCACAATAATATGATCACCATCAACGGAAAGAAGATGGGCAAGAGCTACAATAACTTCATCACTCTTGAACAGTTCTTCGAAGGATCCCATCCTTTGTTGGAAAAGGCTTACTCTCCGATGGTAATCCGTTTCTTTATCCTGCAGGCACAATATCGTTCTACTGTCGATTTCTCTAACGCGGCTCTTCAGGCTGCTGAGAAAGCGTTCCAGAAGATCACTGACGGCTATCGTCGCCTTCAGGCTCTTCTCCCGGCTGAGAAAACTAATGTGGAGGTGCCCGACTTCCTTACCAAATGTTATGAAGCGATGGACGATGACCTGAACACTCCGCAGGTGATAGCCCAGCTTTTTGAAGCATGTAAGATAATCAACTCCGCTTCTGATGGTAGCGTCAAACTGTCGGCCGAGGATATCTCTAAATTGCGTCACCTTTTCGATGTCTTCCTAATTGAAATTTTAGGTATGAAAATGGGTCTCGATGCTGAAAATGCAAGTGCCACTAAAGCCTATGAAGGCGCTGTGGACTTGCTTATGGAAATCCGGAAAAATGCCAAGAGCAATAAGGATTGGGCCACTTCTGACCTTATCCGGAATAAATTGGCGGCTCTCGGTTTTGACGTGAAGGACACCAAAAACGGTGTTGAGTGGAGTCTCAAATAATTCATCGGTATTGACATTGACTCACATAAGCCGGAGGCGAAACGTTTCGTCTCCGGTTTTACTTTTATCACCTGTTACCTGACTGAGGTTAAGCGAAAATATCGTGAATCACATCTATTGAACGTAGATTTGCCGTGCCCGGAAAATGTATGGAATAATACCGCAGCAGCTTTTCAAGTATCTCTCGCCTAAGCTGACCGTTCAGATGCAGAACCTTTACATTGGAATATGTGATACGGCTCAATGTAGCAGCCAACCGAGCCTCCTCTCCGGCAAGATAATCATTATGTGGCGGCTTCATGTCTACAAACGCTCCGGCCCGCATATCAAAAAAATATCCTTCTTTGTAGGTGGCCCCGTCAGGTTGTATCCCCGCGAACGGCAGCAGTGACGACAGGAAGGCTACATGGAAATCTGCTATGCCGGTGCGCAGCCTGTCAAGCAGACAGAGTGAATTGCTGATATAATCCCACATGTTCTCATCGGGCATGGTGGCCCTCAACAGTCGGTTGAGAAATTCTGCAAGAAAAAGGACAATCAACCGTTTCACAGGATCAAAATATAGATCACACCACACCTCGCGTAAGGTGAATGATCCCAAACGTTGAAGTTCAACTGTCTGACGGTAATTTATTTCTGCTTCTAAGATCGAGAGGGGCTGTAGACGCGCCTGACGAAGCTTGCCTGACTTCCCGCTGCCCACCGGCGAAAGAAAGGCTATCCTCCCCCGGCTCCGGGTAAAAAGGGTCACTATCGACATCTTGTCGGAATGGCGCGTTATATCGAGCACTATGCCTGTAATTTTCTCTGTCATGCCGCTAATTTAGCAAATATTTTTTATTGGTATTATTATTGAAAAAAAATTTCACTACTTTCAAACCCTTTTATGTGCAATTGTGTTTTATAGTCAAAGAAATTCTAAAAAATTATTTTTAACTATGGCTGACACTAAAAGTTTAAAGGGCACTAAGACCGAAACCAATCTTGCTAACGCCTATGTATCTGAATCTACAGCATACACACGTTATACCTATTTCTCTCAGTCTGCCCAGAAAGAGGGATACTATCAATACGCAAAGATTTTCCAAGAGACTGCTGACAATGAGCTCCACCATGCCAAGATTTTCTTGAAGCTTCTCACCAACGGAGCTGTCATGACTACTCCTATCAGCGTCGATCCGGGTATCCTCACTCCGACTGTAGACAACCTTAAGGTTGCCGCTCAGGAGGAACAAACAGAAGGTGTGGATCAGTATATCACCTCAGCAGAGGTAGCTGAAGAAGAGGGTTTCCCCGAAATCGCCGAGACTTTCCGAGCTATCGCTTCTATTGAAAATCACCATAAGGAGCGCTTCGATCTTCTCCGTAAAGAAATTGAAGACGGCACTGTCTGGAAACGCGAGAAACCTATCAAATGGCAATGCCAGGTTTGCGGTTATATCTTTGAAGGTGTCGAGCCACCGGAATTCTGCCCCGCCTGCAAGCATCCTCGTCAGCATTTCATGCCTGAAGAAGATAATTATTGATAAAATTCATTCCTTTTAAAATAATATAACTTACATGATATGTCCGATCCGGCTCCCTCAAGAGTCGGATTTGACATTTTTATACGATAGGGTAAAACGCTCTATCAGGTACAAAAAAAGTCTACCTCTTTTCACAAAGAAATAGACCGAAACCTTAATCTTAATTATACTATGAAAAACACTGTGCAAAGATAATCCCAAAAGCACCTTACTTCCAAATTATTATTCTATTTTTCGGCTTTATTAACAATTATTAAGCGAAAAATAACTAAATTTGCCTTATCAACCCTATCTAAGTCTTTTAACATTTTTAATCTGTGGAGAAACTTTATCAATATCTCTGGAAATCCCGTATGTTCGGACGGAAGCTCACTGATGCTGACGGACGCTCTCTGGAAGTAATCGATCCGGGTATTCTGAACACCGACTCCGGACCTGACTTCTTCAACTCCGTTATAAAAATCGATGGCACGGAGTGGGCCGGAAATATTGAAATTCATGTCAAGGCTTCCGACTGGTTCAGACATGGGCATCACAATGACCCGGCTTACGACAGCATCATTCTCCATGTGGTTGGCATCGCTGATAAAAAAATATTCCGTAGCGACGGTTCGCCCATTCCTCAGGTAGAGCTGACTATGCCGGAGGATTTCTTCCGCACTTTCTCCACCCTCTATACCCCCACGGATGCAATACGTTGCGCATCATCCGTGGCTTCCCTTTCACCTATCTCCGTCACTGACTGGCTCGAGACATTGGCTGTGGAAAGATTGCAGATGAAAAGTGATAAAATCAAAGAAACCTATGCCAACTCGGGAAATGACTGGCAACAGACATGCTTCATCACTCTGGCGCGGGCGCTCGGATTCGGACTTAACGGCGACCCGTTTGAAATGCTCGCACGCTCTGTGCCTCTGAAGATTCTCCACCATCATTCCGACAACCCCTACCAGCTGCAAGCTATCCTTTTCGGTCAAGCTGCCATGCTGGATTCATCGTTGTATATTTTCGATGAATTCTACCAACTCCTTTGCCGCGAATATTATTTCCTCGCTCGTAAATATGGCCTCAGACCCATGAGGCAAGGCCTTTGGAAATATGCACGTACACGTCCACAGAATTTTCCGCATCGCAGGATAGCTTTTCTCTCAAAAGCCTGCGAAGGGGGATTCTCGCTTTTTTCCCGACTCCTCGACACAAAGGGTAAACAGGATAAAGCCCGCGAACTTTTCAACTGGCGCCTGGAGGGATATTGGGATACACATTTCGCTTTCGACGTGGAAGCAAAATCTCAGGCCTCCACACTATCCCATAACAGTGTCACACTGCTAATGATCAACCTTGTCGCTCCTTTGCTATATACTTATGGCGCGTTACGCGGCGACTGTGAACTTGCCGAGACAGGTCTTGATCTGCTGACTTCTCTCCCTCCCGAAAATAATTCTCTAATTCGCGACTGGCACAATTGCGGCCTCGATGCCGATAACGCTCTCCGCTCTCAGGCTTTGCTTCAATTGAGAAAAGAATACTGCGACCGTAGGAAATGTCTCTATTGCCGCTTCGGCAACCATCTCCTGCGCAAGGCCGCCAACCCTCCCCGACACGTTTCTTACAACTCTTAAGGCAAATTTGCGTTATATTATAAGGATATTACCAAGAAAAGAATCATTTCGCATGCCACGTAACAGACAGAGATCACCTCAACGAACTTTCCAAGAAGACCGTATACTCTCCTGGATCAACGACTCCTCGTCGCCACAGCCTCTGTTGGCTTTTATTTCTGACAAACTTAAAGATAAAAGCCGCACCGACTTGAAAGCCTGGCTTCGTCACGGCCATTTCAAAATCAATGGCTCGGTTACTACCGCCTTTGATGCCCCGATTGAGCCCGGGATGAAGGTCGAAGTCAATACTACCCGACCTTTCGTCGTGCTCAATAATCCTCGCCTTCAGATTGTTTATGAAGATGATGACGTCATTGTCATTAACAAAGGTTACGGACTCCTGTCGGTGGGTACACAAAGCCATAAGAAGGAGGAATCTGCTTACGATATTCTCCGTAAATATGTCAAGGAGCAGGATCCTCGCAATAAGCTCTATGTCGTGCATAGACTCGACCGTGACACATCCGGACTCATGATGTTCACCAAATCGGAGGAGGCACAGGAAAATCTTCGTCATAACTGGAATAATATGGTGCTCGACCGACTCTACGTAGCCCTGCTCGAAGGATACGTCAAGGAAGATTCCGGGTTTGTCAAAAGTCATCTGGCAGAGAATTCTCAGTTTGTGGTCTATTCCACTGATAATCCCGAGGAGGGAAAACTGGCTCTTACACGGTTTAAAGTCCTTAAGCGTGCCAACGGTCTTTCTTTGGTGGAATTCTCTCTTGACACCGGACGTAAGAATCAGATCCGGGTGCATGCTTCTGAAATGGGACACCCTATCTCGGGCGACCGTAAATATGGAGCTAAAGAGAGTCGCCTGCATCGTCTATGTCTACATGCGCGTACTCTGCGGTTCGCTCATCCCATAACTCGCAAGGATATGAGATTCGAACTGCCTGTACCCTCAAGATTTCTACAGGCTGTGAAAACTTCTTAATTCTATAGTCATGCCAATCGATACTTCTTCATATTATCCCGAGGTGCCCTCGCCCGACGGCGGGGATAACACCTACAGCCTGAACAATCGGAAAGGTGGCCTTTTCGGTGATTCATCAGGTGAGCCTGATCCCCAACCGGATTCTGATAATACACCAGCACCCACTCAAAATCAACCTCCGGTCAGTCATCCCTCCAAAGATGACGAAGAATCTGACGGAGAAAAGGTGATCACGGGTATATCACATTTCCTGTCGTGGGCTCTTGTGCCTTTGCTTATGCCGGTCTATGGATTGATTCTTGCTTTCGGTCTCTCTATACTCGACATTATTCCCATGGGAATGCGAATAGGGTTCACTTTGATTGTAGCCGGAATTTGTGTGGTGATCCCTATGGCCCTTATACTCCTTCTGAAAAAATTCGGTATCATTGAAGACGTGGGTCTCAATGGAAGAAAGGAAAGACTCATCCCATACATCCTCACCATCACGAGTTTCGGTGTCACCGCCTGGTTTATGGCCTCAAAGGGTGCTCCTCTATGGCTCTCTCTTTTCTTTGCCGGTGGCGCTGTGGCGGCCTTGATTAACACGATCATCAATTTCTGGTGGAAGATATCAGCTCATGCTGCCGGTATCGCCGGAGTGGTAGCTCTCCTTATACGTATAGAGAAAGAAGGTTCGGCCGAACCTGAACTCTTCTTCTGGCTCATACTTGCCATCGCTCTCACGGGCCTTCTTGGTTCTGCCAGAGTCTGGCTCGGACGACATTCCGTTTGGCAGGTGCTCGCCGGATATGTCGTGGGATTCTGCAGTGTGTTCTTCCTGACTATGATTCATTAATTAGCTTCTTTATTCTAAATTCCTTCTCCCGTGGCTTTCTATAATTACAAAAGACGAAAAAGTTCTGTCACCAACATTGGCAACTTGCAGATGGGGGGTGACAACCCTATAAGAATTCAATCAATGAACAATACCTCCACCCTTGACACTGTGGGCAGTGTGGCTCAGGCTTTACGTATCGCCCAAGCCGGTGGAGAACTCGTAAGACTCACTACACAAGGTGTACGTGAAGCCGAAAATATGGCTGCTATCAGAGCCGGTCTCGATGCCGCGGGATGTAAGGTGCCTCTCGTGGCCGATGTGCATTTCAATCCTAATGCCGCTTTCAAGGCTGCCGAAACCTGTGAGAAAGTCCGTATTAATCCGGGTAACTTTGTGGATGCGGCACGTACTTTCAAAAAACTTGATTTCACCGACGAGGAATACAAAGCAGAAATAGAGAAAATCCGGACAACTCTTGTGCCTTTCCTGAAACTATGCAAGGATAATCACACCGCTGTCAGACTTGGAGTCAACCACGGCTCTCTATCCGACCGTATCATGAGCCGATATGGCGACACTCCCGCAGGTATGGTGGAATCTGTGATGGAATTCCTCAGAATCTGCAGAGAAGAAGATTTCAACGACATCGTTATCTCTATCAAAGCTTCCAATGTGGTGATTATGGTGGAGACTATGCTTTTGCTCGATAGGAAAATGGCTGAAGAGGAAATGGCTTTCCCGCTTCATCTCGGAGTCACGGAAGCGGGCGACGGCGAGGACGGAAGAATAAAGAGTGCCGTGGGGATTGGAACTGTATTGTCGCATGGAATCGGTGATACCATACGTGTCTCACTTACCGAAGACCCTGAAAATGAAATTCCGGTCGCTATAAAGCTACGCGACTATATTAAAACCCGTGAGGGCCACACCCCTGTGGTTGTCCCCGAAAAGACTGTTAAGGGATCTCGTGAGTTGGCTGTGAAAGTGCCGGGATTTGAAAATGAAACAAATCCACTGATCTTAGGCCTTGACCTTGCCACTGCTCCGGAGTCTTGGCATAGAGTCGATGCCTCAACTCAACCTCTGTTGTTTGACGATGAACTGCCGGTCATAATTTCCACCACAAATGCCAACCGCCCCGGAGAAATCGCTTCATGGATCGATCGTTTCGTGTCACTCGGAGGGAAAAATCCTGTATTCCTCCATTTAAAATATGATGACACCGATCTTGAAGACCTTCAGATAAAGGCCGGTGCCGATTTCGGACCGTTACTGTTAGAGGGCTACGGTGCCGGATTATGGATTGAAGCCCCGGCTTTCACACAAGACGAAATCAATTCTCTGGCGTTGGGACTGCTTCAGGCCGCTCGTCTGCGCATCAGCAAAACGGAGTATATCGCTTGTCCCGGTTGCGGACGCACTCTGTTTGACCTCCAGTCAACTCTCCGTAGGGTAAAAGAGGCAACCTCTCAACTTAAAGGACTCAAGATCGGAGTGATGGGTTGCATCGTTAACGGGCCGGGGGAAATGGCAGACGCCGACTATGGTTATGTCGGCGCCGGTCCGGGAAAAGTCAGTTTATACAAAGGTAAAGTCTTGGTAAAGAAAAATATACCAAGTGAAGATGCTATCCCCGAGCTGCTGAAATTGATCAACAGCGAGCGCCCGGATGACAACTCAGGCAACTCCGCTATCGAAGAATGAGCATGGCGTCGCCATAGGCGCCGAATTGGTATTTCTCCTTCACGGCTACTTCGTAGGCATTCATTACCAGATCGTAGCCGCCGAAGGCTGCCACCATCATTAACATCGTGCTCAAGGGTAGATGAAAATTCGATACAAGTGAATTGCACACTGTGAAATCGTATGGCGGGAATATAAATTTATTTGTCCATCCCTCGAATGTCATCAGATGTCCGTTCATGCACACTGCAGTGGCTAACGCTCTCAAAACTGAAGTGCCAACTGCACATACGCTCGAATTACGGTCTTTGGCGGCATTGACCATTTCCACCAGTTCTTCGTTCACAAACATCTCCTCGCTGTCCATGCGATGCTTGGTAAGGTCTTCCACATCTATATCCTTGAAGTTGCCACGACCACTGTGCAGGGTCAGGAAACCTCGCTCAACGCCTTTGATCTCAAGACGTTTCAAAAGTTCTCGGCTGAAATGAAGTCCTGCCGCCGGAGCCATCACAGCCCCTTCGTTTTTGGCAAATATGCACTGATAACGGTCGGCATCGCTCTCCTCCACTTTCCTTGTGATATACTCCGGAAGTGGAGTCTCGCCCATTGAATATAGAAGTGATTTGAATTCCTCATGCGATCCGTCATAGAGGAAACGTAAGGTGCGTCCACGCGAGGTGGTGTTATCGATCACCTCCGCTACAAGTGAATCATCATCACCGAAATACAGTTTATTCCCTATTCGGATTTTTCTGGCCGGTTCCACAAGCACATCCCAGAATTTATTCTCTTCATTGAGCTCCCGTAAAAGAAAGACCTCGATACGTGCGCCGGTCTTCTCTTTATTCCCATAAAGTCGAGCCGGAAAAACTTTTGTATCATTGAATATCATCACATCTCCATCATCATAAAAATTAAGGATGTCCTTGAAAATATGATGGGTTATCTCCTTTGTACGGGCATTGACCACCATTAGGCGGCATTCATCGCGGTTCTCGGAAGGATATTGCGCGATTAGATTCTCAGGAAGCTTGAATTTAAACTGTGAGAGTTTCATTGCTGATTATATGATCTATATACGTATTTTCTATCTCAATTATCCACCGGGAGGCGGTAGTCATCAGGGAAAGTCAGCTCTTCTGTTGAGATCCTCTCCAGAGCCTTCTCTACACTCATACATGAGTCGATTGACACCCCTCCCACTTTTGTTCGCCTCAGTCCGGTAAGATGAGCTCCGCTTCCTAAGGCACACCCGAAATCACGGGCTATAGCTCGGATATAGGTACCCTTACTGCACACTATCCGGAGCACTACTTCCGGAAAATCACAGGATAATATCTCAATCTCCTTTATCTCGAGTGGCTTGGCTTTGAGCTCCACCTCTTTACCCTTTCTGGCGAAGTTGTATGCTCGTTTTCCATCAACCTTCACGGCTGAAAAAACCGGTGGAACCTGCATTATTTTTCCTGTAAACTGTGGCAGCACGTTCTCTACCATCTCCCTGGTCACATGTTCCCAAGGGTATTCCCTGTCTATTTCTGTCTCCAGATCAAAACTTGGCGTCGTCGCTCCTAAGCGGATTGTGGCTACGTATTCCTTATCTCCATTCTGAAGCTCCTCTATGCGACGCGTGGCGCGTCCTGTACAGATTATCAGTACCCCCGTTGCAAGGGGATCGAGTGTACCGGCATGACCAACTTTAAATTTTTTCACATGGAGCCTGCGTTGGATCGCTCCCCTCAGACGCTTCACCGCGTCGAATGAAGTCCATCCTAACGGCTTATCTATTCCTATGATTTCTCCGCTGATAAAATCCATTATAATCCTTATCTGATTGAATCAATGCCATAAAAGGCAGAGGATTCCTATTATCACACAGTAAACGGCAAACCATATCAGTTTACCCTTCTTTACAAGATTTATCATCCACTTACATGCGCAACAACCTACTACGAAAGATGATATGAAACCTATGAACAAAGCGCCTGCCCCTACTACAGTATCTCCTTGATCGGCAGGGGTGGATACAATTTCTTTGATGTCAAGCAAAGCCTCCCCCAAAATAGGTATGATGACCATCAGGAAAGAGAAGGAAGCCACTTTGTCTCGTTTGTCACCCAAGAGTATACCGGTAGCTATGGTGGTACCTGAGCGGCTGAGTCCGGGTAGCACCGCTATCGCCTGCGAACAGCCTATGATAAAAGCATCGAGCCAGGTGATGTCTCTACCGGCACTTGCTTTAACCACCTCTCCTTCGGCATTTCTACCCGAAAGGTAGGCAAACGTAAGCAGACACGCTGTGATGATCAGACATATACCCACCACTGTCAGGCCACTGCCGAAAAACTCTTCAACCGTATCCTTGAAAAATACTCCGACAATACCTATAGGTATGCATGAAAGCAATATCTTACATACATAATAGAAATCTTTATCACGCTTGAAACAGAAGAAACTTTGGCACAGTTTGGAAAACATCGGCCATAGCACTACTATCGTTGACAACACCGTTGCCGCGTGCAGAATCAAGTCAAATTGTAATACTTTATCCGAGGGAAGATCTATGCCGAGAATCTCTCTGAAGATTTCTAAATGACCGCTTGAACTGATGGGAAGATATTCAGCCAAGCCCTGCACTACACCAAGTATAAGGGCGTCTAACCACTCCATATTATTGTTCTGTTATTGTCTCTTTAGAATCTGTAATCTCTTTACGACGGGAAGAGGGAGTATAAATTATCGCAAATGCCATGAGGAGAAAACCGAAGAAAGCCAACATCGGTCCGACCACTATACGGCGTGTGCTGAATATTTCCGGATTAAAACCGTTCTCTACTGTGCTTCCACCGCCACTCATTAGTATAAATCCGATTACTATAAGGGCTACGCATCCCCCCATCATGTAATAGTTGATTTTTGAGAACGGGCGTTCTTTATCTTTAATCCGATCAAGCCCCTGCTTGTCTTTCTCTTCCGGTTTATTGAGGTCAAATTTTAATGCCATTTTAATTTTGGAAGTTTGTTTTTATTTCCTCATAGACGGGTAGTCTATGTCTTGTTTACTTAAATAACTCGTCATAATCCTGACGAAGGTAACGAGTCGTGGCGACCCAGGCTGCCAGACCGCACAACAACACGCCTGCTACGATCAGCGATGCCCCCACTATGGCAAAGGCTTCCCAACTGACATAATCACTGATATGGTTGAAACCTGCATTGGGAGCGGCCGCCAGAGCCACCGCTATCAGTGCCGTGGCTATCAAACCCGCTATGAAGCCCGACAACATATTATTATTGACAAAGGGACGGCGTATGAAGCCGTTGGTAGCACCCACAAGCTGCATCGTATGGATAGTAAACCTGCGGGCATATATAGCTAAATGCACCGTATTGTTTATCAGCACAAAGGAAATGATCAACATCACCAGTGCCACGATACCCAACATCAATGCGAAACGTTCGATATTACGGTTCATGTTGTCAACCATGTTCGAATCGGGAAGTGCCACTCCCTCAACTCCGGGTATCGACAACAGATATTTATCGATTTTCTCCAGTTCCGCCTCGTTAGCATAATCTGATTTCACACTGAATGTGATTTCCGGTGACAATGGATTTACACCGAAGAGTGTCTCTAAATCTTCTCCGGTATCATTTTTCCAATTCTTGAGAGCTTCTTCTTTGGTGATCACTCTTACCGACAAGGCGTAGGGCTGAACCGCTATCCTTTCTGATATAGCTTTGGTAAGATTGTCACTGATTGTGTCAGCCATAACCACACTCACCTCAAGTTTCTCACGAAGCCTTCGGGTTTCATTGGTCGCTGTGACGCTGACAAGAGCGATTATTCCTATAATGATGAGCACAAGGGTCACGCTCACGATAGTCGTGAGATGAGCCGCCCAATATGAGATTTTTACCTCTTTATTATTCTTCATATCCTACCCGAGGATTAGTAATATTATTCTTCATACCCCACTCCGGGACATGACAAGGTCATAATTTCGCGCAAAGATAATACATTTAGCACCCTTTGTCAATCCTTCGATCAATATTTTTTCTTTTTTTTATTACTTTTTAAGCCTTCCCTGCCACTCGGAAGAGGCCGTATCAGTTCTTATGCTGACACGGCCCCTTGTAATTAGCTCTGACGCTCTGTGGTTGATAACATCAATAATCACTCACTTTAATTGGAATCGGCAAGCCTTAGCACATCATTGACCGGCAGAATGAATGTTTTTCTCATCGTGTAGTCTGCAGTCGCAAGCACCTTGTCAAGTGAGGTCGCAAATTTCACTTTATAATTACCTGCATCTGCCACCCAGCGGCTGCCTGCCTCGTCAAACGATGCCAGATCGTAATCTGTAACTTTGAACGACAGAGTCTGGCTTTCTCCCGGTTTAAGGTATTTTGTCTTTGCAAATGATTTCAGTTCATTTCTCGGTTTCTCGAGCGACCCTTTGGGTGCTTCTACATACACCTCGACAATCTCCTTACCACCCACTTTCCCGGTATTGGTGACCGTCACGTATGCTGTGAAGCCGTCTTTGTCAGCCTTAACCATAGGTTTGGAATATGCGAAATCTGTGTAGCTTAATCCATACCCGAAAGGATAGGATACGTTTTTATTCTCTGTGTCAAAATATCTGTAGCCCACTTTTATACCCTCATCATGACGTGTGTAGTCCACATTTTTAGCAGGTTGCCGGTTATATGAACCTGAGCTCCCTCTTTTCGAAGGATCAACAGGGAAATTTAATGATGAAGGATGATCCATAGCCGATATAGGGAAAGTCATGGTGAGTTTTCCTGAAGGATTCTGATTACCTACAAGAACGTCAGCTACAGAATTTCCACCCTCCTGGCCCGGTTGCCATGCCATAAGTATTGCATCAGGGAGATTCTTCCATGAGGCCGTTTCTATAGGCGCTCCCATGTTGAGGATGACCACTACTCTCTTATCCTTTGCGTGGAAGGCATCACACACATTGGTGAGCAATGTACGCTCGGTCTCTGTCAAATTGAAATCATTGTCAATAACCCTGTCTCTACCTTCTCCGGCCTGACGTCCTAAGGTAATGATGGCTACATCTGTAAGATCTGCCTGCTTATCTATCGCATTGCGTGACAACGGCATCTCCTCGAGAACCTGCTTACCCCAGAACCATCCTCCGGGAGCTCGGTCGTGAGCGGCTTTCTTCTCGTTGTAATCTTTATATGAAAGATAAAGGTCGGCAAGGGAGGAATTGACATCAAGACCGACGTTCTTCAATCCTGTAAGCAAATCTATTACGTATGGTTTGTTGACATCACCTGAACCTGTGCCACCTGCAATGAAATCATACGAGGTGATGCCGAATAAAGCCACAGAATCAACATCGGCAAGGGGAAGTGTATTGTTCTCGTTCTTCAGCAGCACCATACCCTCTGTGGCCGACTTACGTGTAATATCGGCATGAAGCTTTAAATCAGGAGTATTGCTGTATTTATAACCCTTGAAACGCGGAGTCTTGACTATATATTGGAGAATACGCCTAACACACTTGTCCACATCCTCCATAGCTAACTCATTGTTATTAACCATCTCAATTATCTCCTCTACCTGGGAAACGTTGCCCGGTTCCATGAGATCGTTACCGGCCTGCACTTGTCTCGCAGTATTCCTTTTTCCGATCCAGTCGGTCATAACGATACCGTCAAAACCCCATTCATCGCGGAGTACTGTAGTAAGAAGTTCCTTATTTTCTTGTGTGAAGGGTCCGTTCAGTTTATTGTAAGATGACATCACTGTCCAGGGTTTAGCCTCCTTGACTGCAATTTCAAATCCTTTCAGATATAATTCACGCAAAGCTCTCGGTGTTACGATCTCATCCACTCCCGTGCGGTTGGTTTCCTGACTGTTGGCTGCATAATGCTTCACACTTGTACCCACACCGTTGCTCTGCACTCCATTTACATAGGCTGCTGCAATCTTACCCGTCACTACAGGATCCTCCGAATAATACTCAAATGTACGTCCACACAGGGGATTCCTGTGCAGATTCATACCGGGAGCAAGAAGCACGTCGGCTCCATATTCCAGAACCTCATTACCGATGGCCTTACCGACCTCCTCCACCAGTTCCGTATTCCACGAACTTGCCAATGCCACTCCCACCGGAAATCCCGTGGCATAATATGTATGAGCATCACCCTTCCTTGTCGGTGAAATCCTGATTCCTGCAGGACCGTCTGCCAGAACTGTAGGAGGAATGCCGAGACGTGGAATACCGGCAGTGGTACCGGCTGCTCCCGGCACAAGATTCTGCGTAGCACCGATTGTACTCTCCGTACTGCTCGAGAAGCCTCGGTTACCACCTCCCACAAGAAGGGTAGCCTTCTCTTCAAGTGTCATGGCATTAAGGATTTGATCGATATTGTCGGCACTCAGTTTCAAATCTTGAGCGCCCATACTCAGTGGCATTGCAAGAACTGCCGCAAGTGTAATCCCGGATAATTTTGCAATAAGTTTCATGTTATCTTTTAATGGTTAATTCTATTTACAAAATTATAATAATTTCTTTTCAAATCACAATAATTATCAAATATAACCTATTTCAGACAACATTTCACATAAAGCTTACCATGGTTTGCCGT
>CAZPHL010000033.1:0-23924 GCA_964586465.1 uncultured Sangeribacter sp.
CGACAAACTTGATAAAGCTTTTAATGAGCTTTCCGGGTAGTTTTTAAAGGGATTTCTATGTAATTTCACTTCATCGGTGACAAAGCTCCCGATGGTTTAAGAAGACTAAGGTAGATAAAGAAAGAGGATAAGACTAAGGTGATACAGTTTTAGGATGGTAACCTGAAATTATTTGGCGGGTTCGTCGATGGGACTGCGGCGACGGTAGTCTTTTTTATTTGATTTACTTTTTGCTTTACTTTTTGCACGCCGGATGCTGTCTCGGCGCTGTTTGCGTTGTGCGTTTCTACGGGCTTTGGCTACGCTGTCGGCCTTTGCCTCAGCGAGACTGTCACACTCCATAAGAACCTCAACCTCATGCGGATCTATCACCTGTTGGGGTCTGTCGCAATAAGCCACAGCAAGTCCCGCTCCTGTGATCAGAAGCGAAAGAGCGGCCACGACAAGTATGCCGCGCCGCTCTGATGCCGATAAAGGATGAGAAGCCATAACAAATCTATTTTCTCACTATTAGTGCAACATAGATTAACACTAACTATATAATAACCTGTCTACCTATTTTCTCACTACACGGGCCGCATAGAGCAAGACTACGCAATAACCTATGCAGGGTACCATAAAGGCTGCCGACATCGTGACCGCGTCAGCCACCATACCCATAAGCAACGTACCGACGGCACCACCCAAAGGAGTCATCATCAGTAGCGAAGAGGCCATCTTCGTGGAATCTCCGAGTCCCCTGACAGAAATGGCGAATATCGTGGGGAACATTATAGCCTCGAAAGCATAACAACAGAAAAGACTTATCTTGGAAAGAAGACCGAGATCGAGAGTGACCAAAAAAGAGCATAACACAGTCATCACCGCACAGAAAAACAGTACCTTCTCCGCACGTATCTTACTCATCACGGCACTACCTATGACACGGGCACACATAAAGAGACCCAGACCACCGAACGACAGTACAACAGCAGCCACACGCGGTGTAAGCCATCCGTCGGAAGTGACATAATTGATAAAGAGACTATTGATAGAGATCTCGGCTATCTCATAGAAAAACAGAGCTCCCACCCCGATCATGAAATGACGGTTGGCCAACAGACCTCTGAGAGTGGAACCGACTTCAGACATCGGTTCCTTGGCATCGCCCCCGATCTCCGGAAGTTTAACCCGAGAGAAAATCAGGGCCACAATTATCACTATCGCTCCCATTATCGTGTAAGGGAGAGCCACATCACCTTCGCCGTTCTCCCCGAAAATAAGAGGAGCCACCAAGGCCGGAGCCAACAGACACCCCAGACCGTTGAACGACTGGGCAAGGTTAAGACGGCTTGCACCGGTGGAACGGTCGCCGAGTTCCGTGATATAAGGATTGGCGGCTGTCTCCAGCACCACGAGTCCACAGCCAATGATAAACAGCGCCACGAGGAAGAAACCGAAAGAGGAGACCGCGGCAGAGGGTATGAAAAGGAAAGCTCCCGAGGCAAAGAGCAGCAGACCGAACACCACACCGCGCCGATAGCCGAAGCGAGTGAGGAAGAGACCGGCCGGTATGGCCATCAGGAAATAACCTACATAAGTAGTGAACTGCACCATCGACGACTGAGCGATACTGATCTCCATCGTCTCCTGGAAATGCTTGTTGAGCACATCGAGGATAGAGCGGGCGAAGCCCCAGATAAAGAAGAGAGAAGTGACAAGAATAAACGGAACCAAATATTCCCGGCTCACGAGCGAGGTTTTTGTTTTCATGACATTTTACAATTACGGCTTGCGAAGTTAAGCATAATATCCGAACAATTGTCAAAATCTCAGTGCAAAAACCTCATTAGTCGGATATTTTTTCTTAATTTTGCCAAATTATTAAAATAATCCGATATGGTCTATAGATATGATTATCTCGTGATCGGTTCCGGCATCGCCGGGATGAGTTTCGCCCTGAAAGCAGCGCAGCACGGACGCGTGGCCGTAATCTGCAAAACCACACTCGATGAAGCAAACACATTCTACGCCCAGGGAGGGGTGGCAAGCGTCACCAATCTCGAAGTGGACGACTTCACAAAACACATAAACGACACCATGATAGCCGGCGACTGGCTCTCAGATCCGGAGGCCGTGGAGAAGGTGGTGAAGAACGCTCCCTCCCAGATACGCGAACTGATAGGCTGGGGAGTGGATTTCGACAAACGAGACGACGGAGAGTTTGACCTGCACCGCGAAGGGGGTCACTCCGAATTCCGTATTCTCCACCACGCCGACAACACCGGTGAGGAAATACAGACCAGTCTTGTGGAGACCCTGCGCAAGAATCCCAACATCGACATATTCGAAAACCGGTTTGCACTTGAGATCATCACACAGCACCATCTCGGAAAAATAGTAACACGGCGCACACCCGACATCACCTGCTACGGCGCATACGTGCTCGACGAGGCCACCGGACGCACAGACACATTCCTTGCCAAAGTCACGGTTATGGCCACCGGAGGCGTGGGGGCTGTATACACCACCACGACCAATCCCCTCATAGCCACAGGCGACGGCATAGCGATGGTGTATCGCGCCAAAGGTACGGTGAGCGACATGGAATTCATACAGTTCCATCCCACGGCGCTCTATCATCCCGGCGACCGTCCCTCCTTCCTTATCACAGAAGCCATGAGAGGCTACGGAGCCGTGCTCCGCAATCTCGACGGCGAGGAATTCATGCAGAAATATGACCCGCGCCTCTCGCTCGCCCCACGCGACATCGTGGCCCGCGCCATCGACTCCGAAATGAAACTGCACGGCACCGACCACGTATATCTCGACGTGACCCACAAAGATCCTGAAGAGACCAAGAAGCACTTCCCCAACATATATGAGAAATGCCTCTCCTTAGGTATAGACATCACCAAAGACTACATACCCGTGGCTCCGGCAGCCCATTATCTCTGCGGGGGTATCAAGGTGGATCTCAACGGAGAATCGTCGATCAAAAGACTCTATGCCGTGGGAGAATGCAGTTGCACGGGTCTGCACGGCGGTAACCGCCTGGCGAGCAACTCACTTATAGAGGCCGTGGTGTATGCAGACGCCGCCGCACGTCATGCCACGGAAGCCGTGAAAGGATATGACTTCCGCACCGACGTGCCCGAATGGAACGACGAGGGCACGGCACATCCCGAAGAGATGGTGCTCATCACGCAGAGCACGAAAGAGGTGAACCAGATAATGGGCTACTACGTAGGCATAGTGCGGAGCGACCTGCGACTCGACCGGGCATGGAACCGTCTCGACATACTCTATGAAGAGACAGAGAAGCTTTTCAAAGTGAGCAAACCGAGCCGGGAACTCTGCGAGCTCCGCAACATAATAAATGTGGCTTATCTGATAATGCGTCAGGCACGCGAACGGAAAGAGAGCCGCGGGCTACATTTCACAGTAGACTATCCTCCCAAATCTAAACCACAGCTCACTGCCGAACGTTAATAAGCTAAACCGCGCGTTGACACGCCACTAAACAGAGAAAATGAAACTACGTTATACACTCCTCACACTGCCGATTGTGGCAGCTATGACCCTTCATGCCACCGAACCGGCCACGAGCCATGACGCGGCCGTGGCCCGTAATCTCACCACCTTCAACTCCATCGTAAAAGAACTGGAGATGAATTATGTCGACACCATCCGGCCGAAAGAGGCATTTGACGCCGCTATCGGTGCATTGCTCTCTACCATCGATCCCTACACGGAATTTTATGACGCCGACAAAAGGGCCGACCTCACCAAGATGACCACCGGAGAGTATGACTACGGCGGCATCGGCAGTTTCATACTCCAACGCGACGGTTCATCCTACATATCCGACCCGATGGAGGGGGCACCGGCAGCCAGAGCAGGATTGCGTTCCGGTGACAAGATAATCAGGGTAGACTCCGTTGACACCTCCAACATGGGTTCCGACCAGGTGACGAAATATCTTCGCGGCCAGGCCGGCACACCGGTGACAGTGACCGTAAACCGTCCGTATGTCACCGACTCTATCCTCACCTTCGAGATGGTGCGCGGCAAACTCAACGACCCACCCGTGCCCTACTGGGGTAAAGTGGGTGACAACATGGGTTACATACGTCTTACCGGTTTTATCGACAAGAGCGCCAAAGAGGTACGCGAGGCCCTGGAAGCCTTCAAGAAAGATCCCTCCATCACACAGATTGTGCTTGACCTGCGCGGAAACGGCGGCGGACTGCTCGAACAGGCCGTGGAGATTGTAGGAAATTTCGTACCGAAGGGTACGGAAGTGTTGCGCACCCGAGGGCGGGACGCCTCCACAGAGAAAATTTACAAGACCACTCACTCCCCTATCTTCCCCGACATCCCCTTGGCCATCCTTATCGACGGGGGATCAGCCTCCGCATCCGAGATCACGGCAGGTTCGCTTCAGGATCTTGACCGCGCTGTGCTCATCGGCAGCCGCAGCTTTGGAAAAGGACTTGTGCAGAGCACCATGCAGCTCCCCTACGACGGACTGTTGAAAGTGACCACAGCCAAATACTACATCCCGTCGGGTCGTCTTATCCAGGCTTTGGACTACTCCCACCGCAATCCCGACGGCTCCGTGGCCCGCACACCCGATTCCCTCACCAATGTCTATAAGACACTCCACGGAAGAGAAGTGAGAGACGGCGGAGGTCTCACACCCGATATAGAGGTGGAATGGGATCAGGTGAGCCGCCTCACCTACAATTTGGTGAGAGATTTCTACACCTACGATTTCGCCAATAAATATGCCAACACCCATGAATCCATACCCGATCCGTGGGATTTCGAGGTGACCGACGAGATATACGAAGAGTTCAAGAAGAGCATAGACCCCACGAAACTGCAATATGACAAAGTATGCGAAGAACTTGTGGAACAACTGAAGAAAACCGCAGAGCAAGAGGGCTATATGACCGACGAGACCAAAGCGGCTCTCGATGCCCTCACCCCTCTTCTTACCCATGATCTCAACCGCGATCTCGACACCAAGCGGAAAGAGATCAGCGAATACCTGGGGGGCGAGATAGCGGCACGTTACTACTTCGACAAAGGCAAGCTTATCCAGGATCTGAAATATGACGAGGCCATGCAGAAAGCGAAAGAGGTACTCTCAGACAAGGCAAAACTCAACAGCATACTCAAAACCGACAACCGATGAATCTTAAGGAAGCCGCAAAAATGTTTGCCACTCCGGCACGGATGAAGGCACTCGGCACTCTCCTTGACGACAAGAAGATAAACCGCATATCACTCACAGGACTGAAAGGGAGCGCTCCGGCGCTCCTTTTCTCCCAACTGCCGAAGAAGAAATATCCCTATATAATAGTAGCCGACGACCTTGATGCCGCCGGCTACATCTATCACGACCTTTGCCAGACAGAGGGTGAAAGCAACGTGGCCATATTCACCAGCGGTTACCGGCGCGATATAAAATACGGTCAACCCGACCCACCCTCACAGATACTGCGCACCGAAACCCTCGACGCTTGGTACCGCAAGGATCATCCCGTGTGGGTGGTGACCTGTCCGGAGGCATTGGCGGAGAAAGTGCCCTCGAAGAAAGACCTGACCGACAACACTCTCGAGCTCAAGACAGGCAAGAAAAGCATAATGAGCGACGTGAAGGTGAGACTGCGTGAACTCGGATTCAAAGAGGTGGACTATGTGTATGAACCGGGCCAGTTTGCCGTGCGCGGTTCGATACTCGACGTCTACTCCTACTCAGGCGAGCTACCCTACCGCATAGACTATTTCGATGACGAGATAGATTCCATAAGAGCTTTCAATGTAGAGACTCAGCTCTCGGAACGTCGTCTCGACTCCATATCCATAGTACCCGCCGATGCCCGAGAGGCAGCCGACGGTATATCGCTACTCGAATTCGCCGACCCAGCCACACCCGTATTGTGCCAATCAGTGGACTGGCTGGAGAGCCGTATTCGCGCCATAGCCTCCGAAACCCTTTCCGAAGCAGTCTCGGTGACCGGCGAGGGAGACGCTACAGCCATGCAGAAAGTGGTGAATGCCGACCGCTTCATGCAGGTTTTGGAAAAGATGAAAGTAGTGGAATTCGGAGCCGCCGCCGACGCCAACACCTCCTTCCGGCCCGAAGCCGAATTAGATTTCCATATCTCCCTTCAGGCTATCTATCACAAAAACTTCAACCTCATAGCCGAATCATTCACCACTTTCATATCACAGGGGTACCGGATCCTGATGCTCAGTGACACCCCATATCAGAATCAGCGTCTCAAAGATATATTCGAGGACCGGGGTGACAAGATCAAATTCACCCCCGTGGACCACACCATACATGAAGGTTTCGCCGACCATGAGCAGAAGATATGCTTCTTCACCGACCACCAGATTTTTGACCGTTTCCACAAATACAATCTGAAGAGCGACCGTGCGCGGGGAGGCAAGCTCGCGCTGAGTCTCAAAGAACTACAGCAGATAGAAACCGGCGACTACATAGTGCATATAGACCACGGCATCGCCAAATTCGGAGGACTGGTTAAGACCGATGTGAACGGACATCCGCAGGAGATGATCAAACTCCTCTTCCAGAACGACGACATAGTTTTGGTGAGCATACACGCACTTCACAAACTGTCGAAATACAGAGGCAAAGAGGGAGTGCCACCCAAGATCAGCAAACTCGGCAGCGGCGCATGGCAGCGTCTGAAAGACAAGACCAAGACCAAGATGAAAGACATCGCACGCGATCTCATCCGTCTGTATGCCGCACGCCGCCAAGAGAAAGGTTATGCCTACGCACCCGACTCCTATCTCCAGCACGAACTCGAGGCCAGTTTCATATACGAAGACACCCCCGACCAGTTGAAAGCCACCCAAGAGGTTAAGGCCGACATGGAATCTGCGCGGCCCATGGACAGGCTCATCTGCGGCGATGTAGGTTTCGGAAAGACAGAGATCGCGATACGCGCCGCCTTCAAAGCGGCAGCCGACTCTAAGCAGACAGCTGTGCTCGTGCCCACCACCGTGCTCGCAATGCAACACTACCACACCTTCTCCGAGCGACTGAAAGACCTGCCTGTGAGAGTGGAGTTCATTTCACGCGCAAAGAAGCCCAAAGAGGTGAAACAGATTCTCGCCGATCTTGAACAAGGGAAAATAGATATACTCATCGGTACCCACAAACTTATCGGCAAAGGTGTGAAATTCAAAGATCTCGGTTTGCTGATAGTAGATGAGGAACAGAAATTCGGGGTTGCCGTAAAAGAGAAACTTAAGCAGTTGAAAGTTAATGTAGACACCCTGACCATGAGTGCTACACCTATACCCCGCACCTTGCAGTTCTCCCTGATGGGGGCACGTGACCTGTCGTCGCTCAACACACCTCCCGCCAACCGTCAGCCAATCGTGACCAACGTCTCCACCTTCGATGACGACGTGATAAAAGAAGCGGTTAATTTCGAGCTCAGTCGCAACGGCCAGATATTCTTCATATCCAACCGTATAGAGAATCTTGACACGATAGAGAATACCCTGCGCAGACTCGTGCCCGGCATACGCATCATCAAGGCCCACGGACAGATGCCACCCGAGAAACTCGAGCAAGCCATACTCGACTTCGCGGCCCACGACTATGACGTGCTCCTCTCCACCACTATTGTAGAGAACGGCATAGACATGGCCAACGTCAACACCATACTCATCAACAACGCCCACAATTTCGGATTGAGCGAGCTTCATCAGTTGCGCGGACGTGTGGGCCGTAACAACAAAAAAGCCTTCTGCTATCTGTTGGTGCCACCCGGACATCCGCTTACACCCGTTGCACGGCGCCGTCTCCAGGCCATAGAGAACTTCAGCGATCTCGGCAGCGGCATACACATAGCCATGCAAGACCTCGATATAAGAGGTGCAGGCAATCTGCTCGGTGCCGAACAGAGCGGTTTTATAGCCGACTTAGGATATGAGGCCTATCAGAAAATACTCAAAGAATCGGTATTGGAACTGAAAACAGAAGAATTCGCCGATACCTTCGATGAACTCACAGCCGGAAAAGAGGAGGAATTTGTAGCCGACTGTACCATCGAGAGTGATCTGGAGCTGCGACTACCACCCGACTATGTGCCTCAGGAGAGCGAACGCATAAGTCTCTACCAGCAGCTCGACAATATGGAAAAACCGGAACAGCTCGAGCAATTCCGCAATCATCTGCGCGACCGCTTCGGCGTGATACCCCGGATTTCAGAAGAGCTCATCAAAGTGGTGCCCCTGCGCATGGCCGCCCGACGACTCGGTATAGAACGTCTTGCCTTGAAAGGGGGGAAGATGAGAATCTATTTCGTGGGAGACGACAACAAAGCCTATTACCAGAGTCAGGCATTCGGCAAAGTACTGGCATATCTCCAGAAGAATCCCCTACGCTGCGAACTTCGTGACATAAAAGGAAAGCGTTCGATACTCATCTCAAATATTTCCTCAGTTAGCGACGCTTTGGGTGTGCTGACCTCAATGGAAGAGTCAAAGCCGGTGTGATAAACAGAAAAGGGGCCGGGGTTGTTAAGATAGTGATAGCCGGAAGAGCCTGAGCGTCATCAGGTGAAAATTCCGGCGTTACCATCTTATGAAAAACCTCTTACTCCGCGTAAGCGCACTTCTGCTGACGGGCATGGCCACGATAGCCGGCTATGCCTTCTCACCACAGCTTGACGGCACTATGATGCCCTACGATTTTGCAGCCGTTGACTCCACAGTGCCCTGGGGAAACGACATGAAGCCCGTGTTTGTTAACTATGTGGCCCGTCACGGCGCCCGTTATCTATCCTCCGCCAAAAAGACCGAGGGATTGACCGCACGTCTTGAGACCGCCCGGCAAGAAGGAAGGTTGACCCGGAAAGGAGAGGCGTTCCTGCGTCTTCTTCAGCGCATAGACTCCGTGACCGACGGCAGGTGGGGAGCACTGAATCCTTTAGGAATAGAAGAGGAGCAGCGCCTCGGAAAAGAATTGGCAGCCACGGTGCCCCAACTTCTTAAAGAGGGTGACGTGAAAGCCGAGAGTTCTTATGTGCCCCGTGTGGTGATGACCATGTATGAATTCTGTCATTCATTAGCCGATTACTCCACCGACCTCAATATCAGTACTACAGAGGGAAAACAACTGAATCCTCTGTTGAGATTCTTCACCACCGACAAGCCCTACGCAGAATACCTGAAAGAGGGACCGTGGCGGTATGCATACGACAATTATGCCCGCAACACGTTACCCGTGCGTCCGGCCGCCTCACTGATCAATGAAGTAACCGACTCCAAAGAGCTACAGAAACTCTCGCTTGACGCTTACGGTGTGCTACAGTCGCTTTCGGCAGCGGGCATAGATGCCGATCCTGCTGAATGGTTCACTGAAGAAGAGTATGAGGCATGCTGGAAAGTATCCAATCTGCAGCATTACTATCAGCGATCAGTAAGTACATTTTCCCCATTACCGGCACAGAGTGCCAAACCGATAATTATCCGGTTTGCAGAGAATGCCGAGAGAGCGTTCAGGGGAGAGACCGGTGACCGGAAAGCCGACCTGCTTTTCGGTCATGCAGAGACAGTGTTGCCCCTCTTCGCGGCGATGCGATTGCCCGGGTGTTACAGTCCGGGGGCGATGCCTCAGGATGTATGGAGACATTGGAAAGACTGGGAAATATCACCCCTCGGTGCCAACCTGATGATGGTGTGTCTGCAAGACGGTACAGGCAAAGGCTATGTATCGTTACGTTTGAACGGTCATTGGGTTGAAATAGAAGGAAAAAAGGTGATAGAATGGGAAGAATTAGGGAGATATTGGGGTGTTTTTTAATATTTTAACATATAGTATAAAATATTTAACATTTCATACAATAATTGTTAATTAATAATTATTACCTTTGCACGTATAATGCAGTGATATTTTTTTACTGTACGGAGTCTTGATGATTTAGGGGACTCCCCAAAATTCAGGTGAATCCGTTAGTACCTACAAAAACAAGTTGATAACTGCTTACGAAAGCGATTACGTCATTACAAAAGTTGTGAAACTATCGATTAAATTGCTTTTTAAGAAACAGTATTGTCTATCTTGCGAAAGAGGGATAATCGTTTGTCCGCCACATTCCAGAGCAGGAAAACGGACAGATATGTTTCAAGGAATTTATACTTGAATTTTGGTTATGGGAGGATGATGCCTTTGTGAAAAAGCGTCATCCTTTCGTAATTTTATCATAAATGTCAACTTTTTTGGTTATTTTTGCAAATCAAAAGATTATTATGGATAAAAGTAACCCAAAAGCGGCCATCTGCTGCGTAGGACATATCACCCTTGACAAAATCATCACTCCCCGCCACACGGCCTATATGCCCGGCGGAACAGCCTTCTACTTCGGTCATGCCATGGCTCGTCTGAAATCGAAACAATTCCTTCTCGTGACCGCTTTGGCCCAAAGCGAGATTAAAGCTGTGGAAGATCTGAGAAGCATGGGTATAGAAGTGAAGGTTTTGCCAAGCCGCTATTCCGTCTACTTCGAGAATTCCTACGGTGAAAACAGCAACAACCGTACGCAGAGGGTTCTGGCGAAAGCCGACCAATTTTCTGTAGAGGGACTCAGTGATGTCGAGGCTGAGATATTCCATTTAGGCACACTCCTTGCCGATGATTTCCCATTGGAAGTGTTGAAATATCTTTCCACTAAAGGGAGAGTGTCAATCGATGCCCAGGGTTATCTCCGGGAAGTGAGAGGTGAGAATGTCTATGCCGTTGACTGGGCTGAAAAGAAAGAGGCTCTCAAGTATATAGATATTCTCAAAGCCAACGAACATGAGATGGAGGTGCTCACCGGTTCATCAGATCCCTACGAAGCCGCAAAGATTTTAGCGGACATGGGGGTAAAAGAAGTTGTACTGACGCTCGGTGACAGAGGGAGCATCATATATGCCGACGGCACATTCCATGAGATACCGGCGTATGCTCCGAAAGAGGTGGTGGATGCCACGGGTTGTGGCGACACCTACATGGCCGGTTATCTATACAAGAGAAGTCAGGGATGTGACATAGATGAGAGCGGCTGTTTTGCGGCAGCCATGTGCACCATCAAACTGGCCTCTTCAGGTCCGTTCTGTGGTACACCTGAAGATATAGAAGCAGTGATCAACAACGCTTAATTTTACCTTCTAAAAATTAAATTATACCACAATTCAGATTAAATTTACATCAATTCCTTACTCCATACTGAATACATCACGGGCACACTTCCGATTGGAGAGTGTGCCTGATTTTTTAAGGAAAAATAAGATAATTAACTTAAAATAGCCGTAGGTGTTAAAAATGTGTCATTTTTTAAATTTTATTATCCTTTAGTGAACCACAAAGCGGGTTTTGAAGTTAAATAGGTAAAAACAAAACAATATTCACCGCTTTAATAAACAAAATTATGAAAAAGATATTCCTTTCACTTATCGCATTGACAGTCACAAGTTTGACATCCTTAGCAGAGGTTACTTTAAATGACGCTTATCTATCAGTAGCCGACCTGCCGGGTATGAAATTAATATCAGAATTACCTGTACAGATCACCACTACAACCGATATACAGAGTGTACGTTCAGTCTCCGCTACGAGTCACGAAAACATAGATAAATTACATAGTGATTTTACAGAAGTGATTGAAAGTATTCCCGAAGGAGAGTTGATCCAGAGTAACACTGTGAAACCCGAATTTTCAACAGTTTTCGCGGAACCGGCCGGCTCAGGACAATACAACATCCTTATTCTTCAGGGTAACGATCTCACCGGCATTTTCACCGCCACTTACGGCAATACAGATGCCGCCGGTCTGGAAGCTATCAAGAACAGTAAAGTAAGTCTCAACGGTAATGATCTGGTCATCACCCCCGCTCCGAGCAACGGTAACCAGTATATCGGAATGGCTCAGTAATGACACTGAAAACCGAACAACTAAATAAATTCTAAATATTGACGCCATCACTTCAAGCTCTACTCAGGTAGAGCTTTTTTTATATGTAAGCCACGAGTTGAAATAGTTGAAAGGATTTATATGTAATCCACATAACAAATACATATTATTTTACGTTGAGTATCATATACTAACATCATGGATATGCTCAACAAAAATCACTTGCTTACTTTATCCACATTATTGCTTCTGCTTACCGTGACACTCACCGCCGGATGTTCCGGTCGGTCGACTTCATCCGCTTCATCGTCTGCCATCGCCGGTAGTCTCGACTCCGCATTGACCATCCTTAACTCCGAAATAGAGAATGTAGCGGCCTACAAACATAAGAAGGAGATGCGGCTACAGGCTTTAAGGAATGAATTATACACAGCCAACGGGAAGCCTGACTTCAAGATAGCCAACGAATTATTTGACGAGTATAAAACATATCAGTCAGACTCGGCTTTCAAATATGCCTCCATCATGCACAGGCTTGCTGAAGAAAACTCCTCTCCTGCCATGGAAGCCAAGGCCAACACCGCCTTCGCCGACTACTTCATATCAGTGGGATTCTTCAAAGAGGCTGCCGAAATGCTCGGGAGGACCCACAGTCAATATCTTGATATAGAGGACAAATGCAATTTCTATAACCTTAACACACGCCTCTACAGGGCCCTTTGTTCATACGTAGGTGGAGAAGGGTCGCCCTTATGGCCTGTTTATAATGAACTGAACAAGAATTATCTTGATTCCATTCTTCTCACTGCACCCGAAGATTCCTATATCTATGCCTATTCCATCATAGACCGTGAGCAGCTCGATCACAGAGACGATGAGAAAGCCATCAGAGAAAGGGAGACCTTGTTGCACCGTTATGATATGCCGGACCATGAGAAAGCCATAAATTATTCCCGGCTCGCCTTTTCTTACATAGATGCCGGAAAAAGAGAGGAGGCGAAATACAGTCTGGCCCTTTCCGCCATAGCCGATGTACAGTCGAATACCACCGAGACCACTTCTGCGGCCATGCTTGCCAATATGCTCCATGAGGATAACCACAATGAGGAAGCATATACTTATATACAGAAAGCACTCGAGGATGCCACATTTTTCAATACTCGTCTGCGTAAATACGAAATCAGCGGTTACATGCCCAAGATCGATACGGCCCGTTACAACTGGATAAACGGGCAGATGTGGCGTTTAGGCATAGTGATAGCCATAATACTTCTGCTTTTGGTGCTCACAATTGTTTTATTCTTCATGTTGAAAAAGAGGAAGCATGTGTTGGAGCAGACAAACAGTGAGCTGGATAAAAAAACCAAAGAGATAACCAAGAGTCATGAAGAACTTGCCGAAACCAACAAGCTTCTCCACAAGACTGTGGAACAATTGCGCGAGACTACCGAAATAAAAGACCGCTACATAATGCAGTCACTATATGTGAACACCGCTTTTGTGAATCAAGTGGAAGAGAAATGCAAAGAGGTGGTGAAGGCGGTGAAAGACAAGAAATATGATGATATTAAATTCCTCCCCTACCGTATGGGTATCAAAGAGGAACGTCAGCGCATCTACCGTACGTTCGATGAAGCCTTCCTGAAACTTTTTCCCAATTTCATTGAAGAAATCAACCAACTCTTTGATGAGGAAAACAAAATCATCATAGAAGACGGAGAACTTCCGATGGACGTGCGCATATTTGCGTTGCTCAGGTTGGGTATATCCGATCCGGCTGATGTGGCAGCCTATCTGAATCTTTCCACAAAGACGGTCTATGTGTACAAAACCAAGATGAAATCGCGCTCCAACGTTGGCAATAACGAGTTTGAGGACCGTGTGAAAGCCATTCCCAAACCATAATAATCTGCTTTCGACAATAAAAAATATGCTCCTAAGCTTACTAAATTTTGATGTGGTTATCTTCCTAATCTCACTAAAATTGGTATGGCTACCTTAAAAAATACGCTTCTAACCTTGTGAAACTTGGCATGCATGCCTTAAAAAATACGATTCTAATCTTGTGAAATTTGGTATGTATACTTTAAAAAATAGGATCCTGAGCTTGTGAAATTGTATGTATTTACCTTAAAAAATATACTCCTAACCTTAAAAATAGGCCTTACAGAGGGGTAAGAAATGATTAATTTTATAAATTTTAAGTTTAATTCAGCTTTATATCATACTCCTTCTTATCTCTGATTTTCAATATACTAAACTTTAAAATCGTTTTAATTCATCTTAAAAAGATTGTTTCAGGCAATCCGGGCATCTAATTTTGCGATGTCGAATTCAACGAGCCGCTCAGTGAGTCTCGATGACCGACACTAACCAAATTGAAAATAATCATGAAAATCGGATTGCTTATGAAAAAATTTATTTTGCTTTTCCTCATGGCAGCAGGGCTTACCCTTTCAGCCATAGGACAGACAACAGAAGTGAAAGGCGTAGTAATAGACGCCTCGACAGAAGAGCCCCTGATCGGTGCAACAGTACAAGTTAAAGGCTCAAGCATCGGCAACGCCACCAACATCGACGGTGAATTCACACTGAAGAATGTGGATCCCAAGGCCACCCTCATCGCCAGCTATGTAGGTTATGAGACTCAGGAAGTAAAACTCAACGGACGCACAGTTATAGAAATCCGTCTTAGCGAAGACTCAAAACTTCTACAGGAAGTAGTGGTGGTAGGTTATGGAACAATGGATAAGAAAGAGGTGACTTCCACAGTAGCCCACATCGGTTCGGAAGACTTCCTCGCTTCCAGTTCACTCGATCCAACAATGATGATCCAGGGCAAAGTGCCCGGCGTATCGATCACCAACACCGGTGTAGGCGACCCCAACAATCAGGCTTCAATCCAGATCCGTGGTGTCTCGTCACGTGCAGCAGGTCTTGGTCCGTTGATCGTGATTGACGGAGTGCCCGGCGGTAACCTCACCAACCTCAACCCTAACGATATCGCCAGCTTCGACATCCTCAAAGACGGTGCGGCAGCCGCCATCTACGGTACACGCGGTTCAAACGGTGTGATTGTAGTCACCACCAAGAAAGGTTCACGCGACGGTGCTGTCCACACCTCTTACATAGGCAGCGTAACAGCCAATGTAGCCAACCACGAACTCAAGATGCTTAACGCAGAAAAATATCGCGAACTCAGAGCCAACGCCGTAAACGGTGTGGACCTGGGAGGAAATGACGACTGGCTCGACGCAGTGACCCGCACAGGCTGGGGCACATCACACACAGTGAGCATCAGCGGTGGCAACGACAAGACCAATTACCGCGCCACAGTGGATTACCGCACACAGAACGGTGTGGACAAATACTCCAACCGTGAGGAATTCGGCGGACGTGCTTCAATCAACCATACCACAAAAGGGGGTCTGCTCAATTTCACACTCAATGTGGCACCCCGAGTGATAGAGCGTAAAGTGGCATCCTGGGATGTATTCCGCAATGCACTCGAAGCCAATCCCACCACTCCTATCTATGACGAGGCCAACGCCCGTTACACCAACTTCACAGGTCAGACAGCAGGTTACAACCCCGTAGAGATGATGGCTCTTGAAGACAATAAAGCCACCACAAAACTTCTCGAAACCGACTTCACGGTAAAACTCAACCTCCTTCCACTTTTTGCAAAAGAGAGCTGGCCCTCGCAGACCCTCAACACACAGGTGACTGTAGCCGACCACGAGGACTCCAACTTCAACTACTGGTTCCGCCCCTCAACCTCCACACTTGCAATCAACAACGGCTATGACGGAGAAGGCTCACGCAGCTATTCAAAAGGATTCCAGCGCAGCCTTGAATGGCTCGCCAACTACACCGGTTCATTCAACGGCAACAATATCAAAGCCATGGTGGGTTATTCTTATCAGTACAGTCAGTACTCAGGCATGAGCGCCGACAACAAAGACTTCCCGAATGACGGACTCGGTGCCAACAATCTCGGTTCAGGACAGTGGGCAGTAGAAGAGGGCCATGTAGGTATGGGCTCCTATAAGAACGACTGCAAGCTCATAGCCTTCTTCGGACGCGTAAGCTACGACTGGAACAGCCGCTACATACTTACAGCTTCACTGCGCCACGAAGGATCTTCAAAATTCGGTGCCAACCATAAGTGGGGTAACTTCCCCGCCGTGTCAGTAGGCTGGCGTATCTCCGAGGAATCATTCATGAAGAACATCTCATGGATCAACGATTTGAAAATTCGTGCCGACTACGGTGAAACCGGTAACCAGGATTTCGGCAACTACATGTCGCTCAACACAATGACAGGCTTCGGCTACTATTACTACAACGGAAAATATTATCAGGTGTGGGGTCCGGCAAAGAATGTCAATCCCGATCTCCACTGGGAGAAAGCCAAGAACTGGAACATCGGCGTAGACTTCTCGATCCTTGCCAACCGTCTTTCAGGTTCATTGAACTACTATACCCGCAATCAGCAGGACCTTCTCGGTGACTATGACGTTTCGGTTCCTCCTTATCTGTTCAGCTCAACATTCGTAAACGTAGGCACAATGCGCAACTCCGGTTTCGAGTTTGATCTCAGATGGAATGCGGTAGCGACCCCCGACTTCACCTACAACATCGACTTCGTGGGAGCCACGATGGACAACAAATTCGTAAACTTCAGCAACTCGGAGTATGTAGGTCAGGAATACTACGATGTAGTAGGCACAGAGGATCCCTATCCATTCCACAATCTCCAGCGCATACAGCAGGGCAAACGCCTGGGCAATTTCTACATGTACCGTTACGCCGGCATAGATGACAACGGCAACTGGGTGATCTACGATAAAGAGGGCAATCTGAAACTTGCTTCAGAGGGAACCGAAGAAGACCGCATGGTAGTTGGCAACGGTCTGCCCAAATTCACGGCATCAATGACCCACACATTCCGCTACAAGAATCTCGATCTCTCACTCTTCTTCCGCGGCGCGTTCGGCTATGACATCTTCAACATACATGATTTCTACTACGGCCACCAGAGCTTCAACGGCAACGTGATGGAGAAAGCATACGGCAAATATGCAGTGCTCAAGGGAAACCAGGAAGTGACAGACTATTATCTCGAGAAAGGTGACTATGTGAAGCTTGACGCCCTCACCTTAGGCTATACCTTCAATCTCAACAAGCGCTTCATCGACAAGCTTCGTCTGACCTTCACAGCCAAGAATCTCTTCACCATCACAGGCTACAGCGGAATAGATCCCTCGTCATTCCAGACCAACGGTCTCACTCCGGGTGCCACAGGTTCGAGAAGCTATTATCCTTCATGCCGTCAGTTCATTTTCGGCGCTCAGTTAGATTTCTAAATTCTTACAAAGATTTCCCAACACTTTTAACAGAGACACAATCATGAAATCATATAAATTCGCCATAGCCCTGGCACTCGGTGCCCTCAGCCTGACCGGTTGCACCAACCTTGATGAAAATCTCTACGACCAGGTAGGTTCAGAGAACTATTATAATACCCGCAACGACGTGGTTCGTGCAGTGTTCCGTCCGTTCGAGCACGGTTACTGGAGCATCCAGAGCCGCCACGTGCTCAATGAGCTCACAGCCGACCAGCTGATTACACCATCGCGTGACGGATGGTGGGACGACGGAGGCCTCTGGCGCCGTTACCACTACCACACATGGACTAACGAAGAGGGCACCATCGAGACCGAATGGAACGGCTGCTATCAGGGCATCATGCAGTCAAACTACGTGATAGATGATCTCGAGACACTCTCGGCCTCACAGTTCGGCTTCAGCACCACAGAATTCAATAACCTCAAGGCACAGTGCCGTACACTCCGCGCATGGTTCTACATCCGTCTGCTCGATTCATTCCGCAATGTTCCTTTAGCCATAAGCAAAGATGTGAACCTCAATTCAAAAGGTCAGGTAGAGCCCACAGAAATCTTCAATTTCGTGGAGAGCGAACTTAAAGAATGTGTGGAATTGCTTACCACAAAGACCACCACCGGCGGTAACGAGATGCAGCAGGCACAATGGAACAAAGCCGGAGCGGCAGCCCTTCTGGTACGTCTCTATCTTAACGCACAGACCTGGATCGGCATCGACCGTTATGACGACTGCGCAAGCTGGGCACAACGCATACTCAACGGTGAGTTCGGCTCCTACTCCCTTGCAGAGACCTGGGACGCTCCTTTCGACTGGGACAACGAGAAATGTCCTGAAGTGATCTTCGCCTTCCCGGCTGCACAGGGTTATACCTTCTGGCATTATCAGGGTGACACTTACTGGTGGAGCACACCGTCACAGTTCAGATATTATATCGGCGACCAGAAAGCAGAAGCCGGCGACCACAACTGCAAATACGCCTGCACACCCAGCTACGACCTCTCCGGCAACCTGTATAGCTATACACTTGGCAACACCGTACAGAAATTCCGTAACTATCCCGAAGACGTGCGTCTGAAACTTTACCGCAATCTTGGTGAAAGCCGTCGCGAAGGTCTCTTCATATTCGGAAAACTCCCGTCGCTGAAAGAGGGTGAGGAATATGTAACCGACCCATACGGAAACTATGAACTTGACATACGTGACGCCGTAGGTCGTTTCGCAGGACTTGAAGAGGGAGAATGGCCCGAAGACAAGACCAGCAATCTCCAGAGCGGCGACCATAACTCAGGTTACCACTTCGCCAAATATCCTTTCTATTCAGACGATGAACAGGGTCAGTTGGAATCAGACTACGTGGAGATACGTCTTGCAGAAATCATCTACTCCTTAGCCGAGGCCAAATTCCGCCAGGGAAAGAAAGATGAAGCCGCAACACTTCTCAACCAAGTGCGCAAGCGTAACTATCCTTCATCTTCATGGGAGACCACCCTCTATGCTCCTGAAGGCAACGCCACCCTCACCGAACAGGAACTTCTCGACGAATGGGGCCGTGAATTCTTCGCAGAGAGCCGCCGTCGCACCGACCTGGTACGCTTCGGGAAATTCAACTCCGAAGCATGGTGGGACAAACCGGCAGACGCCGACTCACACACCGCCATCTTCCCTATCCCGCGCAAGGCCCTCGACACAAATCACAACCTGGTGCAAAACCCCGGTTATTGATACGTTAAAGCATAGAAATTACAGCAATCCAAAACTCAACCCCCCTCTCTCCTCATTTTTTTAAATCCGAACTGATATGAAGACTCTCAATATATTCAATACCTTGGCAGCTCTGATGCTCCTGATGTTTTCAAGCTGCGACAATGATAAAGATCTCGTAGTAGTAGAGATTCCGGTCACCCCATACGAAATTCCGGCACTGTGGATGGTAGGGAACGCCACCCCTGCCGACTGGAACATAGATGCTCCCACCCCTATGACAGAAATAAGCGAAAACGTATTCCGGTATGTCGGTGAGCTCAACGAAGGTGAATTCAAATGTCCTATGGAACCGGGCAACTGGGGAGGTGCTTTCATAATGCCGACCACAGCAGGCACTACAATTTCAGGCAGCGGCGTGGCCAATGATGATATCTCGCTCATGCCAAACGGAAATCCCGACAACAAATGGGTAGTGACCGAAGCCGGCAACTATACCATCACAATCGACGGCAACAAACATAAGATCAGCGTTTCAAAAAACTGAGTGAGCCATGGGAATCAGACCGTTATTAATAGCCATGATGGCAGCCGCCACCATCACAGGGGCAGCCAAGCCATTGACAGTTGCCTCTCCCGACAACAGTATAGCTCTGAAGTTTGATACAGAGAAAGGAGTAGCTCAATATTCAGTGGAACGTAAAGGCAAGGCCATACTCAACCCTTCACGTTTAGGCATAGATATAAAGGACGGGGTGGATTTCAGCGAAGATTTCTCAGTGGCCCGCGCATCAAGAGACAGTCATTCCGAAACATGGCGTCCCGTGTGGGGTGAAGAGGCCGAGATCGACGACAATTACAATGAACTCCGCGTGACACTCGTACAGAAAAAACTCGCTCCCGGCCGTACACTTGACATCGTGTTCCGCGTTTTCAACGACGGCATAGGTTTCCGTTACGAATTTCCGCGTCAGAAAGCACTCGGCGATTTCACCATAATGGACGAACTTACAGAATTCGCGTTTGCCGACAACCACACCACCTGGTCAATTCCGGCCGAAGGCTACCGTTTCTACGAGGCCCTTTTCCGTGAGCTTCCACTCGACAGCATGGGTTATGTGAGCACACCGGTGACACTCCGGGCATCAGACGGCACCCACATGGCCCTGCATCAGGCTAACCTTACCGACTACGCCGCCATGAATGTAGAGGCTACTCCCGGAAGCAACACACTTCGCGCCCGTCTTACCCCCTGGATGAACGGTGACGCCGTGTATGTCACAGACGTACGTGTATCTCCCTGGCGTACCTTGATAATCGCTGACAATGCAGGGGATATGGCACTCAGCCGCATCATGTTGAACCTTAACGAACCATGTGCCATCGAGAATGCCGAAGAATTCTGCAAACCGCAAAGATACATAGGAGTATGGTGGTGCTACCACATGAAGACCGCCACATGGGAAGCCGGAGAGCATCACGGAGCCACCACAGAGAACGTGAAACGCTACATGGACTTCGCCGCATGCCACAACTTCGGAGGTGTGTTGGTGGAGGGCTGGAACCACGATTGGGCTACCTGGGACTTCTCGTTTACCCGTCCATACGAAGACTTCGATATAGCTGAAATCAACCGTTACGGCAGAGAGAAAGGCGTGGCCCTCATAGGTCACCACGAGACCGGTGGTAAACTCGCAAACTACGAGAAGCAGATGGCAGACGGCATGAAGCTTTACAAAGACAACGGCATGCATTATGTAAAGACAGGATATGTAGGTGATCTGCTTGATGATAAAGAACGCCACAGCAGTCAGTTCGGTGTTCGCCACTATCGCAAAGTGATCGAGACAGCCGCAGCTCATAATTTAGCCATCGACAATCATGAACCTGTAATGCCAACCGGTCTGCAGCGCACCTATCCCAACCTCATGACCCAGGAGGGTGTACGCGGTCAGGAATGGGACGCATGGTGTCCCGAGGGTGGCAATCCACCGAGCCATACCGTGACACTTCCCTTCACACGCGGTCTCGCAGGACCTATGGATTTCACACCGGTAACCTTCCGTTTCGAGAATCCCGTCATGCCTCAGACCCATGTGAACACAACACTTGCAAAACAGCTCGCACTCTTCGTGATACTCTACTCCCCACTTCAGATGGCATCTGACGAGATAGAGAACTATGAGGCGAATCCGGGTCCATTCCAATTCGTATGCGACTGTCCCACAGATTGGGAGCGCACGGTATTCCCCGAGGCTGAAATCGGTAAATACATCACCACAGCCCGTAAAGAGAAAGGTGGAGACAATTGGTTCATAGGGAGCGCCACAGGTGATGAAGCCCGTGTAGCCAATATCAATCTCGCTTTCCTTGATCCGGGGTGCACCTACAGAGCCACCATTTACCGTGACGGTGAAAACGCCCACTATGATACAGACCCCTATCCGGTAATCATAGAACAGAAAGACGTAACCAGCGATATGGCCCTGAACATACCTCAGGGAAGGAGCGGCGGTTGTGCGATAAAGCTCACAAAACTTTCAAAGTAATCCATTCATTTACGCTACGATGAAAACTACATCTATATTACTTTCCGGCCTTTTGTCTATCACCACTTCTCTCTGCTTTGCAGAGACGGTGGTGAAGACCCCGGCCTACACATGGCACGGTGACACCATCACCCAGGGTGTATTCATGGCCACCGCACCCTCCGCCACAGAGATTGTCTCCACATATTCCGCTCAACCGGGCTACTATATGGGTATAGACAAACAGTGGAAACTTAAAAACGATATAAGCAACTATCCTCAGCTCACCACACCCAACCGTCTTCACCAGGCCATCTACAACATGGGTCTTGACGAGATGGTGAACGCAGTGGAACCTGACACCACTTTGCGCACCGGCAAAGAATGGGCCGGAGTATGGACAAGAGATGTAAGTTATTCCATACTCCTCTCCATGGCCTACATGCAGCCCGAGGCCTCTAAAATTTCCCTTATGAAGAAAGTGGATCCATTGGGCAGGATAATCCAGGATACCGGTTCGGGTGGCGCATGGCCCGTATCCACCGACCGTGAGATATGGTGTATCGCAGCCTGGGAAATCTACAAAGTGACAGGCGACAGACAATGGCTCGAATATATCTATCCCATCATCAAGCGCTCACTTGAGACCGACCGTACTTCTTTCTATGATACAGAGTCGGGTCTTATAAAAGGAGAGACATCTTTTATAGACTGGCGTGAACAGAGTCATCCCCGCTGGATGCAGTGTGCCGATATCTACAACACGGAGACATTATCCACCTCCGTGGTTCATGCCGAGGCTTGGAAAGTGCTCGGGGAGATAGCCACCATCTTAGGTCACAAAGAGGTAGCGAAAGATGCTTTCGCTCAATCAGAAGCTATCGCTAAAGCAGTGAACGATCATCTCTGGATGGATGATAAAGGTTATTACGCCATGTATCGCTACGGACGCGACAATATGATTTTAAATCCGAGAGCGGAGACCTTAGGCGAGTCACTTGCCATAATGTGGGATATAGCCCCTGAACAACGTGCCAAAACACTGACAGCCAATAATCCTACCACACCTTTCGGCGCAACCAATTTCTATCCTTTCATAGCTGACATACCGGCTTACCATAACAAATCGTTATGGCCCTGGGTAGGTTCCTGGTGGGGTCTGGCGAATGCAAAGGCCGGTAATGAAGAGGGTGTGATGGAAGCCATAGGAGGTGTGTTCCGTCCGGCGGCACTTTTCTGCACGAACAAAGAAAATTACAATCTGGAGAACGGAGATATTGCCACCGAGTTGAATTCATCTAACATGTTATGGTGTCTGAGCGGCAACATAGCCCTCACCCATAAAGTGCTTTTCGGCATAGATTTCAAGAAAGACGGTCTGGCTTTTCATCCCTTCGTGCCCAAAGCATTAGCGGGAACGCGCTCACTGGACGGTTTCAAATATCGCGATGCCACACTTGACATCACGGTCAGCGGTTATGGCAATGAGATCAAATCTTTTAAAGTCAACGGCAAGGAGCAATCGCCCTTTATCGCGGCAAAAAATGCTAAAGGAAAAATGAAAATTGACATAATTATGGCCGACAACAAGATTCCTGAGCTTGGTGTGAACCATGTCAACGCCCTGAATGCACCTCTCACTCCCATCATTTGGCTTGAAGGCAACAATCTTGTATGGAACCCGATCGAGTATATAGGTCATTATCTCGTATTAAAAGATGGCAAAGTCGTAGCCAAGACCAATGCAACGGTTTACGACGCTTCCGAGCCGGGAGAATATCAGGTGATCGGTGTCTCTGCAGATGGAGTGGAGGGTTTTGCTTCCGAGCCAAGATCAACCCGCAAACAGATATTCGTGGATACGAATAAAGCAAGCAATGACAAAACGTCCACACTTGACATTCCGGTGAATGTGGCTGAAGAGGGTGATTATTACCTGAGTGTCAATTATGCCAACGGCAATGGACCGGTCAACACAGAAAACAAGTGTGCCATCCGCACATTGACAGTAGACGGTGACAAAAAAGGTATGATAGTGATGCCGCAGCGTGGCCGTGACAACTGGGATGAATATGGATGGTCAAATTCCGTGAAAGTACATCTCACACCGGGAGCTCACACTGTCGGTCTCAGCTTCCGACCTGAAAATGAGAACATGAATATACAGACAAATCACGCAATAATCGGTGGTATTAAATTGGTTAAAGATTAAAATTTGGTTAAAGGTGCAGCAGTTATAAGTTAAAGATTCAATAGTGATAAGAGTGTCTTATAGGCAGTGATAAGAGTGTCTTATAGATTGTATCTTGAGGTAAAAAAGTGATTTGAGAGCGTTCGATGTGAATCGGACGCTCTC
>CAZPHL010000034.1:0-23921 GCA_964586465.1 uncultured Sangeribacter sp.
CTTAATCCTCGATAGCAGCTTGGGCCGCAGCTACGCGTGCGATGGGCACACGGTAGGGAGAACAAGATACGTAGTTCATGCCAAGTTTAGCGCAGAATTTTACGCTGCTGGGCTCACCTCCGTGCTCGCCACAGATACCAACCTTGAGGTCGGGATTGGTGGCACGGCCTTTCTTAACACCCATATCAACGAGTTGACCAACGCCTTCCTGATCAAGCACCTCAAACGGATCAACTTTGATGATACCCTGTTCTTTGTAGAATTTGAGGAATTTCGGAGCATCATCACGAGAATAACCGAAGGTCATCTGGGTAAGGTCGTTTGTACCGAATGAGAAGAAGTCGGCAACTTCAGCAATCTTGTTGGCTGTGAGAGCTGCACGGGGTACCTCAATCATTGTACCAACTTTGTAGTGGAGTGACTCGCCACGCTCCTCAAATACTTTGGCAGCTGTTCTGTTGATTATATCTGCCTGATTCTGGAGCTCTTTGAGCACACCTACAAGGGGCACCATAATTTCCGGTTCAACTTTTATGCCACGCTTCTTGCAGTTGAGTGCTGCTTCGATGATGGCACGAGTCTGCATCTCTGTGATCTCGGGATAGGTGATGCCAAGACGGCAGCCACGGTGACCGAGCATCGGGTTGAATTCTTCAAGAGAATCAACTTTTGCCTTAACCTGCTCGAGTGTGAGACCCATCTCTTCTGCGAGCTCTTTCTGAGTAGCAGTCTGATGAGGTACGAACTCATGCAACGGTGGATCGAGAAGACGGATAGTAACACCGTAGCCATCCATAGCCTCGAAGATACCTTCGAAGTCACCACGCTGCATCGGGAGGAGTTTGTCAAGGGCTGTGCGACGACCTTCAACGTCGGAAGCAAGAATCATCTCACGAACAGCTTTGATACGGTCGCCCTCGAAGAACATGTGCTCTGTACGGCAGAGACCGATACCCTGAGCACCGAAGTGACGAGCCTGTTTAGCATCACGGGGTGTATCTGCGTTTGTGCGTACGAGAGTCTTGGTGTATTTAGCTGCAAGGTTCATGATTTTACCGAAGTCGCCGTCGAGTTCGGGCTCACGTGTAGGAACCTGACCGTCATAAACCTCACCTGTAGAACCGTTGAGTGAAATCCAGTCACCTTCGTGGTAAACCTTGCCACCCATCTCTACAGTCTTCTCTTTGTAATCAACCTTGATTTCACCGGCACCGGATACGCAGCATTTACCCATACCACGTGCAACTACGGCAGCGTGGCTTGTCATACCGCCGCGCATTGTCAGGATACCCTGAGCTACAGCCATACCGCGGAGATCTTCAGGTGAAGTCTCTATACGAACGAGAACAACTTTTTTCTTCTTTTCAGCCCAAGCTTCTGCGTCGTCAGCCTGGAATACGATCTGACCTGCAGCTGCACCGGGAGAAGCGGGGAGACCCTTGGCAACAACAGTAGCTTTCTTGATGTCGCTCTTGTCGAATACAGGGTGGAGAAGTTCGTCGAGTTTCTGAGGCTCCATGCGGAGGAGAGCAGTCTTCTCGTCGATCATACCTTCCTGCATGAGGTCGCAAGCGATCTTAACCATAGCGGCACCTGTACGCTTACCGTTACGGGTCTGGAGCATCCAGAGTTTGCCATCCTGGATAGTGAACTCCATATCCTGCATATCCTTGTAATAATCCTCAAGTTTATGTGCGATTGCGATAAGCTCGGCAGCACAGTCGGGCATTGACTCCTCGAGGGCAGGATATTTTGTGCGACGCTCCTCTTCGCTGATACCCTGGAGGGCAGCCCAGCGACGAGAGCCTTCGATTGTAATCTGCTGAGGTGTACGTACACCGGCCACAACGTCTTCGCCCTGAGCATTGATGAGGTACTCGCCATTGAAGATATTCTCTCCTGTAGCGGCATCACGGCTAAATGCTACACCTGTAGCGGAATTATTGCCCATGTTACCGTAAACCATAGCCTGAACATTGACAGCAGTTCCCCATTCTTCAGGAATCTGGTTCATGCGGCGATAGAGGATAGCGCGTTCATTCATCCAGCTGTCAAACACAGCGCAGATGCCACCCCAGAGCTGCTCCCAAGCTGACTCGGGGAAATCTTTGCCTGTGTAATCCTTAACAGCAGCCTTGAAAAGCTTAACGAGTTCCTTGAGATCGTCTACATCGAGTTCGTTATCGAACTTAACGCCTTTTTCCTCTTTAACCTTATCCATGATGGCCTCGAAAGGATCGATATCGGTTTTGCTCTTAGGCTTCATGCCAAGCACAACGTCGCCATACATCTGGACGAAACGGCGGTAGCTATCCCAAGCGAAACGGGGATTGCCGCTCTTTTCTGCCATAGTCTCGACAGTAGCGTCATTCATACCGAGGTTAAGGACAGTATCCATCATACCGGGCATAGATGCGCGGGCGCCGGAACGAACAGAAACGAGAAGCGGATTAGAAGAATCATCAAATTTTTTACCGGTGAGTTCCTCTACATGAGCGATGGCTTTTTCAACATCTTTCTTGATGTCAGCCACCACTTTGTCACGGCCGTATTGGGTGTATTCAGTACAAATATCTGTTGTGATAGTGAATCCGGGAGGAACGGGCATTCCAAGAAGATTCATCTCGGCAAGGTTGGCACCTTTGCCACCGAGAAGATTTCTCATCCCGGCATTACCTTCGGCTTTTCCGTCGCCAAACGTATAAATCGCTTTTGCCATGTTTAATATAATGATTATTAATAGTATAATTTAAAAATATTATTTCATTTCTTCTGAAATGGCTACCCATACGGGGTCTAAATTTCGGGATAAGACACGGGCTTGTGAAGATGTTTTCTATTACCGTGTCAATTTACATGTGCAAATTTAGTAAATATAACTCAAAATCACTAATTTTGTATCCATAAAATATGTCAAAAATGGCAAGAAAAAGAAAAGAATTTCCCGAATTACATAACGTTTCGATTACGGGTGTGGCAGCTGAAGGTAAAGCTTTGGCCCGCGTTAAGCTGCGTGAGAGTGATGAAACACCGATTGTGGTGTTTGTGCCCTACGCTGCTCCCGGTGATGTCGTAGATCTTAAGGTAGACAAGAAAAAACACAGTTTCGCAGAGGCTCATATCATAAGAATGATTGAACCTTCCTCACTACGTGTGGCTCCGGCATGTGAATCTTTCGGTACGTGCGGTGGATGTAAATGGCAGCATCTTCCTTATACAGAGCAACTGAAACATAAACGTCAGCAGGTGGTGGATGCGCTTGAAAGAATAGCCAAAGTGGAGCTTCCGGAAATAAAACCGGCATTAGGGTCGGAAAAGATCTGGGGTTATCGAAATAAAATGGAATATACATTTTCTGACAAGAGATGGCGTTCATGGGAAGATATACGATCAGGAAGGGTGTTCAATGACAGTGGCAACGCCTTAGGTTTTCATATCCCGGGGGCGTTTGACAAAGTGTTGCACATTGAAAAATGTCACCTTCAGGATAGCTTGGGTGACGAAATCAGGAACTTCATATATGAATACGCAGAGAAAAAAGGTTATTTATTCTATAATATAAAGGAGAACCGTGGACTTCTGCGTACGTTGATGTTACGTATCGCTTCAACAGGCCAGGTCATGGTATGTCTGACTTTCGGTGAGAAAGATCCCGAGAAAATAAATGATATCATGACCGCTATAAAAGAACGTTTCCCACAATTGACATCCCTTCTATATGTTGTGAATCTAAAGCTCAATGATTCGATTTCCGATCAGGAGGTAGTGGCATTTTCAGGCCCTGAATATATTGAGGAAGAGATGGAGGGTTTGAAGTTCAGGGTAAATGCAAAGTCTTTTTATCAGACAAATTCGCTACAAGCTTACGAGCTGTATAAAGTGGCAAGAGAATTTGCCGGGTTAAATCCGGAACATAAGGTTGGAGATAAACTTCCTCTTGTGTATGATCTGTATACAGGGACCGGTACTATAGCGAATTTTGTGGCCCGTCAGTCGCGACAGGTAATCGGTATAGAATATGTTGAGGAAGCTATAGATGATGCAAAACTTAATGCGGAAGTCAACGGGCTTGACAATACACTCTTCTATGCCGGAGATATGAAAGATATTCTGACGGACGAATTCATAGAAAAACATGGCCATCCTGACATTATGATCATTGATCCTCCACGTGCAGGTATGCATGAAGATGTAGTAAAAGTAATCTTAAATGCCGAACCGGATGTTATAGTTTATGTAAGTTGCAATCCAGCCACACAGGCTCGTGACATAGCATTGCTTGACGAAAAATACAAGGTTACAGCAGTGCAGCCTGTCGATATGTTCCCCCATACTCATCATGTGGAGAATGTAGCACGTCTCGAGCGCAAGTGAGATAGACAGTAGCAACAGATGTAGAATTAAATTGATTATTTTAAAATGAATCCTGATAACATCAAGACACCTTTAGATCTACTGCAGAGCCGTCATTCGGTGAGAGCATATACAGATGAACCGGTACCTGTAGCTTTGATTAATAAACTCAAGGCAGTGGTGACAATGATAAATACACATCAGCACGGGTTAAAATTCAGGATTGTCACGGATGATCCTGACCCGATGAAAGCTTTCAGCAGAAGTTATGGAAGTTTTACTAATCCACGTAATTATATGGTAGCCGTAGTTGACACAGCTGTCGAGAATGTTTATGAACGTGCCGGTTATTTTGCAGAGCAGTTTGTAATCAAGGCGGTTGAATACGGATTGGGCACCTGTTTTGTGGGAGGTACTTTTAATGCTGATAAGGTGAAGGCCCCTCTCAGAGCAGGAGAAAAGGTGGTTTTTATAGTTCTGTTCGGAATACCTCTCGGGAAGGAGAAGTTTCTGGCGAAACTTACCGTGAAGTTTGCTCATAGAAAAACCATGAATCCAATTGACTTTTTTGAACCCTCCGGAGAGGCGGCTCAGGCTATGACCATACTTCCTGATTTGAAACTCGGACTTGAAGGTGTGGCTTGTGCTCCGTCGTCGCTTAACAAAAGACCTGTAAGAATCTTTCTAAAAGGAGAAGGTGAGAATGCCGTGCCTTGTGCCAGAGTGAAAGAAGAGACACAGACCAATCTCATTGATCTTGGCATAGCAAAATTTAATTATAATTATGCCACTTCTACGGAGTGTGCGTGGGGTAACGGAGAGCCGCTTGTGTAATGAAAAAAATGTGCTAAATTTGCATTATGAAATTTTCGAAAAAAGATGTCCTGTTATTTGTAGCATCAATTGTGGCTTTACCACTGATGTCGGCTACTCCCGAATTGCCGAGAACGGAGATTTTGGGAAAGGAATATTATTATCATGAGATCCAGAAAGGTGAATCGATTTACGGTGTGGCCAAACAATATGGGTGGGATCTTGAAGAACTGGTAAGGCTGAACCCTACAGCCGCTTCTGAGATGAAGAAAGGGACAAGGTTATATTATCCGACAGGTAGAGTGACCGTTGTGACAGAACCGCATGAGGAGGCATCGGCTGATTTAGTGAATCTGGAGCCTATACGTCATGTGGTAAAGAAAGGGGAAACAGTATATGGAATTTCAAGACAATATGGTATTCCTGTGGAAACCATATATATGCTATATCCGGATTCAAGATACGGTATAAAGGCCGGTGAGACTTTGGAGTTTCCTCAGCAGGATGTAAATTCAGGCACTAAATATGTTTACCATGTGATAAAGCCGGGTGAAACACTTTACTCACTTTCACAGAAATATCAGACTACAGTAGAGGATATTCTGAAAGCGAATCCGGGAGTGTCGGAGAAGAATTTCAAAGCCGGTGAGACAGTAAGGGTGATGGCTAATTCCAATGTCAAACGATTGCATACGGAATTGGTTGAAGAAGAACGTCTTGCAGGCATAGCTACTTACAAAGTAAAGAAGAAAGACACATGGTCGACTATCTCTCAGAAAACCGGTGTAGATGAGGAAACACTTAAAGATGCTAATGAATCTACCGGGCAGCCAAAGAAAGACGACGTAATAAACGTGCCAATCATCCAGACTGTGCAGGTAGAAAAAGAGGTGATGGCCGAAGATCCACGTGAATTGTCTACAGAAGGCATTCAGGAAATTTACGATTCAATCCATCAGGTTAATTCCGAGTTACAGCAGCTGAGGGAAATAAGAGTAGCTTTGCTGCTTGATGATCCGGCATCCAAGAAGGATATAGATTTCACAAGGGGAATGCTCATGGCTTTAGAAGACATGAAAGATGCACCCTTCAAGATCGATTTCAAAGTGATAGATGGCAGGGGATCGACAGAATCCGTGACAGCAAAGCTTGACAATTTTGAACCCAATCTTCTGATAGCAACAGCCGACAAGTCGTTTCCCGCTTTCCTGGCCAACTATGGTGAGACCAACCGTATAGAGATTATAAATGCCTTTGACGTGAGAAATGATCTTTATGAAGAGAATCCGTCAATGGTTCAGATTCTTTCCTCTCCAACCTTTTTCAATGAACAGGTAGCGGAAAAGCTTATAAAAGATTATGGAGACAAGGAATTAATTTTTGTCGGGGCGGTAGATGACAGTGATGCCATAGCGGAATTGGTCAAGGATAAGTATGATTCTCACAAGGTAAAGAAGGTTTCAGTAGCCGGATTATCAGAATATAATTTCAGTGATGACGGTTCATATCTGCTATATGCCTATCCACAAAAAAGAGAGGAAGTGAATATGATTATTGAGGCCGTCAGACAAATAAAGGATAATACACCCGGAGCAGAGATCACAATAGTGGGTCGTCCGAGCTGGGTTATGCTGACCGATAATTTCAGGGAGCATTTCCATGATGCAGATGTATTGGTTCCGGCACGTTGTTGGTTTGATCCTGAGAATGAAGAGGGTAAACTTTTTACCGACCGTTTCTCCGAGATGTTTGGTGGCGTACCGACAAAATCATTTCCAAACTTTGCGGTTTCAGGATATGATATCGCCAATTATTTCATAGATACGACAGTTAATAATGGGGGAGACTATAATAAAATAGCTTTCAACACTTCCAAAGGTCTTCAGACAGATTTCAATCTGAAACGTGTAAGCAATTGGGGAGGTTTTGTCAATCCTATAGTTTACCTATTAAGATTCCGTCCATCTGGATACGTGGACAAAATTTCTCTATAAACTTATACCAGAGTATTATGCCTATTAAAAGCAGAAGAAAAAAGGTTATAGTTGCTATCTTTACATTTTTGGCACTTTTTCCCGCAACCATGTCTTTTTCTCAGACCCATTATAGCTCCAATGTAGCTTTGGGTGTGAAGGGTGGTGTGGAATTTTCGGAAGTATTCTTCAATCCTAATGTCAGACAGAAATTTGCTCTTGGTTTTACAGGAGGTATCATGTTCAGATATATTGAGGAGAACCACTTCGGCCTCATTGCGGAGCTAAATTTTGCTCAAAGAGGGTGGAGTGAGAACTTTGAGGAGGCCCCTTACAACTATACCCGCACTACAAACTATATAGAGTTGCCTGTGCTCGCTCATATCTTCTTCGGTAGGAGAGGACGCTTCTTTTTCAATGCCGGTCCTCAGGTAGGCCTATATTTAGGTGATAAGGTCAAAGCAAATTTTGATCCGCATGACATGGCCAATCTTCCTGATTTCCCGTATAAAAACAGAATGAACGAGCAGATGCTTCTTGAGGTTAAACAGAAGGTAGATTATGGTATTTCGGCGGGACTGGGAGCAGAGTTCAACGTCACACGACGAAATTCACTTTGCATTGAGGCCCGATTCTATTATGGCCTCGGAAATTTATTTTCATCAAAGCGAGTGGATACCTATAGTGCCTCAAATCAATGGTCAATAGGTGCTACAGTGGGCTATTGGTTTAGAATAAAATAATAAGGTAAAAAGAAGCTGCCCGACAAAGAATCACAAGACTTTGTCGGGCAGCTTCTTTTTACCTTAGGGAAATTATATAAGTCTGAAGAAGGTTAGATAAAGAAGAGTGGCGGGCATTGCGAAGAGCAAAGAATCGATGCGATCGAGAATACCACCATGTCCGGGCATAATATTACCGCTATCTTTAATATTAAGCGAGCGTTTCATCATTGACTCTACAAGGTCTCCCCAGGTAGAGAACAAAGTGACGAGTGCCCCAAGTCCGAGCCACATACCAAGGTTTTTCTCCAGACCAAAGAATTCGTTGCCAAATAAACAGAACAAAGCAGCAGCTCCTAAATTGAATAATAAACCGCCGAAGAACCCTTCCCAAGACTTCTTCGGAGAAATACGTTCAAAGAGCTTGTGACGCCCCAGAAGGCTACCTACGAGGAAGGCCCCTGTATCATTGATCCAAATCATAAAGAAAACCACCAGAACGACCTTAAGATTCCACCAGGCGCCAAGACAACACATCATTGCAAGGGACATTCCGATATAGATCTGTGTCATGAGAGATTTGGAAAGGTCGGCAAGAGGGGTATCGCTTTTGATGTAAAGCTCCAAGGTCATTCGTCCGAGCATCACGAATACCCATATATATAAGGGCCATAACATCCATGAAAAAGTGAGAGCGATGCAGCCTATGATGTCAAGAATCAGAGTGGGCACCGTGCGTGGAGTGAGCTCATGGGTGATTTTTTCAAATTCTATAGTCGCCAGAGTGGCAAATAGAGCCGCGAGCCATGTGAAGGGTATCTGTCCCCAGAAGATGCACCCGATAATCAAACCGACGTATACGAGTCCGGAAGAAGTGCGGACCAGCAGTTTTTTTAAGTTCATGTCAACAAGTAGAATTATGTTGGTATAGATGATTAAGTTAAAAAAGATATAACTTATTTCAGACAGTTCATATTGCAAAGTTACAGATAAATGCTTATAAATACAAAGCGGCGTGATTAAAAAAACCACGCCGCTTTGTATTTATAAGCATTTAATCATCTATGTCAACCAAAGGGAGGGCTGCCAGTCTGAGCCCGTGCCCTTCGATGAAGTCGATAATCTCATTACGTTCGGGCGACTCATCAACGTCTTCACGGATACGACGTAATGCATTGAAAGCCGAAGTGTGAGTCTGGTATACATGGCGGTAACATTTGGCGATATCGTCAATGATACTATCTGACTTTTTCCATTTTTTAAGTACAAACGCATTCACCCCGAAATAAGTTATAGGATTATGCGCCATAACAGCGAATGGAGGAATATTTCCATTGACACGGCATCCACCCTTAATGAGCACCCAATCTCCGACATGGCATTTTTCGTGAACAAGCGCATGAGAAGAGAGGATAGTGTGATGACCTATCTTGACATCTCCGGCAATTTTCACAGCATTTCCAAGCACACAGTAGTCACCGATCTCGGTGTCATGTCCGATATGGCTCTGTGCCATTATGAAAGTATTATTACCGACTACGGTTTTGCTTTCTTCATGGATACCTCGGTTGATAATAACCTGCTCCCTGATTTTATTGTTATCACCGATAACTACATAAGAGGGACAGCCTTTCCACCGGAAATCCTGCGGTGTGGCAGAGATTATCGCACCTTCGAAAACTTCATTGTTCTTTCCTATCCGAGCACCGGAAAGGATACTCACATGGGGATGGATATGACACCCTGAACCAATCTCTACATTGTCATCGACATAAGCGAAAGCATCGATTACAACATCATCGGCAAGTTTGGCATTCGGGTGAACATAGGCGAGATTACTGATTTTTGCCATAATTTATAGATTTTAAGGTTAGTTTTTAACGTCCACCGCCGACAGCCTGATACAGACTGATGAGTGCCGCAGCACGCTCATGCCAGTTGGCAATACAAGCGAGTTGGGCGTTGAGAAGTCCGGAACGGGCTGTAAGAACTTCAAGATAGGTAGTGCCTGTGTTATACATAAACAATTCGTTGGTGTATTCCACAGATTTCTCCAGTTGGTCAACCTGTTTCTGAAGATAGTCATTCCTCTCGACGTTCTTGTTATAATTGACAAGCGCATCACTCACCTCAGCACTTGCGTTCAGCACTGCATATTCGAAAGTATTAAAAGCTTGCTTTTGCTGTGCTTTTGCAGCTTCAAGAGTCGCTATATTCTGGCCTCTTGAAAAAATCGGAGCAGTGAGTTGTCCGGCGAGATTTATAAACCATTCTCCCGGATTCTTGATCATACTGCCGAGAAGATTGGTGAAACCTCCCTGAGCGGAAATAACAAGGCTCGGATAGAAAGCTGCACGTGCACTATTGGTAGAGTAATAGGCTGCCGCGAGAGAACGTTCGGCAGCACGCACATCAGGACGCACTGCTACATAATTCATAGGTATTCCTTCAACAAGTTGACGAGGAATCGTGAAGTCGCAATCACCGGTTACATCCCATGTCTGCGGATAAGTGTTTAGCAGGAGAGACATGGTATTGTGCATTTGATTTATCGAGGCCTCGAGAGTAGGGATCGAACTCATTATATTATAATAGTTGGCCCTGCTCTGTACCACAGCGGCTTCATTTGTACGTCCTGCATCCTTCAGAAGTTCCATTGAGGTGACCTGTTCTTTCCAGATTTCAGAAGTGCGTTTTGTGAGGTCAAGCTGCTGGTTAAGCATCACAAGACTATAATAAATATTCGCTACCGTACAGATAATCTGAGATCTTGTGGCTTGTTCATAATCCTGACTCATCTCATAACTCATCTGAGCACCGCGTTTACGGTTGAGGATTTTAGCAAACACATCCACTTCCCATTGCACGGATAGAGGCAAGGTATAGCTCCACGACATGGAACTCATCGGGAGTTGATTTCCCCCCATACTTGAGCCACCTCCATTAGGAGCGAAGGCTACCGAAGGGAAGTAGCTAAGTTTTGCACCTTTCAGCTGTGCATGAGCTATGTCTACATTCAATTTGGCATTTTTGAGATCCTTGTTGTGGGAAAGAGCCAGTCGAATGAGCGACTGTAATTTGGGATCCTTGAACACCTCTTCCCAACCGAGGTAGGGAAGAGATGTAGAATCAACCGGTGCTTCAACAGCCTTACTGAAGTCGGCTGCTATAGCACTTTCCTGAGCCGGAAACTCATATTTTTTATAAATGTTGCAGCTTGACAGAGCTAATGCCATCAGCGCGCCGGCTGCATATATTTTTACGTATTTCATGAAATTTTAATTTGCGTAATTACTCATGAGAGGGCACATACTGATCAAGCTCTGAAGAGATTCCCGTGTGATCGGTATCTTTCCATTTCGGAGGTGAGAGTTTCTCCTGAAGGGCCTGGAAAGCAACGAATAGAGCAGGGACAATGAGCACCTGGAAAATCATACCGATCAACATACCTCCAATCGCTCCCGAACCGAGGGCCTGGTTACCATTACGACCTGCACCATGGGCGAACATCATCGGGAGAAGACCGATAATCATTGCTAAAGAGGTCATAAGAATAGGACGCAGACGAGCGCGGGCACCATGAATGGCTGATTTGAGAATGCTCATGCCTGTTTTACGGCGGTCGAGTGCAAACTCGACAATAAGAATAGCATTCTTACAGAGAAGACCGATAAGCATGATGAGTGCAATCTGGAGATAGATATTATTGGCGATATCCATCATGCGTGCAAAGATAAATGCTCCCATCAGACCGAACGGTACCGACAGAATAACCGCCCAGGGCAAAATGTAGCTCTCGTACTGTGCTGAAAGAATAAGATAGACGAACATAAGCACGAGAATAAATACATAACCTGTGGAACCGCTCGAACCGGAGGCCTCCTCACGTGTCATACCGGCATATTCAAAGCCATAACCGGAAGGAAGGGTGGCTGCTGCAATTTTTTCGATAGTCGCGATGGCCTGACCTGAAGAAACACCCGGAGCCGGAGTACCTGTAACAGAGATGGCCGTAAACATATTGAACCTATCGATCATGTCAGGCCCGTAAACGCGAGTTAGCTTGACAAAGTTATCAATCGGAGCCATCTCAACACCATTACGCACTTTGATCTGTTTCAAAGTCTCAGGAGATACACGCGCATCCGGCTCAGCCTGCATCATGACGCGATACAGTTTACCGAAACTGTTGAAGTTGGAAATGTACATACCACCGTAATAACCTTGAAGTGCAGACAGAATAGCATTCTGAGTGAGACCGGCCTGTTTGATTTTGGCTACATCAAGTTCAACCATATATTGCGGGAAGGTAGGGTTGAAGTTGGAGTAAGCCATCTGGATATTCGGATCGGCGTTAAGTGCGGCAATGAAAGTTTGATAAACCTGGAAGAACTTGTCGAGGCTACCACCTGTCTTATCCTGAAGTTTAATCTCGAAACCGTTGGTAGCGGAATAACCGGTAATCATAGGAGGCTGGAAGAACATGATACGTCCGTCTTTCACAATGGAAGTCTTCATAAACAATTGACCAAGGACAGCACTGGCACTTTCAGTATTCTCATCACGTTGATCCCATGGTTTAAGCTTGATTATAAAAGAGCCATAAGTGTTACCCTGACCACCAACGAAGCTATAACCAGTAATAGCGGTTCGGCTCTGCACGGCAGGGATGGTGCCGATAATACTGTCGACCTCATTCATGACAGCCTGGGTGCGTTCCTGAGAGGTAGCCGGCGGCATGGTTACGGCGCCCATGATTGTACCTGTATCCTCTGTAGGAACAAGGGCGGTTGGAGTAATTGCCATAAGCCAAACAAGGATTCCAATAGATGCAGCTACACATCCGAATCCGATTAATTTATGACTTGTAAACCATTTAACACCCTTCTGGTAAACATTGAGAAGATTGCCGAACGCTTTATTGAAAGCATCGATGAAAGACTGTGTGAAGACACCGATAAGTGCTAAGACAGCCACAATTACTGCAATACAGCTGAGTGCCACATTTTCGAATGTGTACCAACCGAGCACAAGGAAAACGATGGCGGCAATAAGGAAGATGACAGTGATGATCGGAGGGAAGGTAAAGCGCTTTTTATAAGACTGAGCAACTGTTTTGGCTGCTTCACTGTAAGCTTCTCCCATACGTTCCTTGAGGGGCTTCTGATCATGGCCTTTCAAGAAGAGGGCACATAGGGCAGGGGAGAGGGTAAGAGCGTTAATGGCCGACAGACCGATTGACATGGCCATGGTAAGACCGAACTGACGGTAGAAAATACCTGAGGTGCCTCCAAGGAATGAAACCGGGATAAACACAAGCATCATCACGAGTGTGATTGAAATAAGTGCACCGGCAATTTCATTCATAGCATCGATAGAGGCCTTACGAGGTGATTTGTAGCCTTGGTCGAGTTTGGCGTGGACCGCTTCGACCACCACTATGGCGTCATCGACCACAATTGCGATCGCAAGGACAAGAGCCGAAAGTGTGAGAAGGTTGAGTGTAAAGCCAAAGATATATAGAAGGAAGAAAGTACCGATAAGTGCCACAGGTATGGCAATCATAGGGATGAGTGTGGATCGGAAATCCTGAAGGAAGATAAACACCACAAGGAAAACGAGAATAAATGCCTCGATAAGAGTCTTTACTACCTCATGGATAGATGCGAAAAGGAAGTCGTTGACACTCATGGTGGTCATAAGGACCATACCGGCCGGAAGATTCTTACGGGCCTCGTCAAGAAGCCGTTCGATGCGTTCGATAACAGCGGTAGCATTTGAACCGGCAGACTGGAACACAATTGCAGAAGAACCGATATGTCCATCATTAAGGTTTGCGAAACCGTAAGTGAGACGACCTAATTCAACATCAGCGACATCTTTAAGCCTCAAGATCTGGCCGTCGGAAGAAGCGCGGAGAATGATATCTTCAAATTCTGACGGTTGTGACAGACGTCCTTTATATTTCAAGACATACTGGAAACTCTGGTCGCCTTGTTCACCAAATTGACCCGGAGCAGCCTCGATGTTCTGTTCGGCAAGAGCAGCCGAGATATCCGAGGGCATAAGTTTATATTGGGCCATCACATCCGGTTTGAGCCAGATACGCATTGAATAGTCTGCGCCGAAGGCCATGGCCTCACCTACACCCGACACACGTTTTATCTGTGGAAGGATATTGATAGCCATATAGTTATCGATAAACTGGGTTGAATACTTATCCTCCGGGTCGTACATACCGATAACCATAAGCATAGATGACTGACGTTTTTGTGTGATAACGCCGACCTGATTGACTTCGCTCGGAAGGAAAGAAGCGGCTTTGGCAACACGGTTCTGCACATCGACGGCGGCCATGTCAGGGTCCATGCCTTGCTTAAAATGGACTTCGATGGAGGCAGAACCGTTGTTAGTAGCGGAAGAAAGCATATAATCCATATTTTCCGCACCATTTATCTGCTCCTCGAGAGGTGCAATCACAGAATTAAGTACTGTCTGGGCGTTTGCACCTGTATAGGTAGTAGAAACCCTGACAGTTGGAGGTGCTATATCCGGATACTGTTCGATAGGGAGACTGAACAATCCCAGAATACCGAAAATCACGATAAAAACCGAGATTACGGTAGAAAGCACGGGTCTGTTAATAAAATTATCAAGTTTCATGTTTTGTCAATTCAAGTATTACTTGTTAAAAGAGATAAGGTTTATTGCGCAGCTTGAGCCGGTGCGGCAGAAGCAGAACCTGATTTTGGAGTAATAACAAGGCCATCCTTCGCAGTAATACCTACTCCTTCAGTAACAATCACGTCACCGGGTTTAAGACCGGAGGTTACTATGAAAGTCTTACCGTCATTTTCGGGAGCAACTGTAATAGGCGCAGAATGGAGTTTTGCAGAATCGCCGACAACATAAACGAATCTCATATCCTGGATTTCGTAAGTAGCGTTCTGGGGTATTTGAATAGTGGAATTATGTACGGTAGGAATAAGAATCTGACCCGTGTTTCCGCTTCTGAGCATGCCATCCGGATTTGGGAAATCAGCCTTTGTCTGAGCACTGCCTGTAGAAGAATCTATGACACCGGAGATAGAGATGATTTTACCTTTATAGGGGTAGATCGAACCGTCGGCGAGACGAAGAGAAACTTCAGGCATAGAAGCGATAGCATCTTTAAGCTTACGTTTGCCACCGTCAGTAAATTCAAGCAGTGTCTTTTCATTGATAGAGAAAACAGCCTGCATGGTGCTGTTGTCTGAAAGCATGGTAAGCAAAGTCTGAGGGCTTACCAGTGTGCCCTCTTTATAAGGGATAGCACCCACAAAACCGGCTACAGGAGCTGTGACGGTGGAATAAGACAGATTCTTACGGGCAGAAGTAAGACCGGCCTGAGCTTGTTGGAGCTGTGCTTTTGCCGCATTCAAAGCGTCAGCTGAAGTCTGGTAAGCCGAGGCGCTGATAATATTTTTGTCAAGAAGTATTTTATTGTTATTAGCATTAGTCTGGGCTGTGTTTACATTAGCCTGTGCCACTGCTACAGCAGCCTGAGCCTGCTCAACGGCAGCTTGCAGTTGAACCTGATCAATTGTAAACAGTACTTGACCTTTATGGACATATTGACCGTCCTCGACATGAACCTTCGTGAGGAAACCCGTGATCTGGGGACGAATTTCAACATCGTTTGTACCTTCCAGGGTGGCCGGTAAAGCGGTCTCAAGAGAAGTATCAGACTCGCTAACTGTCATAACAGCCAACTCCGGTGCCACGGCACCTTCTTGTGCCCGGTCACCGTTGCCTTTACATGAGGGAAGCAGGACACCTCCTGTAGCCAGCACTAACGCCAGCATACTGATTTGTTTGGTTTTCATATAGTTATATTATAGTTGAAATTAAATCAATGTTTCATTTTATAGGTCCGTCATCACTGCGGAGAAAAGGAGGAAAGAATAAATCAAACCTAAAAACAGATACAAAGATAACAATAAGATTGAAATAAAGTTATATTTTGACCTCTTAAAAAGGAAAAATTGACCAATTTTTGTTTGGTTTGAGTATGTAATGCGGTTAATGTTTTTTTGATTCATAACTTTAGGAGATAAGAAATATGTAAGAGGAGAACCTATATCAAAGAAATAAGGACACCTGCTTTTGAGCAAGTGTCCTCTATCAAGATTATTAATCCTTATCAAAGGGGGGAGGTGTGCCGGGATCGTCGTCTGATTCATCTGAAGTCGGCGTGGCAGCCGGCGAAGTTTCAGATGTTTTATTTTTTTTAGATTCCATTGGCTCGTCTTTAGTCAGTTCAATCTGTTTCTGACGCTGAGCCTCCTCCTTTTTATTAATTTCGATTATCTCATCCGTACGGCTTTTCCATTTCCGCGGGCCAAGTATATTCTGTACATCATCGTGGAAAATAACCTCTTTCTCAACGAGAAGATCACGGATTTGATTATGTTCCTTGGCATATTTGCGCAGAATTTCTTTAGCGCGTTCGTACTGCTCGTTGATGATTCTCTTAACTTCCTCATCAATTATCTTAGCTGTTTCTTCAGAATAAGGTTTCGTAAATCCATAATCCTGACCCGTGGAATCATTATAATTAATATTGGGAAGTTTGTCGCTCATACCATAAACCAGAACAAGAGAACGGGCAATTTTCGTGCATTTCTCAAGATCGTCGCTGGCACCTGTTCCTATCTGACCGGTAAAGACATCTTCTGCAGCACGGCCACCAAGCATACCACACATGGTGTCGAGTAAGGCTTGTGTAGGTATGATCTGGCGAGCTTCAGGAGCATACCAAGCTGCGCCAAGAGCACGGCCACGAGGGACGATAGTAACCTTTACCAAAGGATTACCGTATTGAGTCACCCAACTGATGGTGGCGTGACCTGCTTCATGAGTGGCAATAGAGAATTTCTCCTCGTCAGTGATGATACGAGAACGTTTTTCCAGACCTCCGACAATTCTGTCGATAGCTGCCATGAAATCATTCCAGTCAACAGCCTGTTTATTATTACGGGCTGCAATTAGAGCCGCCTCATTACAAACGTTGGCAATATCAGCACCGGAGAAACCTTGAGTCTGACGAGCGAGCTGTTCTATATCAAGTTTGCTATTGACTTTTAAATTACGGAGATGCACATTAAAAATCTCCATTCGGTCGGTAAGCTCAGGGAGATCGACATAAATCTGGCGATCGAAACGTCCGGGACGAAGAAGGGCCTTATCAAGCATGTCAGCACGGTTAGTAGCCGCGAGAATAATGACACCGTTATTGGAGCCAAAGCCATCCATTTCAGTAAGCATCTGGTTGAGCGTATTCTCCCGTTCATCATTAGAACCCATATTGGGGTTTTTGCCACGGGCACGTCCTACAGCGTCAATCTCATCAATGAACACAATACAAGGCGCTTTCTCTTTAGCCTGCTTAAACAGATCACGAACACGAGCGGCACCGACACCTACAAACATTTCAACGAAGTCGGAACCTGACATCGATAAGAAGGGTACATTTGCTTCACCGGCAACGGCTTTGGCCAGAAGAGTTTTACCTGTTCCCGGAGGGCCAACAAGCAGGGCTCCTTTAGGAATTTTAGCGCCAAGCTCCGTATAGCGTTGAGGATGTTTGAGAAATTCTACAATCTCTTCAATTTCAACTTTAGCTTCCGCAAGACCCGCTACATCTTTAAAAGTGACAGTATTACCGTTGTCTTTATCAAACACTGTAGCGCGTGATTTCCCGACGTTGAAAATGCCTCCACCACCGGTGCCACCACTCATACGTTTTGACATATAGACCATAAATATCACAAGAAGCAGAATCGGGCCGAAGTACCAGAAAAGTTTCATCAGGTCGGAACCCTTTTCATAAGTCACCTCAATAGGTTGTTTCCCTTCAGCTTGGAGTTGAGAATTCCAAGAATCGATTTTCTCCTGAATCTTATCAGAAGACGGGATCGTAGTCTTTATTTTTTTATCACCGTCAAAAGAATCGGAATTGTCAAAACGATGCTTTTTAGCACCTGCGTCATTGACATAGCCTTCAGCGATGCCGGTTTCTGAGAACACGAGAATTTTATCTACTTCTCCTGAAAGAGCTGCCTTTTCGAAATCAGTCCAGTTGACTTCTTTAGTTTGGGAGGCGTCCTGGAAATAGAAAAGAGCAAACAGTGAAATCAGAATGATGCCATACATCCAATACATATTGAACAAAGGCTTCTTGTTCTGATTTCCATTTTTCTGGGGTCCGGGGTATTTCATAATAATGGATAAATTTTCTAAAAGACAAGACTAATCGAGATCAGGTAGGTTATCGATAGGGGCATCGTTCCATAAAGACTCGAGGTTGTAAAATTCACGATATTGGGGGAGGAATATATGAACCATTATGTGACCGTAATCAATAATGATCCATTGAGAGTTTCTGTAACCATCGTAGTTCTGTGGCTTAATTCCGCACTCTTCAAGGACCTTATCCCTGATAGAGTCAGCAATCGCGCTCACTTGTGAAGTGTTGGAACCTTGACATATAATGAGTTGACCTGTAGGAGCCGATTCAATGGCCGACAGATCGATAATAGAAATCTTCTTTCCTTTTTTATCAGTTATTGCCTCGATGATATGAGGCGTGATTTCATTGTTGTTTTGCATTCGCAGCAATAAATGTTAGATGTTGCAAGGGTTTTTGGGGACATTCAAGTCACACATAATATAACAAATTACAGGCCAAAAAATATCTTAAAACTTTAAGAAGACTTAAAATTTTAAGAAAAAGCTAATCGACATAATAATTTAACCGGAGAGTGTTTTGTGTCTTATTTGCCAAATTTCCGCAAAATTACAAAAAAAAAATGATAGCGCAATAAAAAACGCTCTATAACTAATATGACTCTTCAGACGGTGAGGGGAAGCATAATAAAAAACTCCGGATTTATGGTCCGGAGTTTATATGGGGCTGAAATAGCAATTTATTATCTGCCGTAACGCATTTCGATAACATCCCAATCAACTATATCCCACAGGCGATGCAGGTATTCGGCACGGAGATTCTGATAATCAAGGTAGTATGCGTGTTCCCAGACATCGAATGTCATAATAGGTTGCAGACCTTCGGTAAGAGGATTCCCGGCATTGCCGCTTTGTTGTATGAAGAGTTTTCCATCAGAATCGGCAGCCAACCAAACCCAACCGGATCCAAACAATGTGGCACCGGCCTCTTCAAATTTCTTTTTGAAATCATCGAAGCTACCAAACTGTTCGTCGATTTGTTTACGGAGAGCTCCTGAAGGTTCTTTGATACCGTTTGGTGAGAATTGGAAGAAATAGAATATATGATTCCAAGCCTGAGAAGCGTTATTGAAAAGTTTCCCGCTACTTTTAACAATGATATCCTCAAGAGCCATGTCAGCATATTCGGTTCCCTCAATGAGTTTATTCAGAGTATCGATATAGGCTTTCTCATGTTTTCCGTAGTGATATTCAATAGTGGTAGGAGAAATCACAGGCATAAGAGCATCAGGGGCATAAGGAAGTTTTGGCTGATTGAATTTCATAATCTATTTTGTATTAGTAAAATTATTAATAATATGGTAGTAAATAGTATATCAATTTGCTGATTCCGGTTCAGGAAGAGCTTTGATGAATTTTTCAGTTTCTTTTACAAGATCATCAGAGAAGGCGATTGCATCACTGACAGCGATTCCATTGATGCCTGCATTGACAAGTGCATTAACATCTTCATAACGTATTCCGCCTATCGCTACATGAGGGATATTGACCTCTTGTTTCTCCATCTGATCGCAGAGTTCTTTAATTCCTTCGATTCCAAGAGATTTTTCTCCGGACTCTTCGGAAGCGAAGAAAGGTAGCAGTCCGTAATAATCGATATCAAGGGCTGACACTTTCAACACATCTGCCATTGAGGATGCGGCTACACCAATTACAGCAGCGGGGCCGAGTATCATACGCGCTTGACTGCAGGGAGTGTCACCCTGGTGCAGAAAAACTCCGCCTACATTAAGTTCCTTAGCAAGATCCACTCGGCTTTCAAGGAGCAAGAATGCTTGCTTTTCAAGACAAAGTGGAAGAATCTCTTTTACAATTTCACTGATTTTTTCATCGCTGATATCTTTTGTAGCAACTTGTATCCACCGACAACCGCCCTCGAGCACAGCTTTTACTTGGTCAGTAACAGATTTTTGAGATTTATTATTTGTAATATACTGTAACATAATGATATTTAGTAAAAGGTAGTAAATACATTAAAAATTCAACAATTCAAATGAAACAAGTTAAGAATTGCTTTCTTGCCTATTACTTAACAAAGAAAAAACAATCCTGCATAAGAATAAGACAGACAGGTAATACTTGTTTCATTTAAAGTGTTTTTCAATTAAAACAAACAATTGTGTCTTTAAGTTTCAGACAGAGGGATAATTGTCGGGATACCACCTAAAAATTATGAGGTAGAAAAATATATAAGGTGAAACATTATTCTTTTTGCCCGGGCAAATCAGAAGCTATTATTTCCCGACATTGTGCGAGCAGTTGTTTTGTATTAAATTTCTTTTCTCCGGGGAAAATAGGTTTATGGATAGTAAGAGTAATTGTGCAAGGGGTAACATTATAAGTATAACGAGGCATAGCCTTGAAACTACCATCAATCGTTATAGGTACTACGGGAAGGTTAAATTCTGAAGCCAGAAGAAAAGCGCCACGTTTGAATGGAATCATTTTGCCGTCCCAACTGCGGCTTCCTTCCGGAAAGATCACAAGCGACATACCGTCACGTAATTTTTCTTCAGCTTCAGTAATGGTTTCTTTGATAGACTTAATATTTGAATCATCGACAAATACGTGACCTGCACGTTTACAAGCCGGTCCAACCATAAATATATTTTCAAGTTCCTTTTTCATCAGCCATTTGAAATTATGATTAAGATATCCGTAAATAGACCAGATATCGTATGCACCCTGATGATTGGCAACGAAAATATATGAAGTATTCTTATCGATATTCTCACGCCCAACAACTTTAACCTTTACAAAAGTGAGCCAGCAAACAAAACGTGACCAAAGGTGAGCGGGATAGTAACCCCAGAAATGGGTGCCGGCGCATAAAGTACCCACCATTGTGACAATAGCAGTTATAAATGTAACCACTACGAAAATTGGAGCTGCAATAAGCCATTGATAAATACGATAGAGAATTTTCATATATTATTTATATAAAAAAGTACGGGGAGACAACTTGTGAAAAAGGAAATCGTGAACTATGGTTCAGATTTCCTTAAGATAATTAATTTTCAGAATACCCTTACGGCAAAATAAGTTTAAGAGAAAATGATGTTATAAAAATCATTCATGGTTATTAGAGTCGGCTTCCGGCACAATCAGCTTATAGCCTTTCCCATGTATATTGATAATTTCAATTTCAGGATCATCCTTTAAAAGTTTACGTAATTTGGTTATATAGACATCCATACTACGTGCATTGAAATAATTGTCGTCAATCCAAATAGATTTGAGGGCAAAATTCCTTTCAAGTATTTCATTCACATGCGAGCACAGAAGAGCCAAGAGTTCAGATTCCTTAGTGGTAAGTTTTTGCGTCTTGTCATCAGAAATAAGCACCTGTTTCTGCGTGTCAAAAGTATACTTTCCGAGTTTATATAAAGTAATTTCCTTATCTTTCTTTCCTTTTACACGTCTGAGAATTGCCCCGATTCTGAAAACAAGCTCTTCCATGGAGAAGGGTTTGGTTATATAATCGTCAGCACCTAATTTAAATCCTTCAAGCACATCTTCTTTTAAAGATTTAGCAGTGAGGAAAATAATAGGCACCTCGCTGTTGACATTACGAATTTCCTGAGCAAGAGTAAAACCGTCTTTCTTAGGCATCATAACATCAAGCACACAGAGATCATATTTACCTTTTAAGAAAGCCTTATAGCCTTTCTCTCCATCGGGACATAAATCAGCATTGAAGCCCTTTGCCTGAAGAAATTCCCGCAGGAGCATTCCCAGGTTTTCGTCGTCTTCACAGAGCAGTATTTTTAGTTTGTCATCCATAAGTGTCTATATTTAGAGTTTATTTATTCAATTTAGCTTTTATTTATTAACAATTTTAACACGAAAAAGATTCTAATGATAAAAATAAGTTGAAAAAAGAAGTTAAATCTTTGCGGTTTTCACACACTTGACTTCACTATGAGCAGCCTGATCTTGTTTAAATATCGCGGCTTACTAAAGGAATTGTAATAATGAATGTACTACCTTTTCCTAATTCACTCTCAACAGTTATGGAACCCTGAAAAATAGTCACCATTTTTTTCACGTATGCCAGACCAAGACCAAATCCTTTGACATCGTGCCTGTTGCCGGTGGAAACGCGATAAAATTTTTCAAATATTTTTTTAATATCCTCTTTCTTTATACCAATGCCATTATCACTTATTCTGATTTCAAGATCCTTGTTGTCGATGTCACGTGTGGTGATGGATAGATGTGGTTCCTCTTCCTCCCTCATATATTTAACAGCATTATCAAGCAGATTATAAATAATGTTGGTGAAATGCATCTCATCCACTTTAACCTCTGCATCTTCGGCATTAAGGTGAGTGGATATCTCACCACCATATTTCTCGACTTTAATTTTGAATGTATTGACAACTGTTTGAATGATACTGTTGGCGTTGACTTCCGTGAATTTCAGTCCACTGCCTGAATTATCGAGGACAGACATCTGCAAGACTTTCTCGACTTGAAATCTTAAACGTTTAGATTCATCCATTATCACCTGTGACAGATGATTAAGAGAAGAGGGAGACTTCCTTACAGAGTCATCGTTGAGCATTTGAGCAGCTAAAGAAATTGTAGAGATAGGTGTCTTGAGTTCGTGGGTCATATTATTTACAAAATCAGTTTTCATCTCAGAAATTTTCTTTTGGCGGAAAGCGAGAATGATTGTGTAAAGGAATATGACAAGTAAAATCAAAGTAAAGGCAAGAGTAGGGATGATAAACCTTACAGAAGAGAATATATAAGTGCTTTTAGTGGGGAAATCTACAACCAGTCGTAGTTGTGAGTTAGTGTTAGGAAAAAGAGTTTGAGTGTACTTATCCTTACTGTCTTTGTCAACGAATCCTTCTGATGCAAAGACAATTGCATCCTTTGAAGTTTTTACGGCATAGACAAATGGGACGTTGAGGCCATAACTTGATAATTCCGAAGCGAGGAAAGACCTGATAAGAGTGGAATCGGCTCTTTCAAAAGCCGGACGATTGCCGGAATCACGGAGTATAGATAAAATCACTTCATTCAGCAAACCTTTCTGATAGAGATATTGACTTCTAATAACCTCTTGCATATCGCGATAACGACTTTCTATACTTCCGGTCGGTGAGGGATAAGTGATCTGGCGCGAAGCATCAGTCTCGGCTTCAAGAGTATATTTCGTGACAGTACCGTCAGGACTTTCGACAGTATAACTGAAATTGCCGTTTTTAGGGGTACCGTCATAAAGATTTGATTCAATGATATTCACATCTTCTTCCAGGAAATGTAAGGTTTCCTTTTTTTCAAGAAATGATGAAGTGGCGGATAGACAACGCATAACGGTTTCAGAGAATTGGGCTTCCCTCATTTTAGCCATATTCTCAAGATACATGATTTGAAAATAGAGTAATGCCCCAAAAGTGATGGACATTACAATAGTGAGGAGCCAAATAACTGATTTCTTCATTTGTGGAAAGGTTTGAGAATGTATTAGTCTTTATTTAGAGGATGAGGCTGATAGTTAATCCTTATGGATTAGTCTTGTATAAAAATTAACAATTGAATCACACATTGGTTTAATCTCTGATAAGAGTCAGACTACGGGAAACCGATAAAAATGAAGTAAGAATTATTATTTCATACAAATTCACTAAACAAGACTATAGATAATTATATAAGGCCACTAATAATACACCTATAAACTTAATAGAAAGCCGGAATAATATAAAAACAATAAGTTAAATAATTTATCGTTAAGAATATGATTAAGAATATATTATTTTTT
>CAZPHL010000035.1:0-23725 GCA_964586465.1 uncultured Sangeribacter sp.
AGAAGCATTTTTTACTTAATCAGACATTATTATTAATTATAATTTCATATCATTGTCCTAATCTTCCGATAAATTAAAGTGAATATTCAACTCCTGCACAGCTGATTTGTAATTTTCATCTCCCTCCGCTTCAATACACACAGTGACTCCCGTCCATAACCGTTGTGGATCCTTACCAAAATAATCTCTGTCAATAGTAAAAGTATTATCATCAATCTGTATTGCCGGACCGGAAATCAAAATGACTTTAGGATTTACGGCAGCATGCGAATCTGACAACACAGCTCTCGTTTCATCAAGGAATACCGGCTCTACACTAAAGTTATCTCCATATACTGCCACCGACATCTTAATGTGTTTTGTAGTATCATAGGCCACAAGATTACCATTGACTTTTGCTCCGACATATTGCATTTTCTTACCACGTGAGGCCGCATAACGTTTTTTAGTCAAGTCTACCATCTCTTCATCCTGATACCAGAACTGTTCATGAATATCATTAGTTTCACTTCCATCCTCCTGCCAACGTGAATAATAGACACCCTTTGAAGGACGTGGGTCCGCGAGAGCCTTTTCAATAAATTTGGCAATGTAGAGCTGGGTATCCTCAGAGAGATCGAAATGTCCTCTTCCTGCATCGCATAGAAAAGAGATACGGCTTTCAGGATACATCATACGGAATGCAAGTGCCGGACGTACACGGGCATCCCACCATTCATATTCGCCCACAATCATTAATCCGGGTATACTATCAATGTTACGTGTCCGACCCCATTCTATGTTGTCACGCCCATAACCTGTGAGGTTAGTGCGTGGAGCATCACCATGAAATGAAATTATACATAGTGTCCGCTCAGGATTCCATGCGGCAAAGTTCCAAGGGAAAGTTGCCTGAGCTGAGTGGCCGAACGGAATTATCGGAGCAACAACAATCTCCGGGTGCCCCGAGTTGGCAGAAATATCAGTAATGATATCCTCAAATCGCTGCTGACAACCTGTCATAATATCCCAATTCTGGGATCCTGACTGTACAAACAACATAGCGATCCCAAGACTATCCATTATATTAGTGAATAAGGGACTCCGGAACAGCACCTCTTCAGTCATATTCTGATGGCAATAAATCAGTGCTTTTACCTTATCGTGATAAGCCGGTAACCGTAAACATGCACGATTACCGGGGTGTCCGGAAATATAATCAAATTTTACTCTATCCCTCGAATGTCTTTGGCTACCATCGGCAGCTAAGGTAAACAGATAACCCGGTAATATAAAGAGAATGAGAGATACAAAACAAAATCTTATTCTTTTCATCTTAGATTGAATAGTTGAAGATAACCTGCTGAATCATATTCTTCAGTTTTACATCATATAATCCGTATCAGAAGCATTTTTTACTTAATCACAACTTACTTTTAATAGTCCCTTCTTTGAAGTTGTTTAAACTTTTTACAAATGAATCATACCTGTTACTAAAAAGATTTTTTGAGTAACATTGAGTAGTTTCGTCTCTCTATCCGAATTATTTATTAAATACAGGCTATATGGAGTTTATCCATAAACCCCGTTTTCACAAATAATGTACACAAGATGACTAAACAGATTTTCACTATAGTTTTTCTATCTTTTGCTACAGCCTTAACCTCTTGTACAGATAGTGCAAAATCAATAGAATCGCCCTCCTTGGACGGCAGTTCCTCTGATACAATACAGATTTCCAAAACATGGGTAGCGGATCAAGGTGACGGAACTTATATCAACCCTATAATACATGCTGACTACTCTGATCCTGATGTGATATGCGTAGGAAACGACTTTTACATGACAGCCTCTTCCTTCCAATCATCACCGGGATTACCGATTCTTCATTCCAAAGACCTGGTGAATTGGACAATCGTGAACTATGCACTCGATAAAGTGCCTCCATACGATGTTTACTCTACTCCACAGCATGGTAAAGGAGTGTGGGCACCGGCACTACGTCATCATAATGGGGAATATTTCATCTACTGGGGTGATCCGGATTTCGGTATTTTCATGGTTAAGACTGACAATCCGCTTGGTAAATGGAGTGAGCCGGTGCTTGTAAAAGAGGGAAAGGGAATGATCGACCCCTGTCCTCTCTGGGACGAGGATGGAAAAGCATATCTCGTAAACGGATGGGCAGGATCACGTGCCGGAATGAACAGTGTGTTGACTGTGTGGGAAATGAATCCGGATGGTACAGGTCTTGACAGTAATCCTGTGATCGTATTCGACGGGAACGATGGAGTAAACCACACGGTTGAAGGGCCCAAATTCTATAAACGAGGTGATCAATATTATATCTTATGTCCTGCCGGAGGGGTTGCTACAGGTTGGCAACTGGCTCTGCGTAGCTCCTCACCCTTCGGTCCATACGAATCTAAGATAGTCATGGCTCAAGGCAATACAGATATCAACGGACCTCATCAGGGAGGATTAGTGGATGCCCCTGACGGCTCATCATGGTTCCTTCATTTCCAAGACAAAGATCTGTATGGACGCGTGATTCACCTCAACCCCGTGAAATGGGAAGAAGGCTGGCCGATTATGGGGGAAAACGGAGCACCTGTAAAACAATACAGGAAACCGGTAGCCGATATGAAACCGGCCACTCCTCAAGAAAACGATGAATTCAACTCGCATGAGTTAGGTAAGCAATGGCAATGGCATGCCAACTATAATCCCTTGTTTGGCATGACATCAGATCAAGGTTTTCTCCGTATATACGGGCATTCCTTATCACCTGACTTTGTCAATTTTTGGGAAGTTCCTAACCTGCTTCTCCAGAAATTGCCTGCTCCGGCCTTCACCGCCACCACAAAGATGAAAGTTAGCGCAAAAGAAGACGGCCAACAGTCGGGTCTCATAATCATGGGACACGACTATGCACGTATTGCGGTAGAGAAATCAGGTAAGGATTTCTTGGTAAAACTTATTACATGTCACGATGCCGAGAAAGGGGGTAAGGAGGAAACTTTGACATCAATAAAAATTCCGGCCTCGCGAATATACGAAGCCGGATTAAATCCAAATTACGAGCGTGATATTTATCTACGCACACGTATGGCAGAAGGGGGTATCTGTGAATTCTCTTATAGTCTCGACGGCAACGAATTCATAGAATTGCCGGGCACTTTCAGAGCTCGTCAAGGGAAATGGATAGGAGCTAAAATAGGACTCTTCAGTTCTCAGCCGTCCGGTCTAAGCCGTGGCTGGATGGATGTTGACTGGTTTCATATTGAGGGTTATTAATTGAGAAGTAACTAATTACCCTTTCCGTTCCCGTATAGTATGGCTATTTTACTCAATAGATAGATTATTATTGTAAAAAATTATTATTCTTTGGAAATAATGAAGACTCCGGGATTGGAATCATCAGATGCCTCCTCCGATTGCCAATCAGGCATAATGATACCTACTAATTTACCATCCGTCACTTTAGCGGGCCACACCCTCACGATTCTTCCGTCAGGTGTCTCGAGTGGCATACCTGCCCCCTCTTTTACATTAGCCACCATATTACGGAAAAGCAGAGTGCAATCTGTCATATCCCAGACATCAAAATAACCTTTGGAGTCATATCCATAATTAACAAACACATAATTGTTCCACACTAACGCGTCGTATATCATTATATATTTCGCACGTTCATCCGCTCGGTCCCAATCGCCGGCCACTTCAACAGGAAGTGCCAGTTTTCCCGTATGGAAAGTTAATTCAGGAATCTTTTCCCCTATCTTGGCAAGACTGAAAATTGTATCTGCCGACAATACAGCGGGTCGGCCGTCAAACTCTTGCAGAACGGTAAAATACAGTGCGCCATTACCCACATTATCGGGGTGAAGCAACATTGATGACATAACCGAGGCATTATCATTCATCCAGTAAAGCGGTACGGAATCGCCGTGTTCTTCAGATTGACCGAAACCTAAGACCACCAACTCCTTATCTACCGAAAGGAGTGATTTCACACGGTTTTTATTCACTGAAGTTAAAAAATTGCCTTGTGCTGAATAAAAATTCATAGCCCACGCATCTGATAAGAGGATACGGTTCTCAGGGAGAATCACAGCATCTATTATGACACGGTATTCTCCCGGGCCCGCTCCATGTTTATCTAATACGGATACACATTCCCCATCTTTAGCGAATCTGTAAACCCTTTCTTCATCGAATACCCACACATTATCATCTTTTACCCCTGCCAACTGTATATAACCCAAGACAGTACTGTCGGTCTCAGCCAACTGCACCGTCTCCACCTTCCAGCCCTTACGGTCAAGCTTATCCGTTTTCCCAATTGAGATTGCCTTCTCAAGATCGATTTTCGGAAGGTCCTCTTTTGCATTTTTATCATTACAAGCGCAAAAACATAAACCTATGCAAAGACATAAGCCTGTAAGGAGCCTCAACATTCCATAAAAACGTTTATTTCTAACCATAATTCTTGAGATATTTAATTTAGTGAAAAGCAATAATAATTATGAAAAACACTAAGTGACCCACGAGAAGATGCAATAGTTTTGCCATAACTGTGTAAATTTACACAAATTAAATCAAACCTAACTTCTGATTATATAAATTTAATTTTTTTTACTTTTCTTAAGCATTTTCCTTCCGGTACAGACAAATTCAAAATCCTTTACTATTTCTATATCTCAAAAATTGTTTAGCCAAATAAATTTTAAAATTCAATATCCAACACATCAGGTTATTTATCAACCTGATAGGCAATCATCCCTCAAGATAAAAGAAATAAAATGGGCGTTTTCTCAAAAAAAATTAAAATATTTTAAACCAAATAAACTGTCGTAATGTTATAATATCGTAAATCAGATGATACTAAGAAAGATTCAATGATTTACTCGTTTCATGATGTTAGGTTAGTTTAAAAAGTATTATGGAAAAATAAGAAAGCGGTCGATGTGAATCGATCGCTTCCTATTTTCTATGTATGTCATAGTTTTAGGGTCTTCCAAATTATTAATATTTGCCTGAATTTTAGTTTACATCTGAATTATTAATCTTCCTCCGAATCCCAATAGACTACATACCTTTCACGATGTATATCATAGAGAGGCGCAACAATGACTCCTTCCTCTGTCTACCAAGAAAGATTGGAAAGCCACACAAACTTATATTACCTTTTCATTCGTAAACTTGAGCTTTATAGTTGATTTTAACCATATCTTTCTCTTTGGCAGGAGAAATATTCTTTCCGTTGAGAGTAATGGCTGAGGCACCGGTCTTATATCTTATCTGAGCACGTGGTTGCCCTACAACGTTTAAGTCAAGAGCCTCTCCATTATTTTTGGCAATCACATTCATTTTCGATAGGGATGAATAACGCACATCCTCACCCCTTTTAAGACTGCTGCCATGACCGATAAACACCTCTTCAGGATTGTTTGCATCGCCATTTTCAGGATAACTTACGGCAAGCATATAGGCATCCGTATCCCAACCATCGGCATTAATCCATGAATTCAGATGCATGAGTCTGCCATCGGCGAGTTGATTGATATAGATATCAGTCACCTTTCCATTTTTCTTGACCCTAACGCCAATCCAGTCTTTACCTTCGCGACGTTCAATAACGGGAAGATTTTTATCTTTAGGGGAGTCTTTAAGAATAATCGCGGTAAGAGCTTTAATTCTATCGGTGTTTCCGGGAAGATGAAATGAATAGTAATCCTCTTCTCCCGACAAATCCTCTTTCGGGCCTTTCTTTACTTCCCAATACATATCCTCAGGATAATCATGCACATAATTGCTGTAAGCCAAAGGGCGAGGATATATAGGCCTTATTGCCACAGCTGCATCACCATTTGTCACTTCAAGGTCAAAACCGTTTTTCTTTGCCTCACCTCCGGGATGCCATAACCACTCGAAATGACCCGGCTCATGTGAATGAATATCATCTATCACATATATCACGTCATCAATCCAGAGATAATGACGGAAATTGCGGTCAAACACATTACTCATAGGACCTGTACCGTCTGCAAGTACATATTTGATATTACCACCGTCGACAAGATTGCTGACAGAACCGGGCAACATGGTGCCATGATACTGCTGATAAGTTTTCTGGCCATCTCCATTGAACAGAACTACATTATGAGCAGGGCTTTGGAAAAAATATTCACGGTATTCAGGTTTACCGTAACTGCAGTTTCCGGCATCCTTGATGATATCCACTCCTTTATGGAAGAGTATCAATGAATTGGCATCCGCATGTGAATGATTCCAGGTCATACCGCTTTTTACGGCAAGCATTGTGGCATCTTTCTCCCAGGAGTCGCGCATGGTAGCCCACCCGAAATCCTTCCACAGATGAGAATGTGGAAGATCGGGAGAAGCGGGAGCCCCGGAGAGATCAGGAGTATACAAGAAACCCATAGGAAATATAGTGGGGAACCCTTCACGGTGCTGGCCGGGTTCTATCTGACAGGCATACCAGAGTGTCTCAGGGGTCTCCTTACCCATAGCGTAAGCGAGAAGCATGCTGCTTTCACCGGTAACATTCTTATGGCTGTCGCCAAAATTGATACTGTATAGCTGACCTGTACGCGGATAAGCCACATGACAGAAAAAGGGTGCTAACAGTTTCATCTGTTCAATCTCCTCAAGTTGCGCATCAGGATGAGAATTGAGGTAAGCTAATCTGAATAGCAGAGCTTCCGTGATACCGAAACTCGCATAATTTATGCTCTCATACATTCCCCCCTCATCATCGAACGATTTCGGTTTATGCTGAATCACATCACCGTTAAAAGCGAACCATTCCGGGAGCAGTTCTATCAATATATCCGCAGCTTTGGCAGCTTCCGGTTTTTCATTACTGATGGCAAGGGCAAGCAGACCGCCCATACCGGCGCAAGAGGTCCACCAGTTATGTCCCATTGAATTCAAGGAATGGATACGTGTCGGTTCCAGAATCCAGTCCCCCAATAAAGGTTCTACTGCAAGATCATATAGGCCGTCCGCTATCTTTTGACGCTCTTCGGAGGTCAGTAGATTATAGATGGCATCGTACGCTATGGCGAGTTGGAAAGCACGGTGTGCCATTTGAAGCTCACTTCTCCAGGAGGGATTTCTTGCCAGCATCTCCTTATCGCCCCAGGATTTGATTTCAGATGTTTTCAACAGTGTTTTCTTAAGAGCATCGGCATATTTGCGGTCACCTGTAATCTGATATGCAAGTGCCGGATATTCCAGTTTCATAATGTTCATCTTTCCTGCCACCTGCTCATCAGCTGATTTCTTTATCTTCTCCCATGAATCTTTCATCACGGGATCAGATTTTATCCTTTCGGAGGCAGCCTGCACCCTCTCGGGAGTAAACAACAGAGAGGGATGCTCAATAGCGTTGGCAGAAATCCAACACCCCATAACAGCCGAAAGAATTATGCTCTTAAATAATTTCATCTATTCCTATTGATTTAACTGTTAGATTTCAAATCATAATCATCATTAAACTCACATCATTATCATCATTAAAATAAAGTCAGATTCTTCTATCCTTAATAATCTTAAGAATGATCCCATCCATCATTCAAATTTAATAATGATAATACCCTTTATCCAAACTTTATTCAAATTAAAGATTATGATTATATAAACTAATACGCAAAAATAGCGAATTTAACTCAATGCCCCGCAAATTAAAAATAAGGGAAAGCCATCATTCTTATTATTCGTTAGCTATTCATTATTATTCGTTAACTCCTAAGTTGTGATAAAAATTGAAATTTATTAAAAATTTATCACAACCGGATGAACCAAAAAAACCTCCGCGATGTTATAATATCGTAAATCAGATGATAAAAGAAAGATTCAATGATTTACTCGTTTCATGATGTTAGGTTAGTTTAAAAAGTATTATGGAAAACATAAGAAAGCGGTCGATGTGAATCGATCGCTTTCTCTTTCTTTGTACACCTTCACTATCCTTTACATACTCACCATTACTTTACTCCATCATCTACTCATTATTAACTATTACTTATCACGTATCCCCCAGGCCTGTTCACCGTTACCTAACCCCACTCACCTATTATCTATCATCTATTCACTATTACCCATCAACTATCACCTATTGTCGTGTTAATATAGTTCTTTAACCAAAATTCTTCTCTCCTTAACATCTATTTACTGATTTCGGCTCATTAGCTGCATACTTTAAACATCAGAAAATACGTTATTAATAAACACACCTTACTATTTTACAATATATAAGTATTAATTATTGAAAAACTCAAAATTAGACGATGACATACAGAAAGACACTTCTCTTGGCCACCCTGCTCACAGGCAGCGTCGCCATCAACGCTCTCGCCGAGCGCACAGTGACCACACTCAATGACGGTTGGGAATTTACAAAAGGGCGCCCCGAAGCCTCTACAAAGTGGCAGCAGGTGCGTGTACCTCACGATTGGGCTATCTACGGTCCATTCGACCGTGAAAACGATCTCCAGAAAGTAGCCGTGGAACAGAACGGTGAAAAGGAGGAAACGGTTAAGACAGGCCGCACAGGCGGACTCCCCTTTATCGGTCAAGGCACCTATCGCACTACTTTTGAAGTGCCTGACACAGCCAACCGTAACATCACCCTCGTTTTTGACGGGGCCATGAGCAATGCCCATGTGAAAGTAAACGGAAAAGACGTGGCTTATTGGCCCTACGGATACAACTCTTTCTATGCTGACGTGACAGACGCGGTGAAACCCGGTGCTAACGACATGGTAGTGGAGTTAGAGAATTTTGAACGTGCTTCCCGCTGGTATCCCGGTGCGGGTCTCTACCGTAATGTGCATGTCGTAAATACCGACCGTGTACACATTCCTACATGGGGCACTTATATCACCACTCCCGTTGTCTCTCCTCAGGAGGCTTCCGTGCATCTTGAAATGGACATTGCCGGAGCACGTAAAGGCGAGTGGGTAGAGGTTGCCACTGATATTCTCTCACCGGCAGGAAAAGTGGTTGCATCCAACAACACACGCTATGTGGCACACGGTCAGAAATTCACACAGAATTTCCTCGTGAAAGATCCCGAACTCTGGAGCCCCGAGACACCCGAGCTCTACACCGCACGCACCACACTTTCTGTCGATGGCAAACAGGTGGACTCCTACGATACCCGTTTCGGTATCCGCAAACTTGAATATATTCCTGAGAAAGGGTTCTTCCTCAACGGAAAGGAGACCAAATTCAAAGGTGTATGTAATCACCACGATTTAGGTCCCTTGGGCGCTGCAGTTAATAAGACCGCTCTGCGTCATCAGGTGGAACTGCTCAAGGATATGGGAGCCAATGCTATCCGTACATCTCATAACATGCCTGCTCCCGAGCTCGTGGAGCTTTGCGACGAACTCGGTATGATGCTTATGGTAGAACCTTTCGACGACTGGAGTTTCCGTCCGAAATCTCCTAACGGCTACGGTAAATTCTTTACTGAATGGGCAGAGAAAGATGTCACCAACATGGTGAAGCATTTCCGCAACAATCCCTCGGTCGTGATGTGGTCGATCGGCAATGAGGTACCCAGCCAATGGGGTCCTGACGGCGTACAGGAACTTACCATGCTTCAGGATCTTGTTCACTCACTCGATCCTACACGTCCTGTCACCTGTGGTATGGACCAGATTGGTGCCGTACTCGACAACGGTTTTGCGGCTGCCCTCGACATACCCGGTTTCAATTATAAGCCCCAGCATTACGAGAAAGCTTACGCCACCCTGCCACAGAAACTGATACTCGGTTCTGAAACTGCCTCTACGGTTTCTTCTCGCGGCGTTTACCATTTCCCTGTATCTTTTGACAAGGAGCATAACACCGTGCTTCATCCCGACAATCAGTCATCAAGCTATGACAACGAGACCTGCGACTGGTCGAACACTCCCGACATAGATTTCTTTATGGATGAACAACCGTGGGTGCTCGGACAGTTTGTCTGGACCGGTTTTGACTATCTTGGTGAACCCTCACCATACGATACTGACGCGTGGCCCAGCCATAGTTCTGTATTCGGTATCATCGACCTTGCTTCCCTGCCCAAGGATCGTTACTACCTCTACCGTTCTCAGTGGAATAAAGAGGACGAGACCCTCCACATTCTCCCCCATTGGAATTGGGAAGGTCGCGAAGGAGAGATAACTCCCGTGTTTGTCTACACATCTTATCCGAAAGCTGAGCTTTTCATCAATGGTAAAAGCCAGGGTATGCGCGAAAAGAATGATTCTACTTTGCAAACCCGTTACCGTCTGATGTGGAATGAGACTGTATATGAACCGGGTGAAGTGAAAGTCGTGGCTTACGACGGAGCCGGTAATCCGAAAGCAGAGAAAGTTATCCGTACGGCGGGCAAGCCACACCACCTCGTAGCTACTCCCAACCGCACCGAACTTACAGCAAACGGTGATGATCTCGTTTATTTCACTGTTCAGATAGCTGACAAAGATGGTAACATCATTCCTACAGAGAACCGTCGTGTGCAGTTTAATGTGAAGGGCGCGGGCAAGTTTGAAGCTACAGCCAACGGTGATCCCACCTGTATCCTACCTTTCCAGAATCCGGAGATGGATCTTTTCAGCGGCGCCGCCACAGCTATCGTTCGTAGCGGCAATACACCGGGCCCGGTCATCTTCACAGCATCAGCCAAGGGACTTAAACCGGCAGTTGTAAAACTCAACGTAAAGCCTTCCGACAAACCGGCAGAATAAATACCGTTATGTAAATATACTCTCATTAGAGAGCGGCTTGACCGAAACTAATGGTCAGGCCGCTCTCTAAATTTATCTACATCAGTCTTTATAATTATCTACATTACCTTAGCAATTTATTTACACTTAATTTCATGTTTTCTTCACAATTCATAGTATTATCTACATTTTTTACTTAGTTTATATACATCATTTATTATGTTATCTACAATTTATTTTGTGTTATTTACATATATCTACACTTATTTACACCTATGTAGATAACCTGTTAATAACATTGGCATCTTATTAATAATTAATAAGATGCCAATGTTATTCCGAATAGATACCGAGATTACTTCAGACTAAGATGTTATATGCAGATGTATGAGAGCTTACCTTATTGGGTTCAGCACAGGAGCGGCACAATGATACCGGCAAAAATCAGCAGCACACTGCTGACCGCATACGTGACGGTATAGCCCATCACCGGGATTGTGCTGTCAAGACTGTCCTGAATGGCTCCCAAGGCCGCCACAGCGTTCCTCGAGCCGGCCACACAACCCAATGTCACCGCCACAGGGAATTTGAATATCTTGTTGCCTATATACATGCAGATAATGAGGGGAATCGTCGTGGTAAGTATACCGATGAAAAAGAGTTCCACGCCCACTTCCTTAAGTCCGCTGATGAAAGTCGGACCTGCAGCCAAGCCCACGACAGCGATAAACAGGTTAAGTCCGGCGTTATTCATAAACCATACCACGGAACGCGGGATGTGACCGAACGAAGGACGTTTCGAGCGTAGCCAACCTAAGATAAGACCGGAAAGGATGGCGCCGCCGCTTGTACTCAAGGTCAAAGGCACCTCACCGCACTGTATCACTATGGCACCGATAAGACATCCGATGGCTATGCCAAGACCTATGAATACCATATCGCTTTCATAGGTGGAACGGTCGCTGTAGCCGATTTCAGGCACTGCCACCGCCACATGGTCGGGAAGACCCATCAGGGTTATGACATCACCTTTCTCCAGCTTCACCTGACGGCGCATAGGGATTGGTATGTCGTTACGCACCACCTTATGGATAGTGACTCCATGCATGAAAGGTTTTGAACGCAATTCACCCAGCGATATACCGGCAGCCCCTGATTTCGACACAACCACCGGCAGATTCTCGGTTCCGAAAGTCATCAGTTCATGGTCAGTAACCTCGGGGCCTATCCAATGCGCATCCTGCACGATACTCTCGCGACGGCCACTGAGCACCACGATATCACCTCTACGGATCCTCACCTCAGGATCGGGGTCAAATATCTCACCACGAGAACGCACCCGTTCCACGAAATGACGCAGGTGCTTCGATTTAAGATATTGCTCAAGTTCCCTGACTGTGCGTGATTTCCGGAAGTAGTCGGCTTCGACCCTGTAGGCTCTGAATGATACGGGACGATTGGCATTGACCTGACCCGGATCGGGCGTAAAGTCACCGGTGTCGAGTTCCTCTTCGAGTTTAACGGTCTCGGCTTTAGCTTTCTTAAGGCCACCGAGCATGAGGGGCCCGAAATTAGCGATTATCCAGGCTGTGCCGATTGTGCCGAAGACATAGCATACGGCATAGCAGGCCGGAATATAGCTGATCAGTTTGTTAGCCTCCTCGGGTGGCAATCCGAGGGCACGTATTGTGTCTGAGCCCACACCTATGGTGGCCGACACCGTCTGGGCTCCTGCGAAGAGACCCACCGCTATGCCCTTGTTATAGCCCATGATCAGGCATACAATAACCGTTACAGCTATCACCACTACAAATTCCACCACGGCAAAGCCTATCTGTTTCAACCCTTCCCCCTTTAGCGAGCGGAAGAACTGCGGGCCTACACTATAGCCTATGGCAAAAAGGAACAGCATGAAAGCCAACGATTTCACACTGTCAGACATAGGGATGTTCATCTGTCCGATAATCACTCCCACGATTAGCGTGGCCGTGACCGGACCAAGAGAAAATGATTTGAACCTGAGATTACCGAGCCAGAAACCGAGTCCCAAGGTAAGGAAAATAGGGATAACAGGATTCTCTCGAAAGATTTGTATCAGCCATTCCATTTGCAGAAGTTTTTTTGAATAGTTTCATTGGAATCGTATGTCTGTTGAGTCATAAATGGAAGCGTGGATAACTTCAAGGAAAGAAAACATATTATTTTTCACAGCATACATAATAATTCAACAAGGATTTTCGTATTTGGTTTGAAACCCCTGTAAATGTAAAATCAGACCCTGCATATCGCAACTACAAAATCACAGTAATGAAAGCATCACTCGTTACCATCCTCCTTCTCATCATCTCCAATGTATTCATGACTTTCGCATGGTACGGTCATCTTCGTCTTCAGACAAGCGGTATCTCGAAAAACTGGCCACTGTTTGTTGTCATCCTCGCATCATGGGGTGTGGCTCTGCTTGAATACTGCTTCATGATTCCCGCCAACCGCATCGGCTATCAGGAAAATGGAGGTCCCTTCTCCCTGTTCCAGCTGAAAGTGATTCAGGAGGTCATAACCCTCACCGTGTTCACTATCATAGCCATGTTCTTTTTTTCGGGAGAAAGACTCCACTGGAACCATATAGCGGCGTTCATCTGTCTCGTCGCTGCGGTGTGCTTCGTCTTCCTCCCGACAAAATAAAACTTTACGTCCTGAAGTTCGGAGTCGCTCAGAGTTTCATAAGGGTGCGCAATGCCTGCAATCCCTGATGATTCACATCGATGGTCTCCGCCTCTTTCAGATAACGTTCAGACCGGTCCATGTCTCCCAGGCCACGGAAACCGAGCGCCAACATATAGAAGCAATGCAGACGGTTCATCTCCGTAAGGCTGCCGTCCCATACCTGCAGATCCGGCAGGCTCACAGCAAAATAATCCATTCTCACCTCATCATGCAGGTGCTGTTTCCCATAGGCCGTCAGACGGTTGAAATAGCCGCGTGCCTTATCTTCCTCCCCCAGTTCTCTCAATGCCAGGCCTGCATAGAAAATCTTGTCAGGTTTGGCGTCATTGTAATACAATGCCGGTGCCGGTTCGGTGGGACCTGATGTCGCCTTGCGGAAACATTCCTTCGCCTTTTGCTCATCTCCGAGGGCCCGGTAGCAGATACCGGAGAGATAGTAGAAATCGTTTTCCTGTGCGCCATAAAGTTTTCCTTCACCGAGATGTCGGGGATATACGAGACATTCTTCGAGTAGCTTTATCGCCTTATAGTATTGTTTTGCCCCGATAGCTCGCTTTGCCAGTTCCACTCTCGCCGTCTGGTATTGAAAAGGCACCTTCCCTTCGCCTCCTTCCCAGGGATGGAATATATGGGCATCAAGTTTCCGCATCGCCTCTTCATAGCGTCCTGTCTGATTCAGCAATGTTATTTCCTCCAGCACAAGGTCGTCACGCAGAGCAGTGAGGTCGGCATGTTTCTGTAGAAGAGCAAGACGTTCACTGTGGGGTCGCTGTAGTTTCTTATACAACTGGTCAAGTTCCATCAGTACCCTGGCATCTGTCTCATCAAGCGCGAAGGCTCGTTCCATAGCTTCAAGGGCTCTGTCGGCATCATTCAGTTTATTATAATAAAGCAGGGCGAGATTACGCCAAGTGGTAGGGAATTCGGGATGAAGTTGTGCCGCTCTCTCCCAATGTTTACGGGCCTCGTCATACTGACGCTTATCGTAAAATATATTACCTAAATAATGGTGGGCGTTTCCATCTTCCGGATTCATCTCCAGAGCCGCTTCGAGTGCAAGTATAGCTTCGGTTCTGTTCGGGAATACCATAGAGGGATCGGCGGTGGCACCGTCGGCAAACCGACTCACAGCCTTCGTTCTCATCTCATCCTTCAGTTCCCCCGTCTCCACCCCGGCTGCCTGAAGCAGTGCATGTCCGAGATAATAATAAGTCATGGCAGTGACAGCTCCTGCTTCAATTGCAAGTTGCCATACACCCTCAGCCTCCGTCCACAGTCCTGCGGCACAAAAGTCGAGAGCGAGCTCATCATAATTATGGGCGTTACCGTGCATGAGTTCATTCATCTTATCTGTGTTACCCGAAAGGAAGAGACACCCGTAATTGAACGGATCGATCCGCAATGATTCCTCACACCATCTGTCAAATTCTTCCACTTTACCCAAGCGCGACAGTAAAGCGGTCTTCAAGGCACGTGCCTTGGGATTGTTGACATTTCGCGCCAGACTTCTCTCGACTTCATAGAGCGCCTCCTCGAAATCACCGCGTCGTGTTGAAAGCAAGGCACAGGCATAATAGCCGGCATCCTGCCAGCCACCGTTCCAGGTAGACTTATAGAAACGTGCGTAGGCCTCATCAAATCGGCCGAGAGCTTTCAAAGCCACACCGAGATTATATATCGGTTCCCCGTCGTAAGGATTAGGGTTACGTTTCTGTAATATTCTCACGGCTTTTTCAAGATATGGCAGGGCTTTGCCGAAACGTCCTTTGCGTATATACCATTTACCCATGGCGTTGTTGCAACGTACGTCATCGGGATCTCTGCGCAGACCCTCCTCATAATAATCCGTGGGAGAGTAAGTGGCGTGGCGGTACTGCTCGAGATGCAGACCGGTAAGATAGAGCTGTTCCACTGTCTTTATTTCTCCGGGTAACAAGGCAGCCTCCGCGGCATCCGGTATGGGGCGTATCTCATCCGGTTCGGGGCGCCATTCCAGCACTGTACGGCCTCCTTTAACGAATTTCACCGAAAGATCCTGAAAATCAATCCCCTGTGCGGAGATAATCTCATCCCATACCTCCTCGGGTGAAATCTCAATTTCCTTATCCATAAGGATTCTTCCCTCTGATGTGCTCACAGTCACCCTAACCTTCTGACAACTCGTGGCGAAGGCCATAAGCCTTACCTTGTCGTCTCCGGCCGGCTCCATGTTCGTCAGGAGATCTTTAGAGGCGTTCTTGACCATACCTAATTCACGGTAAGGAAGGAAATATTGAGTGAATTCTTTCTCCTCGTATGGCATGAGCCATGTGAAGTCAGGTTGATTCTCGGTATAAACCCCTGCCATAAGTTCGATATAGGGGCCGTCGTCATCGGTGAGACAACGGTCCCATGCGCGACCGAAATCACCGTTACCCCAGGTCCACTGTTTCTTACCGGGACTAACATGATGCGAGGCCACGTGAAGCATACCGGCGCGGGTGTCCTCCTCATACCCTCCCTCGAAATCATACTTTGAGTTCACTGCCATATAAGAGGTGGGCACAAAGATATTCTTATAGTTGGCTATATCCACACCGGCGGAATAATCCATTTTATAATATGTGCCTGTGGCAATCGGGAAAGAGGAGACGGCTCGTTTACCGTGGTCGAACACGGCATTTATGTCGGGGGGAAAGACTGACCGATAACGGTCGTTGACTGCTACAGCGGGATTAGCCCACCACAGGAAAGTCTGCGGAAGTTCCGTGCCGTTATAGACACGTCCCTTTATCTCGAGATAAGCGCATCCGGGGCGTAAGGTGAATCCGGCCATACCTCTCTGATGGAACATACGCTCCGTCTCGTTTACCCATACCGTCACCGATCCGTCATCGTTGTGTATAATGTCGCTGTCTACGGGCATGTAGGTGGAAGGACGGTGGTGCTGAGGCCAGTTGAACTCAATACCTCCCGAAATCCAGGGTCCGGCAAGCCCCACGAGTGCCGGTTTTATGACATGGTTATAGTAGACGAAATGACGCTTGCGTATCTTGTCGTATGCCATCTGTATGCGTCCGCCGAGTTCCGGCAAGATCATCACTTTAATATACTCGTTCTCAAGGAATATTGCATTCCATTCGTAGTCGGTCTTCACGTCAGAAATCTTCTCGATTACCGGATACGGGTAAACCACGCCGCTCGATCCCTGATATACACGTTTCTCGAGGAATATCGGATTCTTTTCAGGCTCTCCCACCTCGTATGTGGGTATCACCACAGTCTCTTTCCAGGCTTTTACCATCATTATAGTTGTTTGGCATTAGAAATCAGTTGACATTATCTCTTCGGATTCATCATCCACAAGTTCTTTCTCAAGCTCTTCAAGACTCTTTCCTTTAGTTTCCGGCAGGCGGTAAAGGAAGAAGAGGAAACCTGCGGCACAGATCAGTGAATAGATCCAGAAAGTGCCGTAGCTGCCGAGTGAAGCGTTGAGAAGAGGAAACGAATATGTGAGTGTGAAGGAGGCGGTCCATAAGGCGAAGGTGCATGTGGCCACGGCTATCGCCCTGACCCGATTGGGGAAAATTTCAGCTATGAGTACCCAGGTGACGGGGCCTAACGTCATGGCATAGCAGGCTATCGCAGCCACCACAAGCAACACCATGAAGAACCCGGTGACATGCATCCTGTAGCAGCATCCCAAAGTAAGATAGATCAGAGCCAGCCCTCCGGCACCGATGAGCATCAGCTTCTTACGTCCGAGCCTGTCAACGGCGTAGATGGCTACAAAGGTGAACACCACATTGGTGATACCCGTTAGCACGATATTGAAAAGCATCTCTCCGAGGTCATACCCGGCATCGGAAAAAATTTCTTGCGCATAATTGAAGATGACGTTAGTGCCACACCATTGCTGGAACACGGCTATCACAATACCGATGAGGAGCACTTTATGGAAGGGACGGCTGAAGAGCACCCCTAAACCCGCTTTTTTATGTCTTTTGCTCGCTCTTTCCGTCTCCTCCACGGCTGTCAGCTCAGCCTGAGCATAGGCTGCTCCCCCTATCTCGGAGAGTATCTTTAGAGCTGACTTAGTCTCCCCTTTCATGGCCAGCCAGCGCGGACTCTCAGGTATGAAGAAAGCAAGCAGGAGGAAGGCGGCAGCCGGAAACGCTTCTGCCCAGAACATCCATCTCCAACCGTAAAGCACGTTCCAGGAATCTGCCGGGGCCTCAGTCATGCCGGCCGGCATCGGTTCGGCGATAAGATAATTCACTATCTGTGCCCCCAAGATGCCCAATACAATCGTCAGCTGATTGAGCGACACAAGTTTACCGCGCACATGGCTCGGTGCGACCTCGGCTATATACATCGGGGAAAGACCGGAGGCTATTCCTATGGCCACACCCCCAACCAGACGTGCTATAAGAAATGGTATGAATTGGTTGAAGGCACCGGTAGCGTAGGCAGAAACCAAGAATATCACAGCCGATATTATTAGCAATGGCCGGCGTCCGAGACGGTCAGCGAGATTCCCGGCCAACATTGCTCCCGCAAGACAGCCTGCAAGGGCGATACTCATGGCCAGTCCCTGTTGTGAGGGTGAACCGGTGATGCCGAAATAAACCTCATAGAACGGTTTCGCACCTCCTATCACCACCCAGTCATAACCGAAGAGCAGACCACCCAAGGCCGAAACCATACAGATGAAATAGATAAATCGTTGATTGAATTGTGTCATGTCACGCGTCAGATGTTGAGTTGTATTCTTTCAGGTATTTTTCGGCAGCAAAATTACATCCTCTTGTTCTCCGGCAAAATGATAAAACGCTTAAAAAAGATGGACAAAATCATTTTTCAGGTTTTAATCTTGAAGTTATCCTCTCTAATTTATAAATTTGCACCACCGGTATTGACCGGCTATCCCAACAACGCAGAACCATGAAACTGAAAGACGGATTCAAAGGTGAACGCTCACTTGTGTTGCCCAAAGCGATAATCAATCTCATTACCCAAGATCCCCTCGCCTCACTCGTGTATATCACCGACATAGGTTATTATCCTAACGCACGGCATCATTTCCGCATCAGGGAAACGCCTATCGCACAGTATGTCTTTATCTATTGTGTAAACGGGAAAGGTTGGTATGAGGTGAAGGGTATCCGCCACGAGGTGTCGTGCAACCAATACTTCATACTTCCTGCCGGTCATCCTCATGCCTACGGCTCATCCGACGACGAGCCCTGGACGATATATTGGATTCACTTCTCAGGTTCTCTCGCTTCGCATTATGCCGATACCGATCTGCGCACCCACGACATCACTCCCTCGATAGAGTCGAGAATCAACGTCCGCAATAATCTTTTTGACGAGATTTTCAATACGCTCCATTCCTCATTCGCTATCGAGAGCCTGCGTTATGCAATGGCCTCATTTCATCATTACCTGGCTTCTCTGAGATATATCACGCAATTCCGCGACAGCGGAAGGACACCTGCGAAAGAACCATACTGCAATGCCGATCTGGAGCAGATAGTCACACATTATTTTCTGGAGAATCTTGAACGTCCGTTGACACTGAAAGAGATAGCCGCTTACGTGGGATTGTCGGCATCAGCAGTGTCAGCCAAGTTCAAGAGTTTTACGGGGCATAGTCCGCTTCAGTATTTCAATCTTATGAAGATACGTCGAGCTTGTGAACTTCTCGACACCACCACCCTGTCAATCTCGCAAGTGAGCATGAAACTCGGTATCGAGGACCCATATTATTTCTCACGTCTTTTTTCAAAAGTAATGGGTATGTCACCGAAAGCCTACCGTAACCGGCAGAAACCATAATTTATAATATAATCCATTTTTAAATCTTTTTTATCCATTCGCGATGTCAATCATCCACAGTAATTTTGCAGTGGAGATTCATCAGTATGAAAAAAGACACCATGAAAAAAAGGATTCTCGCCGTCACGGCAACATTATCATTACTTCCTGCGGCAGCGCAGGTTAACCTCGCGGGAGACTGGACAGTAGTGCTTCAGGGCGACCCACAACCACACGCCATAACTTTGCCGGGCACCACCGACCTTGCCGGGATAGGCGTACCCGACACACTCTCTCCACTTCTTCAGAAACCACAACTGCTGCATCTCACACGTAAAAACAGTTTCGTGGGGAAAGCCGAATATTCACGACCGATCACCATTACCCGAGAGATGGCAGGCAAACCGTTGCGTCTCAGTTTCGAGAGAGTGATGTGGAGGAGTTGTCCCTCAATCGACGGCCGTGCCCTCGGTGATTGTCGGGAAAGCCTCACCACTCCTCACACCTATGTCATACCCGAGGGTCTTTCCGAGGGTAAACATACATTGTCAGTCACCATCGACAACAACAAACTCTACGAAATATCAAGTGGAAATTTAGCTCATTCCTACACCAACGACACACAGATAATGTGGAACGGAATCTTGGGTAACATGACTCTCAATGTGATACCTGAGATAGATATCGCAGACATTCAACTCTATCCCGATGTCGATAATTCCTCAGTGGAGGTGAAGATAACAATTGACTCACGCCTGAAAAAGAAACGGACAGTTGATTTGGAATGGACCATCGAAGGGCTTGCTGATAAAAACTCCATCTCCGGAAAACAGAAAATCAAAGTGAATCCGGGGAACGATACCCTTACATTCACCATACAGGACCCTGCTCTGAACGACGCAATCTGGTCAGAATTCAATCCGCAGGTGCTCACCTTCTCCGCCACCACCGGAGAATCGAAGGCGACCGCCAACTTCGGAATGCGTAAAATAGAGAGCAAGGGTGACCGGCTGCTTCTGAACGGTAATCCCGTGTTTCTGCGCGGCACACTCGAATGTTGTATCTTCCCACTGACCGGTACACCTCCCGCCACCGAAGAGGGTTGGGAAAAGGTATTTGACACAGCCCGCACATGGGGACTCAATCATCTGCGTTTCCACTCCTGGTGTCCTCCCGAAGCAGCATTCCGTGTGGCCGACCGTAAAGGATTCTATCTTCAGGTAGAACTGCCCCTGTGGAGTACGAGTATCGAAGAGGGTACTGAGGGCGCCAACGGTGAGATGAAACGTTTTATACGCGATGAATATGACCGTATAATCCGCGCCTACGGCAACCATCCCTCCTTCTGTCTGATGACTGTGGGCAATGAGCTGCAGAAAGATTTCAACTGGCTCAATGAGATGACCGCCTATATGCATGAGGCCGATCCACGTCATCTCTACGCCGCCTCATCATTCACCTTCGAAAAGGGTCACGGCGGTCATGCCGAACCCAACGACGATTTCCTCGTGACCCAATGGACCGATCAAGGCTGGGTGCGCGGTCAGGGAGTCTTCAATTCCGAGCCACCTTCGTTCAATAAGAATTACGCATCGTCCACCTCCGCACTTACCGTCCCTCTCATAGAGCATGAGATAGGCCAATATGCCGTATATCCCGATCTTAAGGAGATTTCAAAATACACCGGTGTGCTCACACCCCACAACTTCATAGCCGTACGCAACGATCTTGAACGCAAAGGTCGTCTCGACCGTGCTGAAGAATATCTTCAGGCTTCGGGTAAATTAGCGGCACTTCTTTACAAAGAGGAGATAGAGCGAGCCATGAAGACACCCGGCGTTTCAGGTTTTCAGCTTCTCGGTCTTCAGGATTTCTCGGGACAGGGCACGGCACTTGTGGGTCTGGTAAACGCATTCTGGGAACCAAAAGGTGTTGTGGAGCCGGAATGGTTCACAAGCTTCTGCTCACCCGTGGCGCCGCTCGCCGACTTTGAGAAAGCTGCTTACCTGACTTCCGAACCCTTTACAGCAGATATAATCGTGGCCGATTATTCATCCGCCACCGGTCAGGTTCCGGCGGAAGCAGTATGGTCGCTCACCGCCTCAGATGGCACCGTGATAGGCAAAGGAGTGTTACCTCCCGCAACGCTTTCTCCCGGAGTGAACAGTATCGGCAGCGTCAGCATACCGCTCGACGGCATAACCGAAGCGCAGAAACTTACCTTCACAGTTGAACTACCCGATCATAAGGCAGCCAATTCATGGTCAGTTTGGGCATATCCCGAACTTCCGGCAAGTAAAGATTTCGGTAAAGTGATTGCCACCCGTTCCATCGATGAAGCGATCACACTTCTGGAAAAAGGAGAAACGGTGCTACTCTCACCCGACCGTAGCGAGATCAACGCCACACAGTCAAAATTCGTACCCGTGTTCTGGAGTCCCGTCCATTTTCCGCACGAGGCCGGAGCAATGGGTGTGACATGCGATCCCTTCCATCCCGCACTTGCAGAATTTCCCAATGACGGACATACCGACTGGCAATGGTGGCACACGCTCAAGAATTCCTCATTTGTTTCCATGGACGATTTTCCGGGTGCCGTTCCGGTAATAGAGATGGTAGATAACTTCACCACCAACCGTCCCCTCGCTATAATGATGGAGGCAAAAACAAGCAAAGGCCGGCTCCTGCTAAGCACGGCCGACCTTCTCACAGAGGAGCTGCACCCTACGCAGCGACAGCTCCTCGAAAGCGTTGTTGATTATATGAATTCACCGGCGTTCAACCCTACCGGCACTCTTGACATCTCAGCTTTGGAGCACCTTAAGAAAGCTGAGCACTCTCCAGAATCTCATGGGGAGTGAGTATCTCCAAGGCACGTGCCCCGCGACGTGTGCCGGTAAGATAAGCCACACGCTCATGCAGACCGATAAAACCGTCATCCACGATCTGTCGCACGGCATCCACTGAATGGGGCATGAAGAACTTGGGATTATCCTGTTCATAGAAATAAGCAGTCACACCGTAGCTCAGCGCCAGCCAGCGTTGCACGCTACGGTTGTGGCATATAGCGAAAGTAGGATTGTTGCCTCTGTAAGAGGAGATGAATCGTGCTGTCATACCACGGTAAGCGTCGGTAAATATAGCTTTAGTGCCCACCTTGTTTTCAGAAATCACAGCCTCATGGGCGAGGAACGAAGTAATGTCAGAATCAAGCAACGGTGGCACCTCACGTTTACCGCTAAGCGAAGCTTCCACCTCCTTGGCAACGTTGGTCATGGTCTGGACAGCTTCCACCGGATATTTACCGTATGCCGTTTCTCCGGAAAGCATCATGGCGTCGGCACGCTGATAGACGGCATTGGCCACGTCAGAGATTTCGGCACGTGTGGGACGCGGATGCTCGATCATGGTATGTAGCATCTGAGTTGCCACGATCACCGGTTTGTGAGCCTTTATACATTTGTTGATAAGCATGCTCTGGATACCCGGGATACGTTCGGGAGCCACCTCGATGCCCAAGTCGCCGCGAGCCACCATCACCCCGTAAGAAGCTTTGAGTATTTCATCGAAATTATCCACGCCCTCCTGATTCTCGATCTTAGAGATAATCTTTGTGTCGCCACCCAAAGAATCCAGTATATCCTGTACCTCCTTGACATCGGCGGCGGAACGCACGAAAGAATGGGCTATGAAATCCACACCGAGTTCAACGGCATAACCGATATTACGTTTGTCACGTTCGGTTACCGCCGGCAGATCCACACTTATTCCCGGGAGATTGACACTTTTACGCGAGCCGAGCCGTCCGTCATTATAAGCCACTGCCGTGATCTTGTCACCTTCTATGTCAGTGACACGGAACTCCATCTCACCATCGTCGATCAGGAATCGGGCACCCGGATGAAGCACCGCGGTTATAGCCGGATAATTGAGGCATATCTCCTCATGCGAGGTTTTTCCGTCGGGTCGACCGTATATTTTCACCACGTCACCGGTGTGGAATTCAATCGCCTCACCCGTAACGGTAACGGTAGTGCGGATTTCCGGACCCTTGGTGTCCATCATTATAGCTATAGTGTCATTAGCGGCGCGCGTATTGTCCACAATTTTCTTGAAGCCGTCATACTCAAGATGAGCTGAATTCATTCTCACCACATTCACCCCTGCATGGGCAAGCGACTTTATAAAATCGACGTCGCAACGTTTGTCGGAGACCGTAGCGACAATCTTGGTAAATTTCTGCATATCCGAAAGAGAGTTAAATAAAGAGTGTTACTATATAAGCAACGCTCCCGGCGCCCCAATAGTTTTATAAGGGTGAAAGTGGTCTGTATATCAAAATAATTTTGTAAATTTGCACATTATGGTATCGGACTACGCACATAAACATCTACGAAGAGTTTCCATTAAAAACTTCAAGTCAGTTGACTCGGTAGTACTTTCTGACTGCCGTCGCATCAATGTGTTGA
>CAZPHL010000036.1:0-23335 GCA_964586465.1 uncultured Sangeribacter sp.
TAACCTTTATTCTGATCCTCAGGAGTCATATCCTCGTTCTGTTCTATCTCTTCATAAGGGATGGGATAGCGAACATGATAATCGCTGATAGTACCTGAGCGTTTAGCCCATTTATTGCGGGTTTTCACATACTCTACAAACTTACCGGTGCGGATTAGGTCAAAGCGACGCCAGCCTTCACCAAAGAGTTCGCGCATACGTTCATCAAGGATCTTTACCCTGAAGTCTTCTTTGCTCATTGTGCTCCATTTCTTGTCATCGGGGAGCTGGAAACCCCAAGCACGGTTTCTTACCTGATTTACAACATCTATAGCGTCAGAAGTACGATTCAACTCGTTAAGGCATTCAGCATAGCTTAGAAGTACGTCAGCATACCGGAGCAACGGAATGTTCTTGCCGGAATTCCACATATTGTTCAGACCGACATCTGAGTGCTGGTCGGTACGGAAATCCTCATATTTCTTGATGTGAGGCTTGAGCTCATCATGATCTTCGCCAAGGTCTTCCCATGCTACACAGTCAAGATCGGGAGTCTCACCATAGTAGGTAAAGTCATAACGTATCGACTCATCGCGGCGAAGGTCACCCTCTTCCCATATTCCGCCATCTTCAACATTGCTATAAGCATATTCTGTCACAACTACATGATCATATCCGGCAAAATAACAACCGTCACTCCACCAGTTCTGGGCCACACGAGAGCCAATCTGGAACATAATCTTGTTCTGGTTGGGAGTGTTATTGAACTGTAATTCAAAGATCGACTCCGAAGTATTGGGTGTATTGTAATTGAATAAATCAGCATAGTCTACCAAAGAATAACCCATTGACATCACCTTCTCAAAACATTGCGCAGCTTTTGCGAAATCACGGAGACCGGTTTCTTCAGGAGCTGCCATATATGCTTTTCCGAGCATTGCATATCCTGCTCCGGAAGTGGCCCGTCCGGGATCATTGCTCTCAGGAGCGTACTTTGCCGCTTTTTCCAAATCAGCGATTACAAATGTCCAAGTATCTACAAGCGATTGACGGCCATAGCCTGTTTCTTCAACTTTGTTGAGGTCGATAATAGGAATTTCACCCCAGTATGATGCAAGTTCCAAGTCCATGAAACCGCGAAGGAAACAAGCCTCGCCGAGAAGATTAGCAGCCTTCGTGCCGGGTTGTATAGCTTCGTTATCGAGTGCACGGATAATTTTTGCGGCGGCTGTCACGACAGGGAAACGAGCGTTCCACTGGTCTTTAACTCGTCCGGTAAGAGAGTTAAGATTGGCGTCATAATTGTCAAGACTACCGTTTTCACCCCCATCTTTCATCTGAAGGGCACCACGCTGAATCTCATCAGTACCGGTCCAGAGAAACCATGATTCATTATCAGCGCGTGTCTTGTCGCGCATATTGTTATAGATACCTGTAAGATTTGATTCTATATAGCTCAAATCGCTATAGATTTGTTCCTCAGTGAGACCCATCTGGCTATCTTCAGTAAGGAAGTCAGAGCAGGATGTCATCGCGCCAAGTGTCAAGGCGACCAAGAAAAGTGATTTTATATTTGTTTTCATTGATGTCGAAGTTTTTAGAAAGTTAAATTAAGTCCGAATGTGAATGAGCGCGTTGCGGGATATCCGTAGTCACCTGTTTCCGGATCAAAGCCTTTATATTTAGTAGCTGTAAAGATATTGGAGCCGGTTGCGTAAACTCTGATATTATCGAAGTGAATAGCCTGCATCCATTTTCTCGGCAGATTATAACTCAAAGTCAGAGTAGCCAGACGCAGATAAGAGGTGTTCTGGATAGCGAAATCCGTATCCCAGGCATAGTAGGGATTGTAGCCTGATGAGGTATTGGTGATAGCTCTTGGGAATGCACCGTTAGGATTCTGTCCGCTCCAGCGGTTCAACAGATCGGTAGAGGCCATCGAAGTACCTGTGGATGCCAACAATGACTCATAATAGCCACTTATTTTCTTACCGCCGACAGAATAGTTGAAAATAGCATTAAGAGTAAGACCTTTCCATGAAAAATCTGTTGAGAAACCGCCATATACCTTAGGATCCATACAGCCTACTATCACACGGTCATTCTGGTCTACTACCCCGTCACCGTTCTGGTCAATTGCGAACAGATCACCGATTTCAACATTCTTTCCGTTGTAGTCTATACCTTCCCACCGGCTACGGTTCTCCTCTGTTGCAATGCCTCCGCATTTCAGAGTGTAGATTGAGTTGAGAGATTCACCGAGGAAGATATTACCGATGCGTTCTGTGCCGTTAAGAATACGCTCTACCCCACCGTGGAGTTTTTTAACCTTATTATGGTCAAGAGAAAGGTTCGCGGAAACATTCCATGTGAAATCTTGCGTATCTATAGGAGTAGCGCTGAGGGTCATTTCAAAACCGCGGTTCGTGACAGAGCCAATATTTTCCCATTCCTCACTATAGCCTGTGGTAAGAGCAAGTGAATGTTTCAGAAGCAGGTTGTCATTGTTGATGAAGAACCCGTCAAGCGAAAGACGAAGGCGATTATTAAGGACAGCCATGTCAAGACCGATATTGGTCTGTTTCTGTTTTTCCCAAGTCAGCAATGGATTACCAAGCAAACCGCTTGTAGCATAAGACGCGGCACCATTACTTACAGAAGAATAATACATAGTCGCATAAGCATAGTTCTCTATGTCCTGATTACCAACCACACCATATCCTACACGCAGCTTGAGATTGTCAAAAATATGTTGACTTTCCATGAATTTTTCATTGGTTATCGCCCAATTTGCAGAGAAGGATGGGAAGATACCCCATTTGTGGCCGGGACCGAATTTTGAAGAACCGTCATAACGAGCCGTTACAGTAAGGAAGTAACGTTGATCATAATTGTAGTTAGCTCTGATCAAGTAAGACAGAAGTGAAGAAGCATAGAAGTTGGAACCTATCACCTTCTTATCGTTGGCTGCAGCACCTCCCAGGTCATTATAACCCAAGTCATTTGATGCGAAACGGTCACCTTGCGCCTGAGTATAATTGAAAGTATTACGAGATGCTGACGTACCCAAGAGGAAATCTGTGTTGTGGAGATCGGCAAATGTATGACGGTAGGTTATAGTGTTATCCCATTGCCAGGAGAGCTTTGTCCAACGCTCGTGTTTCGCACGGGCATCACCGTTATAATGACGGATCGCTTGCTGAACGTAATCGGGAGTGTACTCGAGCCAAGTCTGGTTGGCCAGATCAATTGCAAAGGTAGAACGTATATTGAGGCCTTCGATAGGATTGATGTTGATATAATTTGATGAAATCAAACGGTCGCGGACACGCTTCTGCTCTACTTCAAGGGAATTGTAGGGATTGTAGTCATTATTGTTGGCCTCTGTATGAGAGCGGTAATAAAGTGTAAGATAGTCGTAAGTATAGCGTGTCTGGGGATCCTGATAAGGTGCGGGATTAAGTAACGGGTTGGCTCCCATTGCCTGATTGAATACCTCATCCACAGGCATCTTGTCATCCGAACGTGAGAACTGTGTGTTTGTACCGATACGGAGCCATGTTTTGATATCAGAGTCAACGTTTACACGTCCCGAGTAACGGTTATTCTGTGTCCCGATTGTGATACCCTTGATACCGCTGTAGTTGAAGCTGGCAAAGAGATTGTATTTTTCTCCGCCATTTGAGAAACTTACTGTGTGGCTCTGAGTGACCCCTGTCTGAGTGAATCTGTCAAGCCAATCGTATGACTCACCTGATTGATAAGTTGCAAGTTCTGAGGCTGAGAAAGCTGTAGTACTACCTAAAAGGGTGTTCTGAATATAAGCGTTACGGTCGGCTCCGGGATTGGAGTGCAGGTAACCGTTTGCAAAAGCATCAATTCTGAGGTCACCAAGCTGGCGGGCATTCATTGTTTTGGGACGGTGTGCGATATGAGAAGTCTGTACCCAACCATCGTATGTAACCTTGCCTTCACCTTTACGTCCTTTTTTGGTGGTGACAAGAATGACACCATTTGCACCACGCGAGCCATAGATTGCAGTGGCGGAAGCATCCTTCAGTACCTGTATTGATTCGATATCGTTTGGATTGATTGAATTGAACGAACCGAAATCACCATCCATCACAAGACCATCGATCACATAGATGGGAGATGCACCGGAGTTGATGGTGTTGATGCCTCGTACTCTTACAGTTGCATCATCGCCCGGTTTCGCACTTGGAGTTACCATAAGACCGGCCATCTTGCCTTGCAACGCACCGGCTACTGTGGTAGAAGGAGTCTCGTTAAGTTTTTCAGCGTCAAGGTAACCTACTGAACCTGTAAGATCAGCTTTTTTCATAGCAGCACCTACCACGATGACTTCGTCTAATACTGAAGAGTTTTCACTGAGTGAGATATTCATTTGCCCGTCGGCCGGAACCTTGAAATCAGCTGTGGTATATCCTATGTATGATACCTGAAGAATACTTCCTACTGCAACTTTAAGACTGAAATCACCGTCTATACCTGTAGAAGTTCCGTTGGGTGTCCCCTTTACCAGAATTGTGGCACCGATAAGCGGTTCCTGAGTCGCACTATCAACGACCACACCGCTGACTGTAATCATATCCTGAGCCAATAACGGCAATACTGACAGGAATGACATCAGAATGAGTAAAGCTATTTTTCGCATGATATTTTATTAGTTTAATATTAGACTATTATATTTCTTGAATATGGAGAACGGTACTGTCAAAATTGTTACCAATGCCGAGTGAAATACCTTCGTTCATAAGATAATCTCCCGGGAAAACCTGTCCATCGCCATAGAATGAAGGCCGGTCTTTTTTATTGATTTCAGTTACACGGTATTGCTTATCAGGGTCAAGTCCCTTAAGTCGAGCCTGAAAGAATGTGGTACGTCCATGATATTTAAGGCTATAGGCGAAGAACACTGCTTCCTTACCATCTTTTGTCACATACTGATGTGAAGCCCATCCACTACCATCTTCAGGATTTTTCAGTCTGTAAAGGTCTCCAAATTGAACGATGGGACGGATCTTTTTGTAAGACTCAATCGCTTTCTGAGCAAACGCCCATTCCTCTTCATTAAGATGTTTCGGTTGTAATTCAAGACCAAGACGCCCTGACATCGCCACATCGAAACGGAATTTAAGAGGAGCCATCATGCCGGTCTGATGATTGGGACTTGTTGATACATGAGAAGCAGTTGCAATAGCAGGATAGAAAAGATTGGTGCTGTTCTGAATACGGATACGGTCGATTGAGTTGGTATTATCGCTGGTCCAGAATTCATCATGATATTTTAGTGCGCCCATATCAAGCCGGGCACCACCTGAACTGCAAAGTTGAATCATAACATCCGGATGTGCTTCACGGATACGGTCGTAAACTGAGTAAAGACCATTAGTATAGTCAATCCAGAAATGAGACTGACGGTCAGAAGGGAGATACTCTGAACCAAAATCCGTGACAAAACGGTTTGCGTCCCATTTTATATAGCTTATATCGGAGCTTAGTCCAAGTACATCATCAAATGTCTTTACAATAAAATCCTGAACTTCGGGATTTGTAAGGTCAAGAATCCACTGCTGACGTATCTGAAGTTTCTCACGGTCGCCACTCTTGACAATCCAATCAGGATGAGTTTCCGCAAGCTGACTTTTCGGATTTACCATTTCCGGCTCAATCCATATTCCGAATTTAAGTCCATTCTTTACTGCGTGCTTTGCAAGATAGTCAATGCCGCGGGGAAGTTTCTCTGTGTTCACCTGCCAGTCACCAAGGCCGGAATGGTCTGTATTTCGAGCATATTCACCATTTGCAAACCATCCATCGTCAAGTACGAACATCTCCACTCCGATTTTGGCTGCATCGTCAATCATATCTGTGATTGTTTTCTCGTCGAAATTCATATAGGCACCCTCCCAGCTGTTAAGCACGACAGGACGCTCCTGATCGGCATGAGTGAGATTATGATTTCTTATCCAATCGTGAAGATTACGAGAAACCTGTCCACGACCTTCATTGCTGTATGTCCACACCATTTTAGGAGTGGTCAGAGTCTGCCCGTTGTCAAGGTAGTAAGTAGACGCAAAATCGTTGACTCCACTCACTACATTCATGCGTCCGCATTCGTCCTGCTCGAATGTCACTTTGTAATTTCCTGACCATGCGAGTGCACCACCATAGACTTCTCCGTCATCTTCACGGGCTGTTCCGTTAAGAGAAAGAAGAAAGGCAGGATTAGCAGTCTGAGTAGCCTGAACTCCTCGCTTTGACTCTACGCTCTTTATTCCCGGCTGAAGCTGCTCCTCTACAAGCTGCATTTCTGTAGCCCATACACCGTGGAAATGGGTCAGAAAATAAGAGTCGGCATGGAGAGGCAGATAAGAGGAGGCGAGATTTTCAACGACAAGTTTGCCACTCTCATTGTTGGTCAATGACGATGACTGCGTAATCACATTCTCTTTACCATAGGCATCGAAGGTCATGGTGAGATTGATGTCATAGAGAGGATCGTTGAGGATTATCTCAGTGCGTGTCACATCATCTTCCGGTTTCGATACCGAATGTGACACATATTTAAGATGTGTGGTGTGAGAACCGTCAGAATGAACAAGCTTCAGAGCCGGTGAGATCATCACATATCCACCGTATGCGGGGAAAGCCTGCGGAGCATATCCGGCACCGTTGTCGGGTTGCTCACGATATTTCTTTGTTTGATATGGCTGGGCATTCTTAAATTTCTTGCCATAATAGTTGTGTACAAGATTGCCGTTGTCGGCTACTGTCATTACCATCTCTGTATTGTCTGTCGACACTCGGATGAGAGGTTTTTCTGTGGCGGCTGCACCTAATGCGGTAGCCATAGCCAAGGTGAGGGGAAGGATGCTTTTCAGTATCATGGTGTATTATTTTGGTGTCTGAATTGTTATCGAAAAAAGATAATTATTGACACTGCAAAATTATAACCAAGGTTGTCTACCCGAAAATAATCATACGCCAAAGCCTTGGTAATTCTGCACCAATAGTCTAATTCTTAACAGTTTGGTCAGAAATTACCAAGGCTTTGACGCAAATTTACCAAATCACCTGTACCTTTTTACCTCCTCCTTTATTCAAAAATGGCAGGAGTTTCAGTAATAACCGAAATCCTGCCGACAATATGAGACGGGCCTCAAACCTTACCGGGTTATGGCTATACTATTAAAGCCACTCATTTAAGATATTCATTAAAGAATTTAGTTAGGGCATTGAACGGTATTACATCTTTCCGGTCATAGAGATCTGTGTGGCTTGCACCGGGAATCACCATAAAAAGCTTGTTGTTTTCCTTACCTGGCACCACATTGAGTTTTTTGTATGCGTCGCTACCGAAGTAGAAAGAATGGGCTTTCTCACCATGGATTATCATTACGGCATTCTCTATCTCACCGGCACGACTCATCAAGGGGAAGTTGAGCCAAGGTATCGGAGATGTGGCGTTGCGTCCTCCGTTGGAGTTAAGAGAGCGTGGATGATAACCACGCTTGGTCTTATAATATGCGTGATAGTCCTTGAAGAATTGGGGAGCATCCTCGGGCAATACATCAGGCACCCCTCCGCCAAGTTTGGGAGTACCTGAGCGGAAATCTTCTGTGCGCTGTAGGGCGAGTTTTTTGCGCAGTTCATTGCGTGCTTCCGAAGAATCGGCACTGTCGAAATAGCCGTTAGCATTCACGCGGCTCATATCATACATAGTTGAAGCAACCGTTGCTTTGATACGCGGGTCAGAGGCCGCCGCATTGATTGCAAGGCCTCCCCAACCACAAATGCCGATTATACCTACCGCTTCCGGATTAACTATCGGATTTGTCACAAGGAAATCTACTGCAGCGCTGAAATCTTCTGTATTGATGTCGGGCGACGTCATGTAACGCGGTGCTCCCCCACTCTCTCCCGTAAAAGAAGGGTCAAAAGCAAGCGTGACGAAACCACGCTCCGCCATTTCCTGAGCATAGAGACCTGCGGCTTGTTCTTTCACCGCGCCGAAAGGTCCGCAAACTGCAAGTGCAGGAAGAGGTAGCTTGGCGTCCTTAGGTACATAAAGGTCTGCTGCCAGCGTTATTCCATAACGATTCGGAAAAGTGACCTTACTGTGGTTCACTTTTTCGCTTTTGGGAAAAGTCTTATCCCATTCAGAAGTCAATATGAGTTCTTCCATTTTTATATTGTGTTTGTATTTTCTATAAGATAATGTTTTCTGTGAATTTGGTTAATCTGCAAAAGATACATTATTATCCTCCAAGCAGCCCGGATTTCTTCACACCGATATAAAAATTTGTTTGCGGGCACTACCGTTTATAACCAATATTCTCATTGCTTAATACCAGTCATGTTTTTCATTGCGGTTAAGGGCCTCGATACGGGCCATCTCCTCATCAGAAAGATTGAAATCAAAGATGGAGATATTCTCTTCCATGTGGGCAGGATTACTTGATCCGGGGATGACAACGACACCTCGTTGCAAATTCCAGCGCAGGATTACCTGTGCAACTGACTTCCCATGTTTTTGAGCAATTTCAGTCAGCACAGGGTCACTGAGCAGTTCTTTCTGATGACCGCGGCCACCGAGCGGATACCATGCCTCGACTGCAATGCCGAGAGATTGGATATGCGGTACTACATCCAAATCCTGATAATAGGGATGCACTTCATTTTGAACGAGCACCGGCTTAATGTCAACCTGTTTGATGAAATCATCAATCTCCTTTATATAGTAGCAAGATACTCCAAGTGAACGGATCTTTCCCTCCTTGACAAATTTTTCCATAGCCTTGTATGCCTTGACATCGTTTGTTCCGGGATGGTGAAGAAGCATAAGATCGACATATCCAATGTTGAGCTTGTCAATGCACTCTTGAATTGCCCTTTCAGGGTCAGAATATTGGTTGGGATATATCTTTGTTGCCACGAAAATTTCCTCACGCGGAACACCGGATTCCCTGACACCTCGACCGACTTCAACTTCGTTTCCATACATGTGGGCGGTGTCAATCTTACGGAAACCCAGACCAAGCGCTGACTTTACTGAATTGACGCACACGTCTCCTGTCAGGCTATAAGTGCCAAGGCCTACAATCGGCATATCATATCCACTACTTAGACGGATTGTAGGAGCTTTGCCGTTGTTACCCTCTGATAGAGGAAATTTTGAATAATTAGTCTCCATATTATCTTGTTGTTCAAAATCTATACCCAATCCATTAACCCATGTCGCTATATCTGATTCAGACACATCGCTCCCAAAGCCTTTACCCGGTTTCCAGACGACATCTTCTACAACAGAGTGTAGCTCAACATCACTGCTGCCTATTCCACTGGAATGAGAAGTGCAGAAAGGGACTATAGTCTTCCCCTCAAAATCACCGCTTTCCAAGAAAGTAAAAATCACTCGCGGAGCTTTTCCCCACCATATAGGATAACCAAGAAAAACCACATCAAATTCATTAAGGTTCTCAGGCATTCCTTTAATGGCAGGACGTGTTGAGGGATTATTCTGTTCGCGGTTAGCCCGACAATCGCTATTGTAGTCAAGGTCAGCTGAGGTATAGGGCTCCTGTGGTTCTATGCGGAACAGAGTTCCGGCGGTCAAATCTGCAATATCTTCAGCAACTCTTTTTGTAGTGTTGGTGCATGAAAAATATGCCACGAGGACTTTACCTTGACCGGTTGAAGGATCCGGATCCGGTTCAGGCAGCGGTGAAGGTTCTTCCTTAATTTCGGGATAATCTTTTTCATGGGAGCAGGCACACATAGTAAAAGAAATTGCCATGAGCAAAAGCAATGTTATTATCCAAAATTTCATATTCAAATATTTTTTATCAGTTTCGCCGGGACACCCCCAACGATGGTTTTTGGTTCCACATCTTTAGTTACTACTGCCCCTGCTGCTATAATTGCTCCGTCACCAATGCTGACTCCCGGAAGGATTGTTACATTAGCACCTATCCATACCTTATTTCCTATCTTTACAGGATGGCAAGTCATATCGCCACGATGTTCAGGGTCTTTTGAATGATTTACAGTACAAATCGTACAGTTATGTCCGATCAGACAGTTATCACCTATTGTGATACCGCCCCAGTCTTGAAATGAACAACCCATATTTATAAAGGTGCTGTGACCAATAGTGATATTCTGCCCGCAGTCAGTATTGAACGGCGGAAAAAGACCGAATCCCTCATCAAGAGGCTTACCTATCAGTTCCGACATAAGGTTACGTAATTCCTCCGGAGAATGATACACACTGTTGATGTTAATAGTGAGACGCAATGCCCGCTGACTTATTGAATGCATCGTTTTATGAATCTCGCTACCGGCAACAATGAGGTTGCCATCGGCTGCATATTTTAGAAATTCTTTATCTGACATATTTTACTTTATTTTAACACTGCAAAATTACTTTAATATATCTTCCACGTTGATACCTATTTTACGGATAAAAGAACCAAGATTAAGGAAACTATTTTTCAGCACTTCATCCGCTTCTTCAAGATTATCAATATCCCGAACTTGTCTGTTTAACACTGATGAGAAATTCAACTTCCGGTATCTCTGCCAGCGCTTGCCGGCATGTGGTGTTTTGTTTTACTACGACTATGTCCTTTGTCTCATTCAAGCGATGGTTTACCGAATTTCTGCCATGATTGGAACTGCAACTGAAGGGATTGAAGCTCGTGACTTTATGCAGTCGCCGGAGACTCTTTCGGAAGCCTTCTTTAATCTCCTGAACAGTACCTATCCAACTCCTCGCAGCGTTAAATGGTATGTAGGACACCTTAATAAAACCCCAAAATATTTATCAACAGTCATCAGGCGTACAAGTGGGAAAAAGCCTATAGAATGGATCACTGAAAAGACCGTCAATGAGATTGCCAACCTACTGAAAAATTCAAAAAAGAGTGTAAAGGAAATCAGTGTCCAACTCAACTTCTCATCTCTTTCGTTTTTCTGCCGATATGTACGTCAGCATCTCGGTGTCTCTCCAAATGAATATCGCTCCATAAAACACACAGGCACGCCTCCCTTTGCAGGGATGAAACCGTTAAATGACGGAGCTGAGGAGATATAACCTATGCTCTTTCCATACTTCATGAAACAGGCCATTTTTTATCGCCGAACGCTGATACTGATAATTGTTCACCAAACAAAGTTTGGTAAAATACCACCAACTTGTCGAAGTCATTGGTGGGAATTTCAAAAATGCAATTCTACTATTTTGATTATTTTTATTTCCGACGCACAACTATCACAGCAAGAATAAATACTATAGCGGCGCATACCAGCATTGCAGTCATAGTGGAACGGAGTATATCACCAATGCCGACAATTGGAGAAATAACACCACCGAAAAGAAATCCCATCGCACCGAAAATAGCCGAGGCACTACCGATGTAGGCCCTGCCCTCAGACATTGCAAGAGTGGTCGATGCTGTGAACAGATAACCGTCACCGGTTAGTATCAGAAGTGTAGCAACCTCGTAGATGATGAATTTATCATAGAAACTGCAAATAACGAACTGAATCAAAGATGTAATTAACAGCAATATTGCACCTACCATAGCAGCTTTCTGACTGAGTCGGATTTTCACTGATAATCCGGATCCAATGCCTATGAAGACTGAATTGATGGCAAAGCAAATGGAAAACACCAGAGGAGAATAGCCGTAATGGTTCTGAATGATAAACGAAGCAGATGATATGTACGCAAACAAGATGGCACAGCCTAAAGCATACATAAGCACATACACTACGTAATAAGGCAGTCTGAAAAGTTGAAGGAATGATGCAAAAGTTTTCAATAGTCCTTCACGGGATCTCTTTTCTGTGGGATGAGATTCACGGAATGCAACGCTCATTAAAATAATAATCACACCAATGCCAAGAAGGACCAAGAATATACCTTGCCAACCCGTAAATGTCGATACAAGGCCACCGGCCACTGGCGAAACCACAGGTGCGATACCGTTTATGGCTCCTATGATTGCCAGAATTTTGGCGAGTTCTCGTCCCGAATAATAGTCTGTAGCTATCGAACGTGACAAGACAATGCCTCCGGCACCACCTATGCCTTGAAAAAGACGACAAATGTTAAACCACTGCATTGTCGGTGAAAATATAATGACTATTGTTGAAACTATGAAAAGTATCATGGAGGATATGAGCACTGATTTCCGCCCGTACTTATCGCTCAACGGACCGAAAAAAAGTTGTCCGACAGCAAGCCCGATGAGACTCATTGTCAACCCTAATTGAGCTGTTGATGCTGAGCAGTTGAAAATTTTTGCCATTCCGGGCAGAACAGGAAGATACATGTCGGTGACAAATGGACCGAAAGCAGACAACATTCCGAGAAAGATTAATAGAAATATCAGGTATCTCTTACCAAAGATCTCTTTTGTATTGACCATATCTCTTTATTTTGAAAAATATAATTAGAAGAAGGTATTATTGCGGTTCACACATTCTCCCAAATTTGATATATACTACTATTTTAACGCTAAACATATTTATTACGTATCTCATGCCTTTATTTGGCATACATATTGAAAAGCCGAAAATGACTATATCTATATATCATTTTTCGGCTTTTGAAATTGATTATATCTCATTTATCCACTTTATTTCAACGTGGTTGCAATCCATTTGAATAAGTCATCAAGATTGTAATCTCCTGAATGCGGTCGATTCCAAGGGAGAAAGAAATCAACATTTTTACCTGAGTTCATCAGCTTAGTGGCAAGATTGATCGGTACGAGGAATGAGGTATCACGGTCTTTTGCCCCGTGACGTATGTACCAATTGTGTGCGACGGTTGAGTTATTATTACCGATGAAATTCATCGGGTTCATGAGATAAACTCTCTTGTCCATCTCTTTTGACAATTTGGCTGACGGATTGTCAAGGCGATGTTTAAGACTAAACTCAGTAAAGTTGGCAGCCTCTCCGTTTTCATTGGCAAAAACCTTGTTTTCAGGTGAAGGCGTTGGTATAAGCACTCCCATCTGATCAAATGCAGGCGGAGTCTTCAATGGAGTGACCATAGCCACATAGCTAAGATATTTGTCAAGATCAAGTCCGGTAACAAAGTCCGATGTTTTGTTGAAGCGAGGGGCATTACCCGGGCCGAAAGATGGTGCACCACGACCATCCTCCCCCATTGGTCTCATACCTCCTCGCGGACCGTTGCCGGGGTTAACGTCCATCGGTCCCCTTTTATCCTGATAGAACGTAAATCCAATAGTGTCAGCTATTTCACATCCTTCTTCCAAAGCACGGTGAGCCGACTTCATCAGAAAACTCTTGATGTAATCTTTGTAATTATCGGCAGTGAGAGGGGTTCCGTCGGCTTCTTTCAATCCAAGCGAATTGATATAGTCGGGGCATAGTGCGGCAAGCTCATCAGATATTTTGATCTGCGCAGCATCCAGATTGCGGACTCCGGTATTTGTGCAGCCATAGAGCCATTCATATTCCATATCTGCATGGTTGAGATCGGTAATCGGGCAATAGCATATTGCCGCATATACATCATCTCTCACATCAGCCGCTCCCATCTTTTTGAGATATGGTTCATATTCCGGAGCATTGCCGGTTGCTCCCAACAACGATGACATAGCACCTCCGGCACTGGTTCCGTCTGTGAAGATAAGTTCAGAGCTGCCGGGAATAAGGTCATCATTGTATCGGAGATAGCGCACGGCAGCTTTCAAGTCGAGCAAACCGTTCGGAGCTATGCCGGTATAGATGGTTTTACCGTTACGTGTTATTGTCGAGTTGTTGCCTCTGGAGCCGGGTATACAAACTATATATCCCTCTTTTAATGCTCTTCCTGTGGCATCTGCAGACGAAGGAGTCTTGGCCGTTGACGCAGCGTAGCCTCCTACATAAGTGCGTAACAGTATCGGCACATTAGGCAGGTCGGCAAGTTTGTCAGGCACATATATATTAAGTGTCTGATATGTCGAGTCTTCGACATTTTTCACGTAAAATATACCTTCATAGGCTTTGTAGGTCACTTGTTGACCATCAGGTATGGTCAGTTGCTGAGTAGTGTACTTTGACGGGTCAAAGCGCAGGCCGTCAGTTTTAGCCGCAACTGTCAATGAGGCCGTAGTTGCTATGATGGCTACCAATAATAACTTCTTTTTCATATCTTTTAATCGTAATATTATACAAGGCTTCTTTTTGTGTATCGACAATATCAAGCCCTTTGACGGTCTCGCCGATGACACCCAACGAGGCTAAAGCCGTCTCGGCTCCGGCATATAATCCGAGTGCCTCTCCGGTGTCATAGCCCATAATTTTAGTTGCACAGCTTAACGCTACCATCACTCCTAATGTTAAGAAAATCGGTATGATTGGATTTTCTCGGAGCAGATCAATGATATAATCCATCTTTTCTCTTAATAGTCAGATATTATTCCGGGTGATATTCACATGTTTCTTTGGCGTGGGCCAGATATTTCATGATTGCATCGTTGTTGCAGATGATTTCTTTCATACTTTCTGCGTAAGTCTCTAAGTCATCAATATGGTGTCTTGCAACTCCCGAATCCTGAGCTGCTTTGACGATTGCCGGTGCAACATGTGTGAGCAAACGGTGGTCAAATGGTTTAGGGAGAATGTAATACGGTCCAAAAACAAGAGTCTCACCATATGTTTTTGACACACTGGCAGGAACGGGTAAATGAGCAAGTTGGGCAATAGCTTGTGCAGCTGCAATCTTCATTTCCTCATTTATAGTTGTAGCACGGCAATCAAGGGCTCCACGAAATATATAGGGGAAACCGAGCACATTGTTTATTTGGTTGGGATAGTCCGACCGTCCGGTAGCGAATATGAGGTCTTTACGGGTAGCCTTCGCCGTATCATAGGCAATCTCGGGATTGGGATTAGCCAAAGCAAACACTATCGGACGTGGCGCCATCGAGAGAAGCATATCGGGAGTGATTACATCGGCTACCGAAAGACCAAGAAAGACATCTGCATCTTTCATAGCATCAGCCAATGTCAAGATGTCGGTGCGTTCAGTTGCAAAATACTCTTTATACTTATTTAGGTCTTTACGTGACTTACTGATTACGCCTTTGCTATCACACATTACCACATTCTCTTTCTTCACACCCATAGAAATGTAAAGCTTAGTGCAAGCCATAGCAGCTGCACCGGCGCCATTCACCACCAGTATAATCTCATCTATCTTCTTGCCTTGAATCTCGAGGGCATTTATCAGACCTGCCGCTGAAATAATGGCTGTCCCATGCTGGTCATCGTGCATTACAGGTATATTGCAGCGTTGACGTAATTTTTCTTCTATCTCAAAGCATTCCGGAGCCTTAATGTCTTCAAGATTGATTCCTCCGAATGTAGGTGCAAGCCATGCAACTGCATCAACGAATTTATCAACATCTGTTTGGTCAATTTCTAAATCGTAAGCATTGATACCGGCAAATATTTTGAAAAGAAAAGCCTTGCCTTCCATAACCGGTTTTGAAGCCTCTGCTCCAATATTTCCCAAACCAAGCACTGCCGTACCATTTGAGATTACCGCCACGAGATTTCCTCGGTTAGTATAGTCAAATGACTTAACCGCATTGTCCTTGATTGCCAGACAAGGGTATGCTACTCCCGGTGAATATGCAAGTGACAAATCCTCAGGGGTTGAATAAGGTTTACTTGGCAAAACTTCCACTTTCCCGGGTTGGGGAAATTGATGATAGGCTAAGGCCGCTTCTTTTAAGTCTTTCATATTTGTCTGTTTATATTATAATCTTATCATATTAAAGCAGAAATCACGATTGCCATATTCTCTGTAAATGAAATGGTGCGGGCTGCTGTTTCACGCGGCCCGTGAGGATACTCTGAGTTGAGACGGATAAGAGTTGCTTCCGGATTACGATAAGTGATCTGTTCAAAAGGGTAACGGATAATCGCCGGGGTATTAAAACCTATTCCAAGCTCAAGCAATACTACTTTCCCCTTCTCAGCATATCGTGTCATGAAATTTTCGTAATTTTCAGCTGCTTTAGCCCAATGTTCATCCTGAACAAAAAACTGATTTTTACGCACATGGACATCCATGTTGCCTCCGCACACCGGGCACACCGGAACATATTGCGGATCTACGGTCAAATCATGGGAGTGCTTGATGATTTCGTCAACAGTCTCTTTATCGGAATATACTTTAGGATGACAACCGGTGGCACATTGCATAAGACCATAGTCGCCTTGAACCTCAAAGATTTTCGACGGGTCGAAGCCTGCTTTTCTGAACTGGGCATCGACATTTGTTGTAATCACAAAGTAGTTACGGTCAACTACCAACTCAAGCAATTCGCGGTAAAGCGGGAATGCCTCCGGACGAAAACGGGCATAATCAATATGGCGTGCCCAACGCGCCCAACGTTCTTCCTCAGTTGGGAAATCATAGAAACTTGATGAATAGAGGTCGGGGAAGTGATAACGCTCGATATAGTCGGCAAATTCTTTTTTGAATTTCGGTCCTGAGTAATCAAGCCCGGCGGCCGCCGACAGACCGGCACCGGCACCTATAACCACGGCGTCGGCCTCATTGATCTTTTCACGAGCAATCTTTATTTTTTCGTTAAAACTATTCATAGCCTAACAAATCCTTATATAAATAATAATCACTGTCTTTGAATACATTGAACACTACGGCATCTAAAGTTGAGTCGGAATTGCTGTCAAGATATTCACGCACAGTCGCTACGGCTATTTCAGCCGCCTTGTCTTGCGGGAAGTGAAATTCACCGGTGGAAATGCAGCAGAATGCCACTGACATCAGTTTCTTTTCATCTGCAAGTTTAAGACAGTTACGGTAACAGTCGGCAAGCAGCCTGCAATCTTCGGCTGTCGGGTAGTCACCATATACTATTGGACCGACAGTATGGAGAACCCATTTAGCCGGAAGATTATATCCGTGGGTGATCTTGGCTTTGCCGGTTGGTTCCTCATGTCCTTGTGCGTGCATTATTGAAGCACATTCGTCTCTCAGTTGCATTCCGGCCGACGAGTGAATTGCGTTGTCGATACACTTGTGCATGGGAATGAAACATCCGAGCATCTGCGAATTAGCTGCGTTGACAATAGCATCCACTTTAAGACGCGTGATGTCTCCCTGCCATAACCTGAGTCTTGGACAGACCGGTGACGCAGGGATGGATCCAAGCGACACCACTCCCTTTTCTCGTTTCTGCTCTGAAAGCTCCTCGTCCTGAATTTTCACCAACTCTTCCGACAACGGTGAAGGCATGCGCACATTCATTAGCGAGCGAAGCAGATTACGCTTGTCAGTAATGGTCTCAGGAATCCGGATACGAGCATACTCAGGGCGCTCCCGAAGGAGAGCTCTGAGCAGCATATCAAGTTTTTCTTTTTCAGAAGTCATAATGGATGAGCGTGGGAGGAGTGGTGCGCAGGTCGAAATAGTCGGCTGATTCGGCCGGCAGACGCAGATATACAAGGTCTCGATACGTCTTATAAAGATGTGGAAGAACCGGATTTGAAGCGAATATCTCACGTTGCACCTCATCGGGTACATCAAAATCTATCGTACCATTTATGCGAGCAAACTCAGCACCTTTCAAGTCAAGAATTGCCACATTCTGATTCTGCTTCAATTGTGCATACACTTCTTTATGGGGGGATGTGGCAAAGTAGATTGAATTGTTGTCAGCATCTATTTTCATAATCTGAAAGATACGCACGTGAGGCTTGCCGTCAACAGCAGTTGCAAAAGCCACCTCTTTGTTTTTGTGGAATACCTCTAATAGTTTCTCGTCCATAGTTTTCTTATATTTAATATCCGATAGTGAAACGTTCTTTATGATGTGCCGGCTCAGCAAGTTCGTCGACCATTGCCTTAGCATAGTCTTCAACTGAAATGAAGCTGTTGCCATCCTTATCGAAAATCATGTCGTCTTTGCCGAGACGATAGACGCCTGTACGCTTGCCGGGACCTTTGGCACCCATGTCGCCCAGATTTCCCGCGGGCGAGAAGAATACCCAATCTATATCGTTTTCTTTCATCAGGGTGTTGAGATAGAACTCTCCGAGCGACTTCACCCCGGGAACCCATGCTTCGGGGAGTGTGCCGGTGTCAATGAGGCGTACGCCGGGCTTCACGAAGAGAGTGCCCGCACCGCCTACGATAAGCAATCGTTTGACTCCAGCCTTCTTTGCCGCTTCGACAATCTTGGGGTAGTTAGTAAGGGTCTCTTCATAGATATTAGGGTTGGCCCATCCGGGATTGTAGGCGCTTATCACATCCTCATAACCGCGTAGATCATTTTCGAGTGCTTTTTCATCGGCAACATCTACCTTCTTTACCGAGAGTGCCGGATTCTTGATTTTCATTTTGTCCGGATTGTGTACAAGCGCCTCAACCTGATAGCCACGGTTGAGGAGTTCATTCAGTATGGCGGAGCCTACAAAGCCACTCGCGCCGATTAATGCTACTTTCTTGCTCATTTTATTTCGTTTTAGAGTTTTATTAGTGGATTATTTACACCTAAATAAAGTCGAATCAAACTGTTTAGTTCATCGCAGAAAGTACGTTGATAACCACATCCATTATGCACCTCAATGTTAGTATTATTGATTTTTAGCTTGGTCTGAATAACGATTATACCAATTTTTTAAGATTTGTTAACGCCTGATAAATCTTCTATTGCACACTTAAAGAAAATTGCTTACCTTTGTAGAGAAATACAGAATATCAATACCGTAACTACTATGGAAAGAAACTTTGTGCGTGATGAACTTGACCCGGATTGTCCAATCCGAAATATCCTCAACCGCATAAGCGATAAGTGGACGCTGTTAGTTCTATATACCCTCAACAAACACGATTCGATACGCTTCCGCGACCTTTACGCAGAGATACCTGACATTTCGCAGAAGATGCTTGTGCTGACTTTGCGTACCCTTGAATCAGACGGTCTTGTGGAAAGAAAGGTATATGCCGAAGTACCCCCAAGAGTTGAGTATGCGCTTACTGAACGCGCCCACTCATTGTTTCCAATCATCGACAGCCTTATCCAATGGGCAAAAGACCACTTCCACGAAATACTTCTTGACAGAACGAAAGCTAAAAATTAAAAAAAATCGTGAGATTAACACTTATCAGTAATATAGCCATGCCCATGACCGGAATCAAACATGGGCATGACTGACTAATAAATGTTATTGAGTGATTGCTCTTTTAATTGCAGTCGGGCTTCCTTTCGGAATATCTTACGGATTGTGCGCCACTTGGGAAATATGGCGGAAGGACGTATCGGTCCATAACTCAGGGCAATTATGATTAATGACAAGATCGCGGCAATAAGCAGCCAACCATATATTTCTTTCATTGAGACCACAAGTGCGTGTTGCTGGACTATGCCGTACATTTCACTGAGGGGAATATGGATGATGCCGTTATTGACGTCTGTCAGACGCGCTGAGATGAGGGAAGTATTTTTTGCCATTGTATGACGCAAAAACTCTCCGATAAGAGCGGGACCGAGTGTGGCACCCATAACCGCTCCCGTGAAGCCGTTGATTGTCAAGGCCTGAGGGAATACAAAGAAATGCAGTCCGCTCTGAACTATTGAGGTCAGGAACACAATGGATATGATCACTGATGCAAAGCCACGAATGAAGAGCGGAAAGAAAAGCATTTCCTTTTCAACGCCATAATCTATCATAAAATAGAACCATCCGAGATATATGACTGCAAAAGCAAATGCTATAGCAGCCATAGTCTTGTATCTCCACTTATGTAAGGCAAAAGTGAAATAAGTAAAAGCACATCCGATGACGATACCGGCAAATACATACCAGTTGAGGTCGATAAGATTGGTTTCGTCAAAACCGAGAATTACAGCTGCATAACTGTGTTCAAACACATGTTCGGTTGCCATAAGAGTGAAGAAAACCAGATATATCAAAGTAGCCCGAATGACATTGCGGTTTTTCAAAGCCTGAAAAGATATGTAGGGATGATGGAGGAAAGTTGCCCGCCAGAGATTAATAACAAGGCAGACCACGCCTAAGATTGTCGCTCCGACGATTTCCTCTGCTTCCCACCAATCGTAGAAGGTTCCGTACACACATATAAATGTGAAACTCAACATGAAGACGCTCCATAATAAGGCACCTATCCAGTCGATACCCAACAGCGGTATCTGCATGGGACCTTTCACGGACTTGACAAGTATCAGAACCATTACCATCATCAACACAAGAAAGCCACTCATAATCCAGTGCATATACTCCCATTGAGAGAAAAATGCAGTGTAAATGGATGCGATACCGCTCAGCTGAATCACTCCGTCAACGACAAGATAGACGTAGCAGAAAAATATTGCCATATCACGCACCGGTGTGATCCAGAGCTGGATTGTTGAATTGCACACAAATGTTGCCCACATACGAAACCAACCCGCGACAAAGCAAGTAGCCACGAGCAGAGGAACATTAGTCGTATTAGCACAAATGAAATTAGCCGCTATTAGCACCGCTCCGCACACGAGCAGTCCTATCCGGTTGGTGAAACGGAACTTCAACCGGAACATCACGGCAAAATTTATGGACATTCCGACCAGCGACGCATATCCGGCCATCAATATATCTTCCTGCATCAGTGCGGTGGTGCCCACCATATCGGTGGCGGCGGCAAGATAGATGCCTCCTGAGAACTGCACTATCAGCACAAAGAAGATAAAGAGCCACGGCTTTAACTTGCGCGGCACATAGTCCGGAACGTCAGGTATATCGAATGGACCCTGAGGTCCGTGCCAATCTCCCATATCAGTATTTTACCTCACATTCCACATTCATACCGGCACGCAGAAGGTTGAGGTCGGCGTTATCTATCAATTCAATTCTAACGGGTATGCGTTGACGCACCTTTACAAAATTTCCCGCTGAATTGTCCTGCGGCAGCAAAGACAGGGCGGCTCCTGTCGCTGTGGATAATGAAACGACCTTACCTGTAAAACTTTTGTCAGGAATGGCATCAACCTTGATTTCAACCTCGCTTCCGGGATGAATATGCTCCAACTGGGTCTCCTTGTAGTTTGCGGTGATCCAAACCTCCGAGTCATCTACAATATCGAGAAGGGTCTGACCCGGTTGTACAAGCTGGCCTATCTGTATCTCCTTGCGTGAGGCGTAACCGTCGCAAGGTGCTGTTATTACAGTGTATGACAGATTCAGTTCAGCAATTTCAAGCAATGCTTTCGCAAGTTCAATTCCTGCATCATTCTGGGCGATGCGCTGCCGGGTTTCGGCAACTACTGAAGTTGTTGCCGAGCGTTGACGCGCAAGCATCTCATAGCGGGCTTTCTTGGCCTTATAGTCAGTTTCCACACCATCATATTGCTGACGTGTTACGGCATCTTTTTCCAATAGTTTGCGATAGCGTTCAAGGTCAACGGCTGCATTTTCCATCAGTACCTTTGCCTCGGCGATTGAAGCCTCACTCACAGCCACATTCGCGGAAGCTACACCGACACTGCGGTCAGCAACTGTGCGTCCGGCAAGGGCATTCTGATAATCTGCGTTTGCCTGTGCCACACGCAAGCGCATATCAGCATCATCAATAATAACAAGGGTATCACCCTTTTTCACCTGTTCATATTCCTTGAAGCGAATTTCCTTGATGTAACCCTGCACACGGCTATTGACAGGCACAATCTGACGCTGTACTTGCGCGTTGTCTGTAAATTCCACATTGCCGAAGTGGATGAACTTGGAAGCCACCCAGATACCGGCGGCTATTATGACTGCGAGAGTGATGATATAGGACAGTATCTTTTTTGTACGGTGTTTCATATTTTTCCTGATGTAAACAATAGTTTGTAATAATAATAGATTATGTTGATACGGGCATTGACAAGCTGCTGTTCTGCGTCAAGTTTTGAATTTGCCGCATCAAGCATATCAGTTATGAGAGCCATGTCTGCCGAATAGCGGGTAAAAACGGTGTTATAGTTTCTCTCCGCAAGTTCAACACTTTTCTGCTGTGTGTTGAGTTCCTCATAAGACTCAAGATAGCGGATATAGTCAGCCCTGACGGAAAGTTCTGTATTCTCCCGTGCCACGGCAAGTTCGTCATTGGCGTGTACAGTTGCCGCACGGCTCCGAGATAGAGATTTGTTGGTCTTAAATAGTGATGAGATATTGTAGCTTACACCAACACCGACGTACCAATAACTGAGATTGCGGTTTATCGGTGGCACTTCCACTAAAATAGGACCGTCGATACTCCACCCTGCTTGCAATCCTATTTTGGGAAGACACTCCGATTTAGTCAGGTCTTCCGATTTCCGCGATATGTCAACCTTTGACTGTGCCAGCTTCAGTATGGGCGAATTGACTGATGCCTCAGTCTGCCATGACGACTCGCTTTGTGATGGGAGCGACTTTTCAAGAATTGCAGAATCGGGTGCAATGACAGTACCATTCGGCAATCCTGCGATAGTGACAAGATTGTTATTGAGAATGTCGATTGTGTTGTTGATTTTCACAAGTTGCAACTCGAGATTTGACACAAGCAGTTCATAGCGGGTTATGTCGTTCTGCAATGCCACGCCCTGTTCATACCGGGCTCTCATCTCGTCAAGCACTTTCTTGGCTTGTGAGATGTTATTCTCCACCACAACTCGTAAATTGGTATACTTGTAAATATCAAGGTAAAAGCCGGTAAGCTGGAAGCGAACGTTGTCGCGTTGCAGTTCTGTGGCATATCTGGATGCGGTCAGCTTGAGTTCGGCAAGTTGTATGCCTGAGGTGATGGCCCCACCGGTATAGACTGGCTGGTTCACACTGAACGAAAAGGTGTTGCCGTAATGTGGTATCGGGGCTTTCTGATAATCGGAGAAATTCCGTTTAGTAGTAAAGCCATCGCCTAAATAGCTGAATGAAAGGGAGGCATTGATGTCGGGCAACCGGCCGGCACGAGCTACTCTTATTTCTTGATTGGCTTCATCCTCAGCGGAAAAAGAGGGGCGTAATTGCGTACTGTTCCTTTCAGCACTCTCAAATAACTGTTCAAGGGTTATTACTGATAGATTCTGACCGAAAGCACACACCCCTGCGCTCAACAAAACCGCGCTGAGCAGTCCTGTGAGCAATCGTTGATTGTTCATAAAATCGAGGATAATATGTGAATAATAAATATGGAGTTGCCATCCGTCAATTTCCCGACGGTATGCAACTGTTCTGAAATCAGATCAGATTTTAAGCGCGGCTATAGCCTGCCGTACTCTTCCAGTTTTCCTTGAAAGCGTAGTTTTGT
>CAZPHL010000037.1:0-22618 GCA_964586465.1 uncultured Sangeribacter sp.
CATTGCTGTTGCGGTTTGCAGAAGACTCCGGATAAGGCCAGCGCTGAAGCACTTTATTGCTGCCGAGAGTACCGTTCACCTGAATTGGTGTATAGAGTGTGCCCGGTTCGAGAATGCCCGGATCGTAAGCATCTGTGAGGACGTTATAGATCTGCTCGCCTGTTACGCTGCCGAAAGCAGGATATTTAAGACGGCGGAGCTCACACCATGCCTCGAAGTTGTTGGTGCCTGAGAGAGCGACCCATTTCTGAATACCGATGCATTTCGCCCAGTTGGATGCATCCCAAGGATATGCTTCAAGCACGGTCTCACAACCTGTCACGCCGGCAGACTCGAATGATGCCTCGATAGCGGCTTTGTAATGATCTTCAGCAGCAGCTGCAGAACCATAGCGAGCCTCATATTCAGCGAGGAAGAATTCAATCTCAGAACGGGTGATCAGATATACGGGAGAATCATAGTCCATGTTAGGACGACACCAGTAATTTGCCTTATAGGAAGATGTGGTTGAGAAATTGGTTCCTGATACACCACCGGTATATTCAGATTTCTCGATATTGGGATTAAAGAAGGCCTGAAGACGAGCGTCATCACCGGCATTCATGGTAGCGAGCAGTGCTATGTTGAGGATAACGTTCTGCTGAGTAGAACCGAAATAGGTGGCAAATTCCTCCTGATAGTAAGGATTGGCCTGACCGCTTTCGTTTTTCCAGCAACCTGTCCATGCTACGTCACCCGAGGGGAAATTATTCTCTGCTACAAGAGCGGCCAACTCCGACTGTACATTAACAGCATTGCTTTCACGCATGAGGATACGGAGCTTGATAGCATTTGCCACCTTCACCCATTCAGAAGCACGAGAGCCGGGGAGAAGGAAGTTTGTGCAGACACTTTCCAGACCGTTGACATTCGCAAGGGCCTCGTCAAGTTCGGCGATGATTCCTGCATACACATCCTTACCGTCGTCATATTTCGGTGAGATGTTGTTGATGTCAAGAGCCTCGCTATAAGGAATCTCACCATAGCAGTCGATGAAAGCCTGATAGGTAGCGGCACGTATTACGGTGGCGGCGAGCACAGTACCGTAGCTTTCACTCTCCTTAGCCATTGCAATCACTGTAGAGAGGTTCTGGAGTGTGCGGGTTGAGAGATTTGAGAATGTACCGCTTGAACGCACTGCACTCTGCATGAACTGGCTGTAGTCCATGTAGTTTGAGGTGCCGAAGAACTGAGAGTAATGCTGAGCGAAATATCCGCCGGTGATACGGAAGTAGTCGCTGTAGCTATTGGCGAAAGCCATTTCCGCTCCCGGGAAGATGAGGTCAGGAGAGAGATTGCCGGCAGCCGGAGAGTTGGGGCTTTCGTTTATGTCAAGGTAGCTGTCGCAGGCACCCATAGAGAGCGACAATGCTACGACTCCTGTCAATAATATTTTTTTCATTTCAGATGTGTCTTTAGAAAGTTACTTTGAGGTTGAAACCGAATGTGCGGCAAGAGGGGTTGGTGTAGAGCTCACCGAAACCGTATGCAATATCGCCGGAACCTACAGAAGTAGTCGACTCGGGGTCAACATATCTGTTCTCTTTCGCAGTCCAGATGAATGGATTGTTGCAGTAAGCAGTGAGAACGATCTCGTTCATATAGATAGCGTTCATCCACTTCTTGGGAAGGCTCCAGCTGAGTGAGATGTTGCGGAGCTTGCAGTAGGTACGGTCAGTAAGATAAGCCATACCGCCGTGGCCCCAGCCATAGTTGTTGAAATAGTTCTGGAAGCTGCTGTTTGCTACATAAATAGGAGTAGTGTTCTCGCTGTAAGAGCCGTCAGAATTTTTCACAACAGAGTTGGGAATGATAAACGGACGACGTTCGTTTTCTTCAGTCACGATACCGTTACCGGTGAACTGCATGAGGTTTTTAGTACGTGAGAACATCTTGCCGCCGTAACGGAGGTCGAAGGCAGCGCTGAGAGTCACGCCATAGAAGGTAAAGGCTGTTGTCAGACCGCCGGTCCACTGGTGGTTCATAGAGTAGCCGGTAGCTTCGATTTCATCGCTCAAGATAGGCTGACCGTTGGCATCAACGATAGGAGAGCCGTAGTAAGGGCTGCTCTGGTCAGTCACGTATTGCGGGAGATAAGTATAGTATTGGCCGATAGCCTTGCCCTGCTCTGCATACATGTAAACTGCATCGTTGCCGGCAGAGAAGTTATAGATAGATACCTTTCCACCTTCGAGGCTTTCGGGAAGTGAAAGCACCTTGTTGTAGTTCTTGGAGAAGTTAAGACCGAGTTCCCATGTGAAATTCGGGGTCTGTACGGGCACTGTGTTGAGCATAAGCTCGATACCACGGTTACGCACCTTACCGAAGTTGATCACCTGGCTGCTGAAACCGGTAGAGGGATCCACGGGAAGAGTGAAGATCTGGTCGGAAGAAATACGGTTGTAATAAGAAGCGTCGAGGTCGATTCTTCCGTTGAAGAATTTAAGGTTGGCACCAACCTCAAACTCAGAAGTCATCTCAGGACGGAGAGTGTTGGTTCCTGCAGTTGCGGAAGCCATGAAAGCATTGGCGGCGTTGAACGGGAACTTGATGATGTAGCTGCCGTAGTAACCGTTGGTATAAGCCTGGAGATAGTTTGTGGCAGTGTAATAAGGAGAAGCATCGTTACCGGTCTTACCGTAAGCCAAACGAACCTTACCGAAAGTGAGGATATCATTTGTGGGGATGAACTTGGTGAAGATACCGCTGAAAGTCACACCGGGATAGAAGAATGAATTGTTACCCTTCGGAAGAGTAGACGACCAGTCGTTACGAGCGGTGAGGTCAAGGTAGAGGAAGTTATCCCAGCCCAGAGAGATATCTCCGAAGAGACCGATAAGGCGACGTTTGCTCTGGCCTTCACCGAGGGTTGTGCGGGTAGCACCGTTGCTGAGGTGCCAGAAGCCGGTATTGATTGCGAGATCGTCGGTTTCACCGTTCATATATGTTGAGGAACGCTCATTGATGTTGAAGCCGACAGTTGCACCGAGGTCAAGACGCTCGTCAAAGAAGTTCTTGTTATAGTTGGCGAGGAAGTCATTGTTAAGCTCGTAGCGGCGGCTATAGTAAGCATAGACATAACCGGCCTGGTTCATGTTGCTGGGAGCGTAACCATAATCCTCATTGATGAGGGCATCGTCGAGATCGATCTGAGGATAACCCTGTTTCTGATCATAGTCAGAGTAGTCGAAACCGAAGCGGTAAGTAAGGGTAAGTCCGTCGATAGGGAAGATGTCGGCCTGGAGTTTACCGAAAGTCTGCTTACCGTTGAGTTCGTTCTTGTTGTTAGCGATAGCCCAATAAGGGTTGGTGATACCGTAAGGAGTGAAGTAGGCTTCAGGAGTATTGAAAGCGCTGTTGAGATTCTTCATATCGACGATAGATACGTCTCGAGGTATCTCGAGCACACCGTCGATAGGAGATGTACCCTGATAAGAACCTACAGTCTTTGTCTTCCAGTTGGCGAAGCTCATGGCTGTGGAAATCTTAAACCATTTCTCCGGCTGGAAAGAACCACGGAAAGCTATGGTGTTACGCTTGTAAGAGTCAGCGTCAGTAGGCATCACACCATTGTTAGCCGTGTAAGAATAAGAAGTGTAATAAGTGAGTTTCTGGTCGGCGCTTGTGCCGCTGATTGCTACATTATGGGTCTGTGACACGCCCGTGTCGTAGAAATCGCGTACATTATTTTTCTTAGCCGAGTATTCGTGGATGAGCTGAGAGTTGTTCCAGATAGGACCGTATACCTGGGTGCTTCCGTCGAGTGCGGGACCCCAAGAACCGTTCTCAATAAATGTCTGGCCACCGTTCCAACCTTGTCCCCATTTGTTCTGCATTTCGGGGAGCAGGCTCACGCGATTAGCCTCTACTGTGCCGCTGTAAGTGACGGAGTAGTTTTTGCCGCCCCCTCCCTTACCGGATTTTGTAGTGATGATTATCACGCCGTTAGCTGCACGGCTACCATAGAGGGCGGTAGCTGCCGCGCCTTTCAGGACGGTAAGAGAAGCGATATCATCGGGTGAGATATTGTTGACACCACCGGCTGCGATGGCATGGCCTTGAGCATTGAAAGTGGAGTTGGCGATGGGCACACCGTCCACTACATAGAGGGGTTCGTTAGAACCGTTGATAGAACCGAGACCACGGATAGAGACGTTATTGGCCATACCGGGGTCGGAAGAAGTAGTCTGGATCTGAAGGCCGGCTACTTTACCCTGAAGGGCTTCCATGACGTTGGTTGTGCGGGCACGCTCGATTTCGGTGGCATCCACCTGAGTAGCGGCGTAACCGAGAGATTTCTCACTTCTGGAGATACCGAGGGCGGTGACAACCACTTCGTCAAGCACGTCGGAGCTGAGACCGAGGATAATCTTGATTTCTCCTTTAGTGATGGGAACTTCCTGAGAGGTCATGCCGACATAGCTTACTCTCAAGGTTTTCGCAGATTCAGGCACATTTGTGATCCTGAACTTACCGTCCACATCAGTAGATGTGCCGATGTTCGTGCCTGTCACCATTACAGTGGCTCCGACAACAGGTTCGTTGTCATCGCCCGAAAGGACTATGCCGTTTATAGTGCGCCCTTGTGCTAAAGCACCTATGGCTACTCCGAGCACAGTCATGAGAATTAGAAACAGTTTTCTCATACTATTACAAAAAATTAAACCTATGAAAATCGTTTTTGATCACGATGGGCCTTATAAATCACATTTACATCAGCTGTTTCCACTCAGCCGTTTTCCACCTTCAACTGTTTCCACTCAGTTGTAAATGACGATTTATAAGGAGCCCGAGAATTTGTCACATCATTTTTCCACCTATTTATTTATATTGTTTATCAAACCGGGAAACAGATTAAACATCCTATATCATTGCTAAAAAACATAGAGTGATTTTCAAAAAATTATTGAAAATCATACAGGAATTGTTTAATCAGTTTCTTATGAATCGTTAAAAAGCCGGGTAACTAATTTGAAGATAATTTTTAGAGATTTCTAATTTAATTTGCTGTCAGATAGCCTAATATCCTAAGCTGTTACCAATCGGAAATCACCAGAAAGAAGCAACATTCACCAAGTTATTTATAGATTCGGAGGCAAATTTAAGAACTTTTAAGAAATTAAATATGAATGAATATATTAAAAACTGTTAACTAAATATTAAAATAAGTTAAATTAGGGTTTATCCTAATTTCTTGTACATAAATTTTGTGAATAGATAAATCATTGGGGGAATTCGTGTTTAATAAATAGCAATTTGTCAAAATATCATGATTTATATACACCAATTAATAATAAATCCAACAATTTACTTGAACATTACAGAAAGTATTATAAAATCATTATAAATTACATGGCAAAGTGTATAAGAATGTAATAAGTTCTGACATTAAAAAGAGCCCGGCGGGAGGCCGGACTCTTTCTTTAATGGGTTTATTCTATATTTTAACGTGTTTATTCCATTTTACGGTACCAATCTTCAAGACTCATCGAATCTTCGGCAAGTCCTGTTTCTCCCCCATAAACTTCATCATGTTGAGAACGATCAAGGCCGATTTCTTCATTCTTTCGGCTCACACGCATGGGAATAATCTTATCTGTAAGCCAGTATAAAACATAACTCATAATGAAGGTGTAAGCGAATACGATAAGGAGCACCAGGATATGGTTCCAGAAAAATTCATTACGTGAAATCATGTCGGCATCTTGTGAGAGAAAGAAGTCGTATGCGAATATTCCGGTAAGGATAGTACCTATGATTCCTCCAAGACCGTGAGTGGGGAAGACGTCAAGCGCATCGTCGAGCATGTGACCGTAGCCTTTCCAGGAACATGCCAGATTACAACAGATAGTGATGATGAAAGCTATACATACACTTTGGCCTACGCTTACCCATCCTGCCATGGGGGTAATGGCAACCAAGCCAACCACGGCACCAATAGCGGCGCCCATAGCCGAGGGTTTGTGGCCACGCAGTCCATCCATAGCAATCCATACGATCATGGCAGTGGCGGCGGCAGTATTGGTATTAAGGAATGCGGAGATAGCAATACCGTCGGCAGCAAGTGACGAACCCCCGTTGAATCCGAACCATCCGAGCCAAAGTAATGCCGCGCCAAGGAGTACGAAGGGCACATTGGCCGGACGCGACTGATGTCTCTCGGTACGTTTGCCAAGAAATAAGGCGCCTGCGAGTGCAGCGATACCGGAGGCCGCGTGTACCACAATACCGCCTGCATAGTCATGCACATGCATCATTCCGAAGAGCCCCTCGGGATGCCAGGTGCAATGCGCAAGAGGACAATATACTATGACAGTCCAAAGCACCATAAACAAAAGATAGCCGGCAAAATGCACTCTTTCGGCAAAGGATCCAGTGATAAGGGAGGGTGTGATGATGGCGAATTTCATCTGAAACAGAGCGAAGAGTGCCAAAGGAATAGTAGTGGTGGCCAAGCCAATCTGCGTCCATTCATGTTCGGCATCGGTGACGTTGCTGACCCCGACGTTGTCAAACATAAAGAAAGTGGCGGGATTGCCGAAAATATGAGCTACATCATCACCGAAAGCGAGAGAAAAACCGAAGATGACCCAAATCACACTTACCACACCCATAACGATAAAACTCTGGAGCATTGTGGATATAACATTTTTGACACGCACCATGCCTCCATAAAAAAAAGAGAGGCCCGGAGTCATCATCAGCACGAAAATCGTGGCGGTGATCATCCAGGCTATATTGGCGAAGAGATGGGTGTTGGTAAGATCGAATATCCCCTCCTTGGGTGTGACAAGACATCCGACAATGCTGGCCCCGAGCATGATTATAAACACAATAAGCCAGGCCCAATTTAATTTTTTTACGTGCAACATAGAAATAAGAGTTTATTGAATTTAATTGAATAGGTAGAAATTTACCACTGATAAATTTAAATATACTTAAAACTGCTTGCAAAATTATAAATAAAGTATCAAATTACCAAATTATTCTTAAGAGTATTCATATTCTTGATACTATAGCGTTGGTTGTGATATTAAACCGGTGATTAACCATTTCTATAAACTCTGTCCAAAAAAAATATAATAACTGTGTCGGATTAGAAAATTATGTTCCATAATCCACTAACGGTGTTACAAAAACTCATTCCACTGTCTTTTGGTCAATCGGAAACACGCATAACAATCCACGCGCCTGAGGGTTAATTGAATTTCAACACTCACTTTGGAATAAATAATAAAGGAGTCGATAACACTGTTATCGACTCCTTTATTATTTACGGAATTCAGCTATAATGCTCACTCTTTTACAGGAGCGTCCCATTTAAATGTGATAGTTTCATACCATCCGGGTGAGGGAGTACCTGTAAGTGTGGCTCCTGTAGCAACGATACCATCCATAGTGTAAATATTGCCTTCATTTGTAAAGCTACATCCGTAGTTTGCGGGGCAGCCGAAGAAGTAATAACCCTCTTCATCGTCATTCTGACCCATATACTGCCAAGCAGCAGCCATACCGGCGGCGTTGCCGTCGTTGTCGATGAAGAATTCGAGATTTGCATCATCGGGAGTGTAAGCCGGATTAAGAGTCTTGTAAGGATTGATCATTCTACAGATACGCACTTCAGTGCTCGGGTAGTTGGTAGCTACTTCCATAGTGATGTCAACCGGTGCGGTAGTCTGACCCCAGTCAGACATAGCAGCTGCCGTGCCGGCAGGTTGCCAGTCGAGAACCAGAACCTTGGAAATTTTCAGCGTATAGCTGAGGTTTTCCGGTTTTACTTGAAGTTTGGCATCTTCGGGTTGAGCCAGATCAATGCTTGCAGTGTAGTTGACACCGGCGAACAGACCGTCAGCGAGCGAAATAGTATAGGTAGCGGTATAGCTGCCGTTTGCGAAGGTCACGGAAGCCGGACCCGTGATCAGGTCGTCGGATGATGTGAAAGTGACGGGCACCGTTGCCTCTCCTTCGTTTGAATTTCGTGAAACGACAACATCGATGGTTGACGGGAAGTCATCATTTGCCGGAATAGAGATTGTCTCAGCGGGTTTCTCGAAAGCGAAGACCTTTCCGGGATTTGACGGCTCATCCCAATACTGTCCTTCCGAACAGGCGCCGAGAGCGAGGCCCGAGAGGATAAGAAGTGTTGATTTAAAGGTATTTAGTTTCATATTGTAATCTTATTATAAAATGATTCGGGCAATTATCAGAAGTCATCCACTGCATTTGGTTTACTCCAAGACTCGTTGTTTTCACCGATAGCCTTATTAGAGTTCATCTCATTGTTGGGGATAAGGAAAGGCTTGAGAGGAGCCGGCACATTGTAAACCCAAGAGGTGTCCCAGCCACCGCCACGGCGGTCAAGACCTTTGTTAAGACGGAGAAGATCGTAGTAGGAATGACCCTCACCCCAGAGCTCGATACGACGCTGCATCCATACAGCTTCCTGCACCTCATCGGCAGAAGTGGCAGTACATGTATAAGCGGGATCACGGTAAGTTTTCACGAAGTTTTCAAGAAGGCTCTTACCCTCAGCTGCATTACCGGCCATAGCTGTAGCCTCTGCCTGGATAAGATACATCTCCTCGACACGCATAAGGATGACGTCGGTGGCGTTGGTAGAAGTCTGAAGCACATTGTTGTAGGGTGCGAACTTCACCTGAGTATACGCAGGAGCCTGATAAGCGGCAATCACAGCAGCCTGGTTTGCATTGAGGTTGGGGCTTTCGCAATTCTCGTCAAGCCACCATCCCTTACGGCAGTCGGTATCGTTGATGGTATTGTAAAGAGCTTTGTTGATATAGCGCCATGCACCTACAGAAGCGTAGCCATAGTTGAGAGAACCCATGTGAGAAGCCCAGTTTACGATACCGGAAGTAACTACACGGTCAGTTTCTTCAATGTATACACACCACATCCAGTTATGGTCGGCAGAGGTGTTGAAGGCAGGTTGAGAAGCCTCGGCGATAGAGTAGGGGGTAGCGCCGGAGAACTGGATTGCTTTGGCTGCGTCATCGGCAGCAGCCTGCCAGTTGTTCATAACGAGGTTGACACGGGCACGCAGACCGTAGGCGGTGCCGAGTGAAACGAAACGTTTTGCACCTGTATCGGCAATCTTATCTACCTCCAGGCCACATTCGGAGAGGTAAGTGATGGCTGTGTTGATGTCAGAAAGAATCTGGTCGTATACCTCCTGAACTGAAGAACGCGGGCAACCATCTGTAGCAGCCTGGTCGGCATTTTCAGGAGTCAGGATAGGCACGGCAGGCAAAGACTCGTGACCTTTGTAGGTGTACTGGAACAACTGCACAAGATTGAAGTAAGCGTAAGCACGGTTTGCATATCCTTGTGCTGCATAAAGTTTCAGATCGTCGGTAGCGGCGTCGCCTACGTTAGAGATGACAGAGTTGGCAGAGTTGACAATCTTGTAGCAATAATACCAACTCAAGTTATTCATGTAGTTATTGTTGCTACCGAGATTGTATGAGCCAAGAGATGAGAACCAGTTGTAACCCGTGTTGAGGCCGACAAAGTCAGGACCGATGCTTTCCATGCAAAGTAACACGGAAGGCCAACCGAAATCGATGTGATTGCTGTAGACAGCATTATATTGATTATAGGTTGAGGAAATACCCACCACGCCGGCTTTTGCGAGATCAGGATTAGCCGCGATAGCTTCTGTTTTCTGGTCGGTTGTCACCCAATAGTTGTCAGGCTTAGTATCCAGGTCGTTGCAGGCAACGAGTGCCGTTGATGCCAGAACAGCTGAGGTGGCGAAATATATGAAATTTCTTTTCATTGTAGATTCTATGATTTTAAATTAGGAGAAAGGTTAGAATTCAATTCTCAGACCGCCTGAGATGCAACGAGAGCCTTTATAAGTGGCACCTTCAGAGGATACATAACCCTGACGGGGATCCATACCTTTACGTGCGGAAAGGAGGAATACGTTCTCGGCTGCGCCATAGATGCGGAGACCTGTGAGGCCGAGCTTGTTCACGAGATTGGTCGGGAAGTTGTAGCCGATGGTTATGTTCTGGAGTGAGAGGTAGTTGCTTGAAGTGAGCCAGCGGGTAGAGCTGTAGTTTGTATAAGAATCCTCACCGTCGAGACGGGGAACGTTGGTATAACGGTTTTCGGGAGTCCAGGCTTTATAGATGTCTGAATGCCAGTTCTGACCGAGGTTGTTTGTACCGCCGTTGTGCATAAGGTCCTGATAAGTGTAGTCCCAGATCTTGCCACCGAACTGATAAGCGAAAGCGAGGCTGAGATCAACACCGAAGAAAGAGAGGCTTGTGCCGAAACCACCGTATGCCTTAGGCATGAGGTTGCCGGTAGATTTACGGTTGTTGCTGTAAGCGTGAGCGGCATCAGTAGAGAGGTACTCCGCAGTACGGGCATTCTCACCATATTTATCCTTCACGTTATTGCCCTCGTCATCCAGGAGAGGATCGGCATCCCAGTAGAGAGCAAGACCTGTAGCGGGATCGACACCTGCGTAATCTACGAGATAAAGCTGATACATTGACTCGCCTTCACGATAGATACGGTTGCCGCTGAGGAGCTGGCCTTTCAGATCGGGGTGAAGTTTAAGCACCTTATTGGTCACGGTAGTGAGGTTGGCATTGATATCCCAAGTAACATTCTGTGTCTTGACAGGACGGACGTTAAGCTCGATTTCGACACCGTTGTTACGCATAGAACCTACGTTCATAGGTATTGAAGAATAACCGTTTGAAGGAGAAACCGGCTTGTTGTAAAGCATGTCTGAAGTCTGGCGGTTGAAGTATTCGATAGTACCGCTTACGAGACCCTGCTTGAAGCTGAAGTCAACACCTACGTTGAAGTTATTTGAAGTCTCCCAAGTGATGTCCGGGTTACCTTTATAATAAAGAGTACCGTCTGACCATACACCGTTTGCACCGGTGATACGATACTGGTCAGCGTATGCATAATATTTACACTGGTTGTCTGCACGACCGAGGTTGTCATTACCCTGCTGACCGAAAGAAACCTTCACCTTAAACTGGTCGAGCCAAGTAGAGGCATCAGCCATGAAGGTTTCCTTAGCAAGGTTCCAGGCGCCTGAAACCGACCAGAATGTACCCCAGCGGTGATCAGGGTGGAAGCAAGAAGAGGCGTCACGACGAACGGATGCACTGAAGAAGTAGCGAGAATCGAAGCTGTAGTTCACACGACCGAAGAGACCACGGGTTGCATAGTTGATCATGTAGCCATAGGGGTTCTTGTTGTCGATAGTGTTGTTGATCACCCAGCTGTCAGGGAGGTAGAGGTTCTGACCGGCAGCCTGGAGACTCTCGATGTTCATGTCGTAGCTTTCATAACCGAGAAGGATATCGATATCGTTCTTGCCGAAAGACTTGGCGTATTGAGCGAGAGCCTGGATGTTGATAGCACGGGTGCGGTCTGACATCTGGTAAGCTGTACCGCCATACATTGCGCTCTGGCCATAGAAAGGATTGCCGAGGCTGTGATAGCGTGTATTGTCGAGATAATAACCTATTGTGCCTGTTACAGACAGACCGTCAACGGGAGTGATAGTAGCATACCATTTGCCGTTGAATACGTCAGAGAGATAGTCCTCAGTGTCATAAGCGAGGTTACCGGCAGGGTTGGAAATACTCATCCAGTTACGGATGTATGGGGTTGATTCACCGTCACCGTAGTCATAAACGGGCTTGCCGCTCGAGGGGTCACGGCGGATAGAGCCGTCAGCGTTACGCACGTACATAGGGTAGTAAGGTGCTATCTGATCGCCGAGGAAGAAGGCGTTGCCTGAAGAGTTGGAAGCATCTGTATCCTGATCGCCGGGATAACCTGAGTTGGTGTAAGAATAGCTGAGGTTAGTACCGACTTTCAACCAGTCCTTAACCTGATAGTCGACAACGGCACGTGTGCCGAGACGACGGAAGTGAGAACCTTCGATAAGGCCTTGGTCACCGAGATAAGAACCGGAGAGATAGTAGTTGAAACGCTCGTTACCACCTGTGATGCTGATATTGTATTCCTGACGGAGACCGTTGCGGAACTGTTCTTTATACCAGTCATCGGGAGTGTAATAGTAATCACCTTCGGCATAACCGAGACGTGCGTTAGGATTTATAAGACCGTTGGCACCGATAAGGCTCTCACCGTCGGGAAGGGTATAAACCTGATAACCGAGACGGTTTACGATGTTGGCATTAGCGAGACGATGAGCGTTTTCGGCAGTCTGCGTACCGTTGTAGTAATAACCGTTATAAAGAGTTTTATAAACGAGTTGTACATATTCATCAGTAGTGCCGATCATATCATAGCGGGGCACGGCACGGTCATTGACACCCCAGCGGGCATCCACTGTGATCTTTGCAGCCCCGACAGTACCTTTCTTAGTTGTGATAAGGATGACACCGTTAGCACCACGAGCACCATAAAGGGCGGCAGCGGCAGCGTCTTTCAGCACAGTCATAGATTCGATATCCATGGTGTTGATATTTGAGATGTTACCGTCGTAAGGCACACCGTCAACCACATAGAGAGGAGTATTGGAAGCGCTGAGCGATCCGACACCACGGATGCGAACGGTAGGATCCGTACCGGGCTGACCATTGGAGTTAAGAATCTGGACACCGGCGATTTTACCGTTAAGAGCGTCAGTTGCAGTTGAGACGAGAGCATCTTCGATCTGGTCGGCCTTCACTACAGAAGCTGAACCGGTGTAGGCTGATTTTTTAGCAGTACCATAAGCTACGACCATGACTTCGTCGAGGTTACTTGCGGTCTCCACCAATTTAATTGTCATATTCTGATGGAGAGTAACATTCTGCGCGTTGTATCCCACATAAGAAACAGTAGCTGAATGAACTTTAGCCGGGACGGTCAAGGTGAAATGGCCGTCGATGTCGGTTGAAGTACCTTGTCCACCGCCGATAGGCATGATGGTGGCGCCGGGTAAAGGCTCGTTGGTAGCTGCGTCCACCACCGTACCCTTAAAGGTCTGTGTCTGGGCCGAGACGTTCCAGACACATGCCATAAGCGTCATTAAGATTAAAAACAGTTTTCTCATACTTTGTAATTTAGAGATAAGTTATATATTGTTGTTGTTGGTTTTAAACGTCCCTTTTCTTACCGCCAAATTTGTTATAACTTCTATTAAGTTAAGAATTCTTAATCATACGCCTTGGAAAAGGACCTACAAATAAGCACTCCCTTAATTAAGTTCCATTAAATTCACAGCAGAAAAATTATGAAATATCGTAAAAATGCAGGTTTTATCTCTTTGTTAGTTTATTTACAGGTCGCAAAATTAGTGGATTATTCAAAAAGTATGTTATAAAACATAGTTAAAATAAGTTAATTTATACTTAAAATATATTAATTTTAACTTTCGTATAACACAAATATAAAGTTAATAGAATTTTAGTACCATATATCTGACATTTTGCAAGAAAAATCGACATTCTTATAACTTCAATTTATACGCTCAAAGCTATAAAGAGCTGAAACTAACCAATGAATCCCTTACTCATTAACAGTCAAACGGGATGATGCGGCCGTTCGTCACAATCTTAGTCTAAGAAATGTCATTAATAATGACACCAGACTAATTAGAAAACCAATCCAAAACACAAGCCTAAAACTGACTTAATATGATTTACGGATACATACGTGTGAGCAGCGATAAGCAGACTATCGAAAATCAGCGCTTCGAGATTAACAAATTTTGTAGTCGGGAGAATCTCCGGATCGACGGATGGATTGAGGAGACTATATCCGGTACAAAGTCATATACCAAGAGACAACTCGGTAACCTATTGAAAAAGATTAAGAAGGATGATCTTATAATTTGTGCCGAACTGTCACGACTCGGTAGAAATCTATTCATGATAATGGAGATCCTTAATATTTGTATGATTAAGGAAGCAAAAGTGTGGACAATAAAGGATAATTATCGTCTCGGCGATGATATTCAATCTAAAGTGTTGGCTTTCGCATTCGGTCTTTCGGCGGAAATAGAACGAAATCTCATATCTCAACGCACTAAGGAAGCCTTGATCAGAAAAAAGGCTGAGGGAGTAAAATTAGGGCGACCGAAAGGGAAAACCAATTCTTATGGCAAATACAAACTAAGCGGAAAGGAAAATAAGATACATCGGCTTATGAAAAAAGGTCTCTCCAAGCGTAAGATAGCCAAGATATGTAAAGTTGACAGGAGTACTTTGGACAGATTCCTAAAGATACTTGACGAGAAAGCAAAATGTCAGCAAAACGGATAAAATAAGAGTAGAAGTCATATAGAATCGGAAGCATTGGCTCATCTAAATTTGGCGGTAAGAAAAGGGACGAAAAACCCAACAACAACAATATATAACTTATCTCTAAATTACAAAGTATGAGAAAACTGTTTTTAATCTTAATGACGCTTATGGCATGTGTCTGGAACGTCTCGGCTCAGACTCATACCTATCATGGCACAGTTCTCGATGCGGCAAACAATGAACCGCTAATCGGTGCCACCATCGCTCCTATCGGAGGTGGTCAAGGCACTGCCGCTGATGTCGACGGTAAATTTACAGTCACTGTCCCTTCCGGTGTGACCCAGGCAAAAATCTCTTATGTGGGCTATCAGGATCAGGTTGTTACCCTTCAGAACAATATGACTGTCTACCTCTCTTCAACTTCAGAAAATCTTGATGATGTAGTGGTTGTGGCTTATGGTACTGCCAATAAGGAATCACTTACCGGTTCTGTGGCAGTGGTATCTTCAAAAGAAATCGAGGATCGTCCTGTCACTTCTGTAACAGCTGCTCTTGAGGGTAACGCTCCCGGTGTGCAGGTTACAAGTGCAACCACTCAGCCCGGTCAGGCTCCTTCAATCCGTGTGCGAGGTTTCTCTTCCATCAATGGTAATAATGATGCTCTCATCGTGGTCGATGGCTCAGAATATGTTGGAGATATCGCTGCTATCAATCCTCAGGACATCGAATCTATGTCGGTGCTTAAAGATGCCGCTTCCTGTGCTCTTTACGGTAACCGTGGTGCTAACGGTGTAGTCCTCATTACTACAAAGAAAGCCAAGAATCTCGGTAAAGTTGACGTTACACTTCAGGTGCGTCAAGGTATGTATGAACGCGCACTTCCGATGTATGATCGTCTTGCAGCCGACCAATGGATGCAGGCTTCCTTCAACGCACAGGTTAATGGCACTATGACCAATCAGGACTTGAGCCGTCAGGAGGCGATTGATTTTTGGCGTGACAACTTCATTCCCACCTATACTCGTCTGAACATCTATGATGCACCCGATGGTCAGGTATTTAATTCAAATGGTCTTATCGATGCTAAAGTGCTTCCCGGATATACCGGTGACGACATGAACTGGTGGAAAGGTGTATCACGCACCGGTTACCGTCAGGAATACACCGTAAGCATGGCCGGTGCCACTGAGAAATTCAATGCTTTTGCATCTGCCGGCTATCTAAAGGAAAACGGTTACGTGCTCCTTACAGATTATGAACGCTACAGTGGACGTGTGAATCTTAATGCTAATCCTGTAAAATTCTTCCGTCTCGGTTTGAACTTGAGCGCCGCTCAGCAGGATATGCAGAGAAGCCCGGTTGATCCCGATGGCCTTGGCTATACCAACAACCCGTTCTCCATGACCCAGAACAAGGCTCCAATCTATCCCTACTATCTCCACGATGCAAAAGGTGCTATCGTTTATGATGAATTCGGTATGCCGGTCTGGAACCAGGAAGCTTATAACGGTGACGGTAACATCGTTTGGAATATTCGCGAAGACAGACGTAACTACAGCGTGACCCAACTGGATGCCGCACTCTTCGGCACAATCGTGCTCCCTTACGGATTTGAAGTTACAGTAAAAGGCACTCTTTTCCGTGACAAGACCAACGAACTTCAGTACAACAACAATAAGATCGGTTCTCAGGCTAATGTAGGTTCACTTAATCAGGCTTTCTATCGTACGGGTACTTCTAACTTCCAGCAGATGCTCAACTGGTCACATGATTATGGCGTACATCATGTTGATGTTCTGTTGGATCATGAGAACTATCAGTACAAATATGATGAAAACTACATCCGCAAGAGCGGTCAGGAGCTGAACGGTCTTATCCACATGGGTAACTTCTCAGAGATGAAGGATATGACAGCTTATTCTACTGAATTTAAACTGGAATCATATCTTGGACGTGCCCGTTATAACTACGATCAGAAATACTTCATCGAGGCATCTATCCGTAGGGATGGTACTTCACGTTTTGATAAGGACAACCGTTGGGGTACATTCTGGAGTGTCGGCGCAAGCTGGATATTAAGCAAAGAAAAATTCCTTTCAGATGTAGATTGGGTTAATTTCTTGAAATTCCGTGCTGCGTACGGAGCTGTAGGTAACGATGCTTCCGCAGGTCACTATGCTTCTTGGGGTACATATAACTTCGGTTGGTCAATCGGTGGTTATATCAGCAACCTTATCCCCGGTCAGCTTCCTCCTACTAACCTCCGTTGGGAGACTACCAAGACACTTGATCTTGCTTTAGAGGGTTCTCTTCTCAATGATCGCTTGAATTTCTCAATCGGCTATTATAACAAACGCAACTCTGACCTGCTCTTCTGGCGTTCTGCCGCTCCCTCTTCAGGTGCTCTCGGTAACACAGGTACAAATCCTCAGGTGCTGCAGAACATCGGTACGATGCAGAACATCGGTTGGGAGATTTCATTAGGTTTTGATGTCATCCGTACAGCCAATTTCAAATGGAATCTCAATATGGATGCCTCTTTCCTCAAGAACAAGATTATTACTCTTCCGGACAACCAGGATATTCCGGGTCAAGCTCTCTTCATTGGCAAGAGCCTCTATGAACAGTATACTTATGAATGGGTAGGTGTAGACAAGACCAACGGTCGTTCGCTTTATTCAATCGATCCTCAGTCGCCCGATTTCTACTCTTATAATGACGACAATGTAAAGGTTTACAATGGTAATGAATATGCATCACGTATTCAAAATGCGGCCAACAACAATGCTCTTGTTGAGATAGATGGCAAATACTATACCTATAACACAGCCTACGCTTCACGTAAGATAATCGGCACTTCTCTTCCTACGGTTTACGGTTCGTTCGGCACAAATCTCTCATGGAAAGGTATCAGCCTTGGAATGTTATTCTCTTACAGCTTAGGTGGCAAGACTTATGACTCCAACTATGCAAGCCTTGTGGGTATCGGTACTTCTAATCCGAGTGCATTACACAAAGATCTTCTTAAAGCATGGACAGAAAAACCGGCCGGTATAGAAGATCATACTGTAGGCTCCACTACATTCTCTTATCCGGGTGCTGATGGTCAGATGATTCAGACGACGGTTGACAATGTCATGAAGGGCTCTGCCAATGTTATAGATGCTAATGGAATTCCTCAGCTGAACACTTCATACAATTCTTATAACACTGCTGCAAGTAGCCGTTATATTATCGATAACAACTACCTCATATTCAAGAATCTTAACGTTACATACGATCTCCCCGGAAGCTGGGTAAGAGCTATGAAACTTCAGAACTTCAGCCTCGGTGTGTCGATCGACAACGTATTTATCTCTGCAAAACGTAAGGGTCTGAACCCACAGTATAACTTCTCAGGTGGTCAGGGACAGTACTTCGTTCCATCCCGAGTTTATTCATTCCAACTCACAGCTAAATTCTAACCCTTTATTTTTAAAACAATGAACATGAAATTATATAAGGGATTAGCTGCAGTGATCGCTGTCGCCGGACTTAGCGCCTGCTCGAGCGATTATCTCCAGACTGAACCTATTACCAGTATATCTGACGCTACAGCAGTAGCGACCACAGAAGCCGCTCAGATGAGTGTATACGGCATTGGGCGTATCATGAATACCCAGCTCAATATCGGTCGTTCCCACTCAGGCGAAAATTCTTGTCTGCAATGGATTGGCGAAGGTCTCGGTCCTGACAACGTATCCTATATGAATTTTGGTGAGATGGGTCGTTCCTGGATCCGTTGGGAATCGCTGAATCTTCAGAGTTCATCTCTGTGTCGTTCAATGTGGGATTATTGCTATATGATCATCTCTCGTGCAAACACAGTTTTGGCTACGATTGATGATGCTGAAGGTCCGCAGGCAACAAAAGATTGGATCAAGGCTCAGTGTCTCACTTATAGAGCACATGGCTATCTGCATGCTTTGCAGTGGTTTGGACCGCGTTGGGCAGACAGTAATAACGGCAGTGTCTATGCTGTGGTATTGCGCACCGAACCCGGCACAGGGCCTGCTGAGATTGGCACTATGAATGATGTGCTCGGGCTAATATATAGTGATCTTGATGAGGCTATCAGTCTTTTCAGTTCTTGTGGAAAGAGCCGTAGCTATTGGTTTGAACCTGACATCGACATCGCTTATGGTACTTATGCACGTGCTGCACTTCTGAAGAATGATTGGTCAAAGGCTCAGACTATGGCCCACAATGCCCGTCAAGATTATCCTGTAATGAGTAATGATGAGTACATGTCAGGTCTTATTGAACCCACAAGCGATTACATGTGGACAAATCCTGACAATGACATCTATTATTCTGCTTACGGTTGCTGGTTTGCTTGTAACGGTTCATTCCCGGCCAACTGGTCATACGGTCTTGGCATAAGTATGGATCTCTATCGTCTGCTTGATGAGAATGATATCCGTCGCAAATGCTTCTTTACTCCCGACAAGGCAGCTGAGATTGCTCAGATTCCGGGTTTTGAAAGTGTGGCTTCCGTAACTGAAGCTGATTTCTGGGATGCGAATAATGTTGTTGCCGGTACTATGGATTGTGTGGCCGGCGGCCTTTCAAAAATGGCAGAGGGTTTCGTGATGTATGCCATGAATAATAATCCCATAAGCAACACTGTAAACAGTTATCCATTCTGCCGTGTGATGAGCGGTGTCCCCGAGACTACTCCTTCTGTAATGCAGATTGGTGGCGCTGTCAAAATGTGGTGTGTGGGTGTAAACGGCACATACGGTGACTCCTATTTCCCCTGGATGCGCGCAACTGAGATGGTGCTTACTGAAGCTGAAGCCGCCTACATGGCCGGTGACATGACCACAGCCAAATCAGTGATTTCAGAACTGAATTCACTGCGTATCCCCGGTTATACAGCTCCTGATGGAGAGGCCCTCCTTGAGGATATACGCATATCAAGACGAATTGAGCTCTGGGGTGAGGGTCATTGCTGGACAGATTTCAAACGTTGGAACATTCCTATGGAACGTAGAGTTTGGAAAGAGAACGACATTACTTCCGGTAACACTCCTGCTAACTTTGCAATCAGCCAACCCACTTCTGCTTACAATGGCTGGCGTCTCATGATTCCTCGTTCTGAGTCTGACTTCAACCCTGCATTCGACAGATCTCTGTTGAATTATAAGGATTAAATCTGAAGTATGATTTATCCCTTCATGTTAAGAGTACAAATTTTTGTCAGATAAAACTACACAATGTGTAAATGTAAAGGCTGCATCCTGATTTGGATGTAGCCTTTTTTATAACCTCCCGAACTAAACTGTCTTTCAAAATGGTAACAGATAATTGAACTAATTGACCTGTAGTCCCAAAGATAATATGTAAACTTTCTGAATTATAAAGTATGGAAAACTATTATTAATCTTACTAACAATGGTTGATATCACTCAGAATTTAGTGACTTAGATACGCGGCTATCATGATTTACTTTTGGAGCAACCTATGAATCGACTATTCGGAAGACATATAATAATTTTATATTAGAAGCTTTAGGTAATGACGTCTCGGAGTGTTATCTTTGCAAATGAAACTAAAATAGCGCATGAAAGATGGCAACGAAGATTAAATACCCTGTGGGGATACAGACATTCTCGGAAATCATTAGGGAGAACTGCGTGGTTTTTATTCTGCCATAAAACTGAGCGATAGATACATCAAGTTTGCCATGCTCACCGGAATCACAAAATTTGGTAAGGTGTCAGTATTCAGCGGTCTTAATAATCTCAAGGACATATCTTTACTTCCGAAATACAATGACATCTGTGGCATCAGTGAGACTGAGTTTCACCGTGAGTTCGTAACCTCGGTAAAGGAGTTTGCCGAAGAAAATGACCTCACTGTTGAGGAGACATGGGAGAGCTTTAAGAGCCACTACGCTGGCTACCACTTCGCTTTTTTGATTGCCGCTAACTTCTCAACCAAAACACGTACCCTTACTATTCCGTGGCTCATAGAAACGATATGAAATATATAATAGATTTGTGTACTATTCCCATAATATGTACTATTCCCATAATAAAGGTCGGATCAAGTTAATTGATTCGACCTTTTTTCTAATATTATGACATAGCGGAATTCAGTGTAAAATGGTGTAGAAAGTGTTCGGAAAACAGTATAAAAAACAATGCTAAAATTGGAGGTAGTTTAAGGGACGATAAAATTAAACAATAATGTAGTATTCTTTATAAGTTACAAAGTATGAGAAAAATCTTCTAAGCCTTAACACGATTCTATTATGACTGTGTCTGCACAGGTATTGCAGCACTCCTTGCCTGAGGGGAACATTTCAATTAACCATTATTTTGAAAGCAGACTGTAAACAAGCCAATGTTTACAGTCTGCCCTTTCTTTATACAGTGTGGTTTTACTTAACCTGTGTGTTTTACTTGGTGATTTCCTCAATCAGTATGGGTTCAGAGAATGTACGAGTGTCTCTCGCATCTGCTCCTGATCAGTCGTAGAGGGAACGGTTGAGACGGCGTTCACGGCGCCGGATAACTTTCGTGAGGAGTATATTGCCTCCGGTCCAGATCACCACATCTATAATAAGGAGTACGGTAGGATTAAGGAAAGGGGAGAGGAGCACGTTCATCCCGATGAAACCTACGGATGCCAGCAGGATAAAGAGCATTGCGTGGGTTTGATTTACTCCTAAAGCAAGGAGCTTGTGATGGATGTGGCATTTGTCGGGAAGGAAAGGATTACGGCCACGGCGCACCCTGTGGAAGTAAACACGGAAAACGTCAAAGCAGGGGATAGCCAAAGGGGATAGAGCTACCATGGCGGGATTGTAGTCAACGGTCATGAAATCCGGTTTCTCACACATTACGGCAATGGCACAGAACACAAGGACCATGCCTGTGGTTAGAGCTCCCGTGTCGCCCATAAATATCTTTTTCTGTCGTGTTGCGTCACCGAATACGTTGAAGTAAAAGAAAGGGAAGAGAGTGCCCGCTGTGGCTGCGGCAAGCATAGAGTAGAGAAACTCCCCGCCTTGAAAAAAGACTATTGCATAAAACACAAGTGCGATTGTAGAGAGCCCCGAGGCTAACCCGTCGATTCCGTCAATAAGATTTATGGCGTTCACCACATATACCACAATGAAGGCCGTGACGATACATGAAAGCCAAATCGGCATTTCATGTATCCAGAGGATGCCGTAGAAATTATATATATACATTCCGGCACACAGTAACAGGGCCGCTGCAATAATCTGGACTACGAATTTGGCAAGGTATCTCACGCCTATCAGATCGTCGGCAATACCCACGAGATAGAGGAGTATAATAGCGCAGATTTCAAAATATATAGGCACGGTCTTGTGGGCTACGGCAGCTGCCATCCAAGGAGAGTCAAGGCGTAGATTGAGAGCAACCACAAGCGCCAGAGAGAAAAGAATAGCCGGGAAAAAGGCGATTCCTCCGAGGCGTGGCACGACTCCACGGTGGATTTTCCTTTCGTTGACCTCATCGAAAAGCTTGCGACGAAAGGCTATGAGGATTATTTTAGGTATAAGTATGCCGGAGAGCACGACAGCAATGACGAGGGCAAGCAAGTCGTTTTCAAGCCAGAATGATATTTCGTCTTGAGAAAACATGGTAAAGGGTTAAGAGTTCCACATGACCGAAAAAAACATAGCTGTTCCCAAATAAGCTATGCTCAGATGTCTATTGGCAAAGTTAGTAAAAATTTTTTTAAATATTGTTAAAAGGGCATGACTTTTTTCTTTATGCCTTGAAGTTGTGGAAAGATTTTGTAATAACCGGTAGAACTATTTTCATAAAAGTTGCAGAAAGAAAAAAAGCGTTTCCGGAAAAGGAAACGCTTTTATAGGGTCAATAAACCTGTTGAAAGAGGTTATTAGCCGTTGTATTTCTTCATGATTGCGATGAGGTCGAGCACTTTGTTAGAGTAACCGATCTCGTTGTCATACCAAGAGATAACTTTAACGAAGTTGTCAGTCAGATAAACACCTGCGTTGGCGTCGAAGATAGAAGTGAGGGGGCAGCCGAGGAAGTCAGAGCTTACAACAGCGTCCTCAGTGTAACCGAGCACACCCTTGAGTTCGCCTTCAGCAGCCTCTTTCATAGCAGCGCAGATAGCCTCTTTAGAAGCGGGCTTCTCAAGGTTGCAAGTGAGGTCAACTACAGAAACGTCGAGAGTGGGGACACGCATAGAGATACCGGTGAGCTTACCGTTGAGCTCAGGGATAACTTTACCTACAGCCTTAGCAGCACCTGTAGAAGAGGGGATGATGTTGG
>CAZPHL010000038.1:0-22454 GCA_964586465.1 uncultured Sangeribacter sp.
TCGATTTACGGACACGATAAAGCTTATGAAAAAATACGCCGCGAATCAATTTAAAAAATCATACACGCCGTTTGGCAATCAATTCAATCAAATATGAATGCACCCCGAAAGTTTTGTATCAGACTTTCGGGGTGCATTATAATTTTATGGTTTCAATATCTTTGAAAAACCTTACGGTAAGCTGTAAAGATGAAAAAGTGGCACCAGGCTGATCAACTTATAAGCATGATCGGCATATAGAGAGTGGCTGACAACACACCGAGTACAAATGAAATGATAATCCATATCTCTGCGTTACGTGAAGCTTTTTTAGCACCCTCCAGATCACCGGAATAATACTTTGTACTTACTTGGGAAGAAAATATAATGGCCACGATTCCCGGCACCAGACAACACAACACTGTCATGATGACCGACCATACAAGATAAGTGGGAGGCATCGGCTCACTGTTGACAGGCCTGTTGCCAAAGCTAACCGGCTGCTGCGGCATTCCCACGGGGGGCTGCCCGTATTGGGGATTATGAGCGAAATTCTGATTTCCGGGCACAGGGGGCACGTTGGGAGCCTGCTGTCCGGGCACAGGAGGGGGAGTCTGTGTGGCTGCGGCCACTCTCTCGGCAGCCTCCTCGGCTTTTTTTGAATCGAAATCAATCTGAAGCGTCTCGGCCCACTCCTCGTCTACTGTCTTGGGCACGGGAGGCAGTTCGGCTGTGCGCCCCTGCTCATTACCACGGTCGATCATGGCTAAAGCCGCCACAACCTCCCTGGGCGCCTCTTCGGCTGAAGACAACACCACGACACGGTCGTTATGATGTTCTTTTATCCATGGGGCCAAAACTCCCTCATACCCGTCAAAGGCATAAAGTTCTATCTCCCGGGCAGCAAGCATATTGCCTGCCTCTACAAGCTCATCGGGGGTGCTTTCAGGGGTGAGACCTATAACTTCCACACCAAATTTTCCGAAGCGTTCCTTAAGCGTTTCTGCATCGCCGTCTGTCACTACCGTATCGATCCGGATGCGGTTACCTTCATTAAACAGAGTTATGAGGCGTTCGGCTCCATTGGCCTCTCCTGAAGTTAATACTGTTACTTTTCTCATTTCTTTCGGATATGGGGCAATCTCCTAAAAAATAACTCCTGAATGTTAATTTTTACTCGATTACATAGTATGACGCAAAATTAAACTTTTTTTCTTAAATCCGCCCTATTCCAAGCCCTAAAATCAGTATATGGATTTATAATTCACACCTGCTGCATTTCTACGAGCCTTCGATAATGTCCGTTAAGGGCCATAAGTTCATCATGTGTACCTCGCTCCACTATACGTCCCTCATGCATGACACATATAAGATCAGCATTGGCTATGGTAGACAACCTGTGGGCAACCACAAGGGTGGTACGATCTCGCATAAGGCGCTCCAGAGCCTCCTGCACCAGTCTTTCGCTTTCCGTGTCAAGCGCCGAGGTAGCCTCATCAAGTATCAGGATCGGAGGATTCTTCAGAACGGCACGGGCTATGCTTATGCGTTGACGCTGCCCTCCTGAAAGACGTCCTCCCCTGTCTCCCACCATGGTGTTGAACCCGTCAGGCGTATCCATTATAAAATCGTAAGCATTGGCGATTCTTGCAGCGTTCTCAACCTGTTCGATGGTGGCGTCGGGACTTCCGAAAGCTATATTGTTGAAGAAAGTGTCGTTAAACAATATCGCCTCCTGATTGACATTACCCATGAGAGAACGGAGCTCACTGACTTTATAGTCTTTTACATTATGACCGTCTACTTCCACCTCGCCTCCGGCGACATCCCAGAAACGCGGGATGAGGTCGACAAGAGTGGATTTCCCGGAACCTGACTGACCGACCAGGGCCACTGTCATGCCGGGTTTCACCTCCAGAGACACATCATCTATTACCTTACGTTCTCCGTCGTAACTGAAATCTACGTTCTTCAGTGAGATGCTTCCTCTACTTGCCTCTGCGGAGGAAAGTGTGACAGGCCGGGCAGCATCCTTAATAGGATTATCGGCGGAGATTATCATGTCTATACGTTTCAAGGCCGCCAGACCTTTCTGTATCGTATAACCAACTTTAGACAACTCCTTAGCGGGATTTATAATGCTGTAAAAGATCACCATGTAGTAAATGAAACTCGAGGCATCGATCATTGATGTACCGTCAAGTATGAGCGTTCCTCCGAACCAAAGCACAATACAGATGGCGATGGTGCCTAAAAACTCACTCATCGGGTGTGCGAGGGCATAACGACGCTGGATAGAATTGCTGACTTCCAGAAATTCGTTTGTCTCCTCGCCGAACATACGCTCCATCTGCCTCTCGGCATTGAAAGCCTTTACCACTCGCAGGCCACCGATGGTTTCCTCTGTTGTGGATAAAATCGTGCCCAAAAGTTCTTGCGCCCTGAGAGATTTAGCTTTGAGTTTTTTACCGACACTGCCCATTATCCAACCGGCAAAAGGGAGCAGGACAAACACGAACAGCGTGAGTTTCCAACTGATCACCAGCATCATCGCCAGACAGCCAATTATCATTATGGGTTGTTTTACAAGAGCTGCCAGACTGGCTGCCACCGACACCTCTATCTCAGTTACATCACCGCTCAACCTGCTCATTATATCTCCCTTTCGCTCATGAGTATAAAAGCCTATGGGAAGCGACACAATCTTTCTATAAAGATTATTACGGATATCCCTTACCACACCGTTACGCAACGGTATCATGAAGTAATCGCTAAGATAAGCTGTAATGACCTTGAGAAAAGTGCCTATTATAAGGAGCAACGCCATAAGAGCCAAAGTGGCCGAACCTCCGAACCGATCGATCAAAGTAGTGACATACCAATAAAAATTGTTAAGTGCCACCTCCTTAATGTCACCGCTACCCCATTCCATGAAAGAATAAGTAGTTGTGTCAATCTGGAAGAGAATGCGCAGAATGGGCATTATGAAAGCAAAGGAAAAAAGTGTGAAGAAGGTGGTGAGAAAATTAAATACCACGCTCCATACCACATTCCATCTGTACGGGCGAGCGAAGCGCCTGATAAACATTAGAAGATCTTTCATCGCATCTGTTAAGCGTATTGACGTACGTTCGGTGGGCTCTGTCTTTTAGGCAGACCGGATAGATAAGATAATTTTTGTTTGAATCACAAAGGTAACTATTTTTCCGCGTTACTGCAAATATCAATAATTTTATTAATTTTGCAGTCAAGTTAACACCAACTGCTCAGATGTCAATTTTTTGAAAAATGATTTTCGATTCCACATTCTATAATATAGTGGTAGGCTCAATGGCCGTGCTGGCAGTGATTGTATTTTTCGCCCTCCAAAAGATTGAGGCTGCTTATGGTATGACCTTCAGTGCCAAATGGGGTCCGTCGCTCAATAATAAAGCCGGATGGGTCATCATGGAAGCGCCGGCCTTTATACTCATGGCCCTGATATGGTGTCTCAGTCCGCGAGCTACTGAAGCAGCCCCTTGCGTCATGGCTTCCCTTTTCGAGCTGCATTACTTCCAACGTAGTTTCATTTTCCCTTTCCTTATGAGAGGAAAGAGCCGTATGCCATTGGCCATAATCGTAATGGGAATGATTTTCAACTCCATCAATGCTTATATGATAGGGGGTTGGCTCTTCCACCTTTCACCACCGGGATTCTATACGCCGGCTTGGCTTTATTCTCCTCTTTTTATTTTGGGCAGCGTGATGTTTTTTGTCGGAATGGCCATCAATATACATTCCGACCATGTGATCCGCACCCTTCGTGCTCCGGGCGATACAAAACATTACATACCTAAGAGGGGTCTTTACCATTGGGTGACGGGAGCAAATTATTTCGGAGAATTCACTGAATGGGTCGGATTTGCCATCCTCACATGGTCGGTTGCCGGAGCTGTGTTCGCTCTCTGGACTTTTGCCAATCTCGCCCCACGCGCCAAAAGTCTCCACGCACGTTATACCTCAAGATTCGGTGACGAGTTCACTTCACTGCATCTGCGTTATATTATACCCTTCATCTACTGATTATGAAGTTGTTTACACCAGCAAATATCGGGCCTGTCACTCTGCGTAACCGCACCATACGTTCCGCCGCTTTCGAAGGGATGGGGAAAGATAATAACCCGACACCACAATTACGTGATTATCATTGGAGTGTGGCTGAAGGCGGTGTCGGGATGACCACCCTCGCTTACGCCGGTATATGTCGTTCTGCCCTGTCTTTTACCACCCAATTATGGCTTCGTCCCGAGATTGTGGCCCCGCTCCGTGAAATCACCGACGGCATCCACCGTTTCGGGGCCAAGGCTTCCATTCAGATAGGACACTGCGGCAACATGACCCACATAGCCACAGCCGGAGGCATTCCTGTAGGTGCCTCCTCAGGATTCAATCTCTACTCACCCACTATTGTGAGAGGAATGAGAAAAGATGAGTTAAAACAGATGGCGCGTAATTTCGGAGATGCCGTAAGGACCGCACGTGATGCAGGCTTTGACTGTGTGGAGGTACACGCCGGACATGGCTATCTGATTTCACAATTTCTCTCTCCCTACACCAACCACAGGCGCGATGAATATGGAGGCAGTCTGCAAAACCGTATGCGTTTCATGCAGGAATGTATGGAAGAGGTAATGGCGGCTGCCGGCAACGACATGGGAATAATAGTAAAGACCAACATGCGCGACGGTTTTAAAGGTGGAATGGAAATAGATGACTGTCTCACTGTGGCACATGAACTTGAAAATCTCGGAGCCCATGCGCTCGTGCTTTCCGGAGGATTCGTAAGCAAGGCACCGATGTATGTCATGCGCGGAGAGATGCCTATATATTCCATGACCTATTATATGAAGCAATGGTGGCTCAAATATGGGGTAAGGATGGTAGGGAAGATGATGATACCCTCTGAACCCTTCAAAGAACTCTTTTTCCTTGACGATGCACGCATTTTCCGTAAAGAGCTGAAACTCCCGCTTATCTACGTAGGAGGTGTGATAAAGCGTGGAAATGCCGACAAAGTGCTTGACGAAGAGGGCTTTGATTTCATTCAGATGGGACGTGCGCTGCTCAATGAGCCTGATTTTGTCAATCGTATGAAAGAGGATCCGTGTCATCGTTGCGGATGTGACCATGTGAATTATTGCATTGCCCGTATGTATTCCCGAGAAATGGCCTGCCACAAACACCTTGATAATCTTCCCGAAGGTATCCGAAAAGAAATTAAGGAAATTAAGGAGCGCGATGGGAAAGTTAAGTGATTTGTCGGGGCATTGTGCCATTGTCACGGGGGCTGCAGGTGGCATCGGTTTCTCCTTTTGCCGTCAGCTCGTCTCACGAAACTGCCGGTTGGTAATGATTGACATATCAGCCGGACGCCTCTCCTCCGCTTTGGAAAGTCTGCGCTCTGAGTATCCGGAAGTCAGGGCAGAACTTCTCACTGCTGATCTCACTTCTCCCAAAATCGTAGAAACTCTGGAGAGTTTCCTTGCGGAGACATCGCTTGAGCCGGATATATTGATAAACAATGCCGGCATATTCGCTTTTGCACCTGTCACTGAGATCAGCGACACTAAAATCAATTGCTTTATCGACCTTCATGTGAGGGCAGTCACTCTGCTCTCACGCTGGATGGCGGGGCGGCTGAGTAAGAAAAACACAGGGTGGATTCTGAATATGTCATCCATGTCTTGCTGGATGCCTATGCCCGGGCTTGCAATGTATGCGGCAACCAAATCATACATACGGGTCTTCACACGCTCTTTACAGTATGAGATGAAAGACTATGGCGTGAAGGTCATGGCCGCTTGTCCGGGTGGCATAGCGACCGATCTTTTCGGGCTGCCTGACAATCTGAAACGTCTTGCCGTAAAAATTAAAGCACTCGACACGCCCGACAGTTTTGCCCGTAAAGCCCTTGTCAGGCTTCTGAAGGGTAAAAAACAATATATAAACGGAGGGCTCAACAGAGTGTCGATATTTTTTGTAGGTATCACCCCTACACCCGTCAGGATGATGGTCAAACACCATTTACTCGACAAAGGAATAAAACGATAAAAATAGACCATTCGTAATATTTTTTTGCATTTTTGTTTTGAAACATTCGTAACAAATTATTATCTTTGCGCGTGAGATTCAGTCATTATCCCCATAATTTTGGGATCTAATCTGATTCTCACCGTAATTTTTATCGCTTGAGAAAGCTGTGGACATTACGTATATTTATGTTCAAATGATTTGATTTATAAAGTAATGAGTGTGAAGGAGGGGAAGAGTCGTGGTGACTGTTCCCCTTCGCTTCAATAAAGGTCTGCCTTTTTATAGGATTATTTGTAACGTCTAAAGATTTTATTTTGTAATTTTGCCGTGATGATGACACCCTTTCAATATCGCCGTGAGTACTTTCCTGTAGGGTCGGCCCTTTTAGCCGCCCTTATCGCTTGTGTCATTTATCTGCTTACGGTCGACAGTTCCGTTTCTTATTGGGACTGTCCGGAATATGTAGCCACCGCCTCATCGCTTCAGATAGGCCATCCTCCGGGCAACCCTATCTGGACCCTGACCATGCGTATGGCCACTATCCCCTTCTCTGCGGAACATCATGCACGGGTGATCAATATATGCAGCGGAATATTAATGGCATTGGCTGTTTTTTTTCTTGCCCGTATTACTTATTATTTTATTTATTATGTATTGAGCAATAGCCGGAAAGCCATCTCACCGGTGCCACCGGACTCCATAATGACCTGGAGCGCATTGGCCTCGGCTATGGTTGCTGTATGTTTTGCGGTGCTCGATTCCACATGGTTTTCGGCTGTTGAAGCTGAGGTTTATGCTTTCTCAACATTCCTCACTGCTTTTACTATCTGGCTAATGTTACGGTGGGCACGTGCACGTACACAGTCAATGCGTTACCGATGGCTAATTCTTATCGCCTATATCCTGGGCTTATCATTAGGAGTACACCAGTTGAATCTCCTGTGTCTGCCTGTACTGGCACTGATTTTCGTATTCCGCCGTAATCCCGAGCGTCCTGTCACAGCTCGTGCATGGCTCGCTGTAGCCCTCTCTTTTCTGCTCACAGGGAGCATTTTGCTTCTCTTCATGCCCGGCACAATCGCATCAGCCGCCTTCTTGGAACACTTGACAGTCAACCGTCTCAGACTTCCTTATTTTACCGGTGTACTACTGTATCCGATCCTCACGATAATCTGCTTCATAGTGGCCATACGGTTGACACGTTCAAGACCCACACTCAAAGTCGCTGTATGGATGGTCGGAATGTTGTGGCTTGGCTACTCCGCAGTAGGTTTTCAACTTATACGTGGCTATGCCGCGACACCCATAAATGAGGCTGCCCCTACCGATATATTCAGTCTCCAACGTTACATAGCACGTGAACAATACGGCTCGAAACCTCTGTTCTATGGTGCCACACCCTATAGTCGTCCGGTGCTCTTAGAGGAATGGCAACAAAATAAAGACCTGCCTGACTACTCACGCTACCTTCTTCACAAAGAAGCGCCCCGATATGTCATGACGCTCCCTCAAGCACATATCGTAAATCGTAGCCGTATGTTGACACATACCGATTCTTTGGACAACCGGACAGTAGCAGAACATAACCACGGGTACCTGATCTCTGATTACAGATTTTCAAGAGTCACCACTCCGGAACTGAACATGTGGTTTCCGCGTATCACCTCATCCGCAATGCTTTCCGACTATAAGGATTGGGCCGGGATGACGTCTGATAATATGGTAAAGGTAGATATTTCCACCGCTATCGATTCCACAGGAAAGTATGTCGGTAAACTCACACCTGGGGGGGAACGGGAAAAAAATTCCTCCTTAAGGCCCACCTATCTTCAAAATTTGCGTTTCTTCATCTCATATCAGGTCACCTATATGTATTTACGCTACCTGTTATGGAATTTTGTGGGTCGACAAAACGACCTGCCATCGATAGGTGAAATAGATCATGGTAATTTCATCACCGGTATCGCTCCACTCGACGACCTGATGCTGGGAGATCAGTCTCTTATGCCCCATTCGGCTTCTTACGACAATCCCGGAAGACACGCATATTTCGGAATACCTTTTCTTATAGGCATACTCGGAATGGTATTCCTTATGAAAAGAGGCAGACCGGGGAAAAGAGTCATGGCTATTGTGACCATGCTTTTCCTCATGACAGGTTTGGCAATCGTAGTTTACTTGAATCAGGATCCGGGGCAACCACGCGAACGTGACTATGCCTTCTTGGGCTCATATATGGCGTTCTGCATCTGGATAGCTTTCGGCTTGATTTATATAGCTATTACTGTCAGGCGTTTACTGAAGTCGGTAAGCAACGCGACCCTTCTGCTTTCGGCTATAGGCACTGCTCTTTTCCTACTGTTCCTGATAGAGAATTATCCCGACCATAATCGCTCCGGACGTTATCACACCCGTGCTTTCGCACTCAATATGTTGGCCGGAAAAGATCGTGATATCATAATATCTTACGGTGATAATTTCACGTTTCCACTATGGTATGTGCAAGAGGTAGAAAAAGCGGCACCGGAGGCCACGATAGTAGATTTGTCTTATCTCGCCACGCCGGAATATGTAGTAAACCTTATGAAGCAGGGAAAAAAGGGAGTTAAACTCACCGCTACGGCAGCCGATATAGCTTATGGCGCATACGCCTTCACCCGAATCGCACCGGATGCCGACACTGTGCCGCTGCCCCTGATCGATATCCTGCAGGAACTCTATGCCGCTAAGGAGGGTAATCCGGTGTTGCGCCATTCCAAAGCATTTCTGCCGGGCAAGACTTTATCAGATACCCTTACACTGAATCTCCGCTCCCTTGCCACCACATCCGGAATGATACCTTTCCGGACACTGATGATGCTTGATATAATAGCCACAAATCTACGACAGCCTTCACCTCGTCCCATATCTTTCCTTACACATGTGAAAAGAGAAGTAGTCGAACCGGTAAAAGATGCAACTTTTCCTGAAGCTTTCTCCGACACATACGCTCCGGGAATGACCCGTGATGAATATTTTAACCGTCTGATGACCAGTGCTACTGCTGTGGATTCAACTTCACGGTCACATAAATTCCACACACCATATACCGACCCCGTCATAGACGATCAGGTAAGAAGACAGAGGGGAAGTTTGGTGAGAGTGGCTGATATTCTCCTGCAAAATGGTGAAAGGGAAAGAGCACGTGATCTATTACTGAGATTTCCTTTGCTCTTCCCGGCCACATCTCCCGGATCCTTCACCGTAGCCGATACGACTTTCCACGAAACTCTTAAGGCCGCCGCTCTGCTACTTGGCCGGGGGGATACCATTGCGGCAGCCAAAGCAAAGGAATTGCTTGAGCGTTCCGGGGTTGAGCCGGTGGCATGGAACCGATTCTACAGGTCACTGCCCGCATGGCGACATTCCACCGTTTCCAACTCCTCCCGACGTCTCATTACCACTCTTCCCGTGATAGATTCGCTAATGAGAGAAGCCAACCATATTCTCGACACAAAAGCCACAAGCAATATTCCCGATAATATGGATGAATAAAGACTATAATAAAAAGACTATAAACCGATTATGAAACCACTCTATATCATAGGCTACATGGGGTGCGGCAAAACAACTTTCGGCCGCGCACTGTCACAAGCCACAGGACTGCGCTTTGTAGACCTTGACCATTTGATTGAAGACCGCCATAATGCCTCAGTGCGTGAGATTTTTGCAGCTGTAGGTGAAGATGGGTTCCGGAAAATAGAACGTGATATGCTTCACGAAACTGCGGAAATGAAAGATTGTATAGTGTCGTGCGGCGGAGGCACACCATGTTTCTTCGACAATGTGGAATTCATGAATGCCAACGGCCTGACCCTCTGGCTTGAGGCTACCCACGACTGTCTGTTCTCACGTCTTATACGTAAGCGTGAGAAACGTCCTTTGCTCGCCGGGCACACCGACGAAGAAATCCGGTCGATTATAATCAACCAGCTTAACGCGCGTTCACCCTTCTATTCACAGGCAGTTTTGCGCTGGCAAGGCGACTCACTTGAAGACCGTCGGCAGATTGATGACAATGTAGCCGATTTCCTGAAAGTTTATCCACAGTTTAAAGGCGAGAGCAGTATCTGAAGTGATGATTTTTTTGGATGTTTCATCCTTTTGCACTAATTTTGTGAAATAAGTCTAACCAATACATCCCTGTTTACCATGATTGAAAAAGAAATTAAAACCACCATAGAGATTGAGCCCCAACCGGCTCCTATGGCTGACACCACCACCGGGAAAAGCATACGTATCGGTCTGGTGGCAAACTATACCGATACTGACGAGACACGTTTTCTCCTCACTCCCGAGGGATGCGGTCTTTTGACTTCGGCCGGCTTTAAAATAATCATGGAACAGGGAGCTGCCACCGATATTAGTTTTCCCGACTCTGCCTATTCGGAATTCGGAGCAGAGATCGCGTCGCGCGCCGAGGCTTTAAAAGCTGATGTAGTTCTCTCATATCAGCCCCTTCATGCTAAGGATATAAAAAAGATGCGTAAAGGAGCCATGCTTCTCACTATGATGGGAGATGCCCTCTTCGAGGCACCGACTGTAAAAGCTCTGATAGAGATGCGCATCACTGCCGGGTGTCTCGACAATATGAGCAGCCACAATGATGACAAGGTATTCGCAGATATCGTAGATGAAATCGACGGACGTGGAGCCGTAATATATGCCCAGGAGTTTCTCTCTTACGTGGGTGGAGGAAAGGGTGTGCTCCTTGCCGGAGTAGCCGGACTCAACCCTTGTGAAGTGCTTGTCATAGGCGACGGCACTACTGCTTACTCTGCCGCAAAAGCTGCTATGGCCGCCGGGGCATACGTCACACTGATGAACAATGATATATCTCAGTTGCAATTGGCACGCCAGTATTGCGGAGACTCTCTCAACACCATAGCCATACATCCCAGGGTCCTCTTCAATAAAGTAAAGGCGGCGGATGTAATCCTGATTGCTGAATGTACACGTCATTTTGAATTCCCGAAGAATCTGTCGGTAGCTCTGAAAGATTCCGTATACGTACTCGATTTCAAGGAAACTCATCCTTCACTCTCCGTTCCACGCACCGTGGCCATGGCTCTGTCTAATGTATTGGTGAATTTCTTTGATGAAATGGTGATTAAAGGTGGACCGGATAGCATGATTGCCAACACACCGGGTGTGCAGGACGGACTTATCACTTATCGTGGCAAACTTGTCGACAAACTGGTGGCATCTTTCCTCAACATGCCCTCTGTCGATATAAAGGTGATGATCTCCGCTACAAACTGACGTCTTTTACAAACTGACAACTATTCACTAACAAACCGACATCTTTCCACGCTCTTTCCCGACCCATATTATCTCATTGGTCTATGCAAGGCAATCTCGGTAAGCGCACACTGATACACATCCTTTCTGACAACCGCTGGGGAGGTGTCGCACGCTATGCGCTTGATATATGCCGCCATTTCAAGGGAGAGGGCTGGAATGTGATGGCCTTTACCATTGATGCCAAAGCAGTCGACTCCCTGTTTGAGAAAGAGGGAGTCACTCTTTTACATGCACCCTTCGGGGGTATTTTTGATTTCGGCTCGGCTCGTGTTCTTGCCAAATCTATCAGGACTTTACCGGAACACAGTGTCACCATCCATGCCCATGGTTTCCGCAATGCTTTCACCGCACTCCTTGCCCGCAAAATCGCCGGCCGTCACGATGTCAGGATCGTAATGACCCGTCACAAGGTCAAGAAAGGGGTTGACTCCTGGCTCTTCAGAAGGATTTACCGTAATCTGGATGCCATGATATTTGTCTCGCGGCTGGCACGTGACAGATTTCTTTCTACCTGGCATTCCAAACCCTTACCTTTCTCTGAAGAGAAACTCCATGTAATCCATAACAGTCTGAATATTAATCTACCGGAACCCCTACAACGTACTACTAAAGGACCTGTGACGGCCATGTTTCACGGCCCGTTGGTGCAGGGGAAGGGCATAGAAGTTCTTATTGATGCTCTGTCACGCCTCAAAGGCTCCCGCATCAGATTACGTATTGTGGGAAGCGGAACTCCGGATTATGTCGACCGTATGCGCAGACGTGCCATAGCCCGGGGGGTGATGGAGATGATCGACTGGCGTAAACATTCCGATAATCCTATAGAACATATAGCCGAAACTGATTTCGGTGTGTTACCTTCCATCACAGAAGAAGCTTTCGGCCTTACCAATGCCGAGTATATGCTTTGTGGTCGTCCGCAGGTATGCTCTTCAAATGGTGCGCAACCGGAATATATAACCGATGGTCGGGAGGGATTTCTGGTGACACCCGGCAATACCGCCATGCTTGCAGATGCAATGCGAAAACTCGCTACCGACACAGAGCTACGCCTAAGAATGGGAGAGAGGGCGTACGCTTCTTTCCGCGACACCCTCTCATGGCCACATTTCATTCGGAATCTGCTTCCGTTATATCTTCCTTGACGATACTTCTTAATGTGCATCCAGCCAGTTTTCGGCCACACCGTATGAAGCAGTCAGAGTGACACGACCGTCATAAGCACCTTCCATGCTTTCCACCACTATCTTCTGCACCTCCGGAAGTTCTTCGGGCACCACATCAAAATTCAATTCATCGTGCACCTGCATAATCATCTTCGACTTCAGGTTCTTCTCCTTTAACTTACGGTCGATCTCTACCATCGCCACCTTGATTATATCAGCGGCAGCCCCTTGGATCGGAGCATTGACGGCATTTCGTTCAGCGTATCCCCTCACTACCGGATTCTTACTATTGATGTCAGGAAGACGCCGTTTACGGCCCATTCCGGTTGATACATAGCCATTCTCACGTGCACTCTCCACTGCATCGTGCATATAACGATGGATGGTAGGGAAAGTGGCGAAATAATTATCTATCAATTCTTTAGCTTCACCTCGCGGTATACCGAGCCGGGAGGCCAGACCGAAAGCGGAGATACCGTAAAGAATACCGAAATTTGCTGTCTTGGCATGACGCCGCTCATCAGCCGTCACCTCATCCCTATTCTTATGATATATTTTTGCAGCTGTGATGGCATGGATATCATCGCCGTGTTTGAAAGCATCGAGCATCGTTTCATCACCGGCGAAATCCGCCACAAGCCGGAGTTCTATCTGTGAGTAGTCAGCCGAAAGGAAAAGATGTCCTTTGTCGGCAATGAAAGCACGTCTTATCTCTCGCCCCTGATCCTCCCTTACAGGTATATTCTGGAGATTAGGAGCCGATGAAGAAATGCGGCCTGTAGCAGTAATAGTCTGATTATAGACTGTGTGTACCTTTCCTGTGGCCGGATTGATTGCCGCAGGCAGTGCAAGAAGATAGGTAGTAAGCAATTTCTTCAACTGACGATATTCAAGAATCTTACCCACTATAGGATTCTTATGGGCTACTTTTTCCAAGATATCCTCACTGGTGGAATATTGTCCGGTCTTGGTCTTCTTTGCATTGGGATCGAGCTGAAGTTTATCAAAAAGGATTTCTCCGACCTTCGCCGGTGAACCGACGTTGAATTCTTCTCCGGCCAATCCATATATCTCTTTCTCCAAGTCTCCGATACGGCTCTCAAGTTGGGAAGCAGCCTCATTAAGGGCACCCACGTCAAGACGCACACCGGCAATCTCCATCTTCGCGAGCACTGTGGCAAGAGGTATCTCCACCTCGTCGAGCAACTTCTTCATTCCCTCAGCTTCAATCTCCTTCTCAAGCAAAGGCTTTAGGCGCATCACCAGAGATGCCTGTTCACAGGCCCAAGCCCCGATGGTCTCTTGTGAGGCAGGCGGAATCTTCGATCCTCGCTTAACACTCATCTGAGGTTCGGGTAATGAGGTATAGTTCAGATAAAGAGCCCCTAAAGTATCCACTGCATGACGCATCTCAGGTTGTAAGAGATAGTGTGCGAGCGACACATCATAATAATTCACCATAGCGGGAGCATCGTCGTTACGCAATCTGTGAGCCAAGACATAATCTCTTTTAGCCTGTGCAGTTATCTTACGTATATCACTCCTGGCCATTATATCGAGCACAACCGCCATGCCGTCGGCATTATCAACAGGCACGTAATATGCCTCGTTCTCTGTGACGGCCACAGAGGCTCCCTTTATCGGGACAGTCATGTCGTTTTCTCCATCCGCAACAAAACATAAACCACATTCAGCCACCGGCAGCGACTTATCAGCCAGCGCGTCGGCATCTTCCTTGGAATTGACCATTTTCCAAGTCAAAGGTCGCGTGTCGGCTGTCTGCATCTCAGGAATTCCACCTCCGGATTCCACCTCAACTTCATCAAACAATGAAGTCGGAAATTCATTAGGTTGGCCGCCGGTTACAACGGTTGCTTTCTTATCTCCGGAGGGCTGTGCCTCATTGAGTCGACGGGCCACCCGGTCACCTAAAGATTTAAACTCCAACTCCTTGAATATGGCGAACAATTTGTCGCGATCTTCGGGTTTTCTTACCAAATCCTTAGGATCGGCATCGACCGGCACATCCGTGCGTATAGTAGCCAAAAAATATGAGTCGCGTATCTGTTGGGCATTCTCCTCAATCTTCTTTTTAAGCGCACCCTTCAATTTATCGGTGTTGTTGAGCAATTCCTCCACGCTGCCGAAATCCTGGATCAGCTTCACCGCTGTCTTCTCTCCCACACCCGGACATCCCGGTATATTATCCACTTTATCACCCATCAGTGCCAGCAGGTCAATCACTTGTGAAGTATTCTGCAGGCCATAACGTGCGCATACCTCCTCCTCGCCTCTGAGTTCAAAATCCTGTCCACGGTATGAGGGTTTATATTGGAGAATATTAGGGCTCACCAACTGACCGAAATCTTTATCGGGAGTCATCATGTAGGTAGTGAAACCCTCCTTTTCGGCCCGACGTGCCATAGTGCCGATAACATCGTCAGCTTCAAATCCCTCTACTTCAAGTATGGGTATATTATAGGCCTTGATAATCTCCTTTATAATAGGTATTGACAGACGTATGTCTTCAGGCATAGCTTCCCGCTCAGCTTTATACGAGGCATCCGCCTCACTGCGGAAAGTGGGTCCCTGTGGGTCGAAACAAACAGCCAGATGAGTGGGGCGTTCCTTGCGTATCACCTCCTCCAAAGTATTTACAAAGCCGAAAATGGCGGATGTGTTGAATCCTCCCTGTGTGAGACGTGGCATCTTTATCAAAGCATAGTAAGCACGGAAGATAAGTGCGAATGCATCCAGGAGAAACAAGCGGTTTTCATTCATATTCGTCAAAATTTTTCGCTAATTTAACAAAATCATCTCTATTTGGGGTAGTAGTTGGAGAGAATTTATTAAATTTGCACGTATTTTCGTTATGGATCAGCTAACCATCATACAACACAGGCTTGAAAACGAGCTCAACGCGATGAACGCCATCATCCGGCAGTCATTGTTTACCCCCAATGAACTTATGAATCAGGTGGTGTCTAACTATCTCACTACAAAGGGGAAACAGATTCGTCCGATTATGGTGATTCTCAGTGCGGGATTGTTTGGCAACGTAAACACTGATGTGCTACAGGCGGGCGCAGCCCTCGAAATGCTCCATAACGCATCTCTGATACATGATGATGTGGTCGACGAGACCACGCTTCGCCGCAACCGGCGCACCATAAACGCTGAATGGGGCAACCATATAGCTGTGCTCGTAGGTGATTATTTCGTGTCAAACGCCCTTGCCGCCGGTATCAAGACCGGCAACATAGCCATAATCTCCTCTCTCTCAGATCTCGGTAAAGAACTATCACTTGGTGAAATCGATCAGATATGTAATGCCCGTGAGCATCATCTGGATGAAGACAGCTATTTCGGCATGATTCGCCAGAAAACAGCCTCCCTGTTCCGCAATTGTGCCAAAATGGGTGCTGAAACAGCAGGAGCTACTCCTGAACAGTATCGTCCCCTCATGGAGTTTGCCGAAATCCTCGGTCTCTGTTTCCAGATAAAGGATGATATTTTCGACTATTACGATAATAAAGGCATCGGTAAACCAACAGGGAATGATCTCAGGGAAGGGAAAGTGACCCTGCCTCTGCTCTATGCCCTCAACACTGCGACTGAAAACGAGGCGGAGCCGATGAAAAAACTTTTGCAACGTGGTGACCTCTCGAATGAAGAAATTGACACCCTTATCACTTTTGCCAAGACACACGGAGGCATAGAGTATGCTTACGAACGTATGCGCCGAATGGAAAGGGAAGCCGTGAAATTGCTTGATGTCTATCCCCCATCCCACTGGAAGCAATCGCTCTGCGATATATTCTCATATATCATCGAACGCGATAAATAAGCCACAACGTGAGAATATCATGCTGAAACCTTTTTTAAATCCGTCACTGATTGAAGCCGGTTGTGATGAGGCCGGACGTGGTTGCCTGTGCGGACCTGTCAGTTGTGCAGCCGTAATTCTACCCCCCGATTTCGAATGCCCGGAACTCAACGACAGCAAGCAACTTTCTGAAAAGCGTCGCTCTCAGTTGCGCCCTATTATCGAGCAACAGGCACTGGCATGGGCGGTTGTAATGGTCGAAGCGGAGGAAATCGACCGCATCAATATTCTCCAGGCATCAATAACCGGTATGCACCGGGCACTCGACCGTCTATCTCTGCGTCCCCAACATATACTGGTAGACGGCAATAAGTTCCGTCAATACAAAGACATCCCCCACACTACTGTCGTGAAAGGGGATGCAACTTATATGTCAATAGCAGCCGCCTCGATATTGGCTAAGACACATCGTGACGAACTCATGGAACGTCTCGCCGAAGAATTTCCTGAATACGGGTGGGGGGTCAACAAAGGTTACCCCACAAAAGCTCACCGTGCGGCCATAGCCACTTACGGGGTCACACCGCATCACCGTCTTACATTCCGGCTCACCTGATCAGCCTGGTCACATCCGATCAGCCTAAAAGCTGCATGTGGTAACCGAGAGCATTCAGCTCCATAGCCATACCCATTATGTATAGCGCATGGAGGGCACCGCGATAAGCTTCCACAGCTTTCTCTGTCCCGGGCTCTATACCTGAATGTTGGATGGTGCTGAACACACGGGCGGCACATTCACCTACAATCTCACTTACTTTATCAGCCTCCTCTTTATCAAGACCGAGTACATCATAAAGGATGTAGTCATCCATATTATCATATCCCTTGGCATCCCGTAGATCGGTATAAAGTTTCTCACCACTTTCCTTGCCATATTTCTCCCAATCGACATCCCAATACTTAGCAAGAGCCATACCTACAAACATAATCCATCCTAACGAAACCACAGGATATTCGGTAAACTCCCGTACTGCATCAGGCAGATAGGCTTTCTCAACAGAAGGCCATAACGCCTCGACATCAGGGCATTCCGGCAATTTCTCATCGACTCTCTCAACACTCATCAGATACTGATGAAGATCCTTCTTAATCTGTTCTTCGAATTTCATAACTTATCTATATTTTAATAATTATCTTTCTAAGATCCATCCCTATTCTCCTATTATTTTATTATACATTCCTGTTTATCATTATACAGGTCTATGTATTATATCCGGACCTATGTATATACATAGTTCAGTCTGTATCGGTCTCCTAATATTTATAATATTTCATCTAATATTTATAACATTCCATCCCGATAATATTCCCAAGAAGATAAACACATTTAACGCTACTGTTAATAAAAACATAATTTTGGCCGTATTGCGCTGAAACAATACGGCCAAAATCGCTGTCAGTTAATAGCAAATTTATACTCTGCTATAGCACTTCGGAAGTTACCATAAGAGGCGGAGTAATCATCAAGAGCTTGCCGATGAAGAGTCTGTGCCTCAAGTAAGTCAGTGATTGTGGCTGTCCCCGCTTCATAATAGAGCCGGTTGAGTCTCAGATTTTCAGCACTTTGGGCTATTGACTGCTGAGCAATCTCCATCTTACGGTGGGCTGCCGTCACTTCATCCCATTTGTTCTGCATGTTGAGCTGCAGGAGCTGACTCGCATCCGACAGTTCAGTACGTGCATTTTCAAGTTCGAGACGTTTGCGCTTGATGGCATAAGAGCCACCCCACCATCCGCTGATAGGAATATTCACTACCAGCTGGAGAGCTCCGAAATTATGATTCTGTTGGAGAATATCATGATAATACCAGCCGGCTCCTACGGCAACCTGAGGCAGATACTGGCCTATCTCCATCTTTACGGCGAGATCCTTGGCTGTTATGTTATTCTCAAGCAGTTTGTATGATACCGTCTGTGGGAGTGCCTCTGCCGGATTCACGAAAACATCCAGTGGAGTAGCCGGTATGGTCTCAGGAACCGAAGCAGCTATGTTTATAGGCTTTTCAAAGTCGGCTCCTATATACTGCGAGAGCAGCATACGGCAAAGTTTGATACCGTTATCAAGATCGACGAGCGATGTGCGGTATTCATTACGTTTGAGTTCAACCTTCAGAAGATCATTACGCATTGCTATGCCCGCTTCAACAGCCACATTTACCTGTGCCGAGAGAGTGTCGAGCATTTCGATAGCCGAGAGGAGGGTCAGACGGGTGCTTTTCAGCGTGGCAAGTTGCCAATAATATTTCTCCGTGGTCAGTCTCACCTGGTTTTCAGTCTGAGTGAGCTGAAGTTGAGCCACCGCCTCCCCGACTTTGGCAAGACGATTGCCGTTGACAATCTGACCGCCCATGAAGACCGGCTGGAGAGCCTGTACTCCTGCCGCCTTACCTTTCTTTATAAGTCCCATACTTATGGCACCGATGCCCATCTCCTGGAGTAAAGGCAGATCAACATCATACTGCAACATATCATGATTGGCTATGAATCCTAATCCGGTAGCTGAAATTTCAGGAAAGTATTTAGTAAAAGCCTCCTTACGCATCTGAGTAGCCATCTCAACACCGTTGCGTGCATTTTTCAGTGAAGCATTGTAGCGAACCGCCATTTCTGCACACTGCTCAAGGGAAAGAATCGTATCAGAGGGTAATTCTTGTGCTTTGGCACCGAATGTCATCACAGCAAGAATCATATATATGATTTTAGTTTTCATAATGGATGTCATTATGTCTGTTTATCAAGATATCAAATTATTTATATCAGATGAGTCTCAAGAGGTTCCGGCAGAGGTTTGTCGGCACCTTTTCCACGTGCCTTCATCTTCCAATAAGCTACCGGAATAGTAGTCAGGATGAATATCATAGTAATAGGAGTACCCCAGAATACTATGACACCCATAGGCTGCCAGAGAGCTGAACCACCCAACACCATCGGCACCACGCCCATTGTAGCGGCTGCAGAAGTCAGGAATATCGGACGCATACGACGTTCTGAAGCGTGGAACACGGCATCTTTAAGATTCATACCCTTGTTGCGTAATTCCTCGGCATAATCGAGAAGCACTATGGCGTTACGCACAAGTATACCCATCAGCGACACGATGCCGAGCACACAGGTCAGCGATATGACTGTGCCGTCGATAACCATACCGATACCGGCTCCGGGAATACAGAGCAAAAGCGACAGTACTAAAAGCGCAGCCACCCCGGCCTGGGCGTAATGGAAAAGAAGTATGAAGAAGATGATGGCAACCGCCATGATAAGGGCAAGCCCGATTTCAGGCATCAGTTCCATGGTGTTGTCATATTCACCTCCGCGCACCACACTGACTCCGTCGGGAATCTTGACATCCTTGATAGCTTTCCAAACATCTGCTGTACGATCCAACACGTTATTGTTACGTTCCACTTCAGCTATGATGGTGATAGTAGGTATGCCATTGCGATCAGAAAGCTTGGTGGGATTCCATTCGGCGTTTACGTCGGCAAATTGACGGAGAGGAGCAGAAGACACGGCCATTACAGGCATGGTCTCGTCACGCAAATCTGCCACTGTTGAGCGGTCGGCGGTAGGAGCCTTGAGCACTACCGGTATACCGTAATCACCTTCCCATACAGTTGCAACCGGGATACCGGCAGAATAACGCATGGCTAATGTAGCTTCAGTGCCTAAGTCAGTCTGTCCGAGTCGTGATGACATTGTCATATCCGGAGCGACTTTAGCACTTACGTATGCTATACCATTGCTACTACGCACCTCACGCACACCGGCTATAGAAATCATTCGTGACATTATCGAGTCGCTGACCGCCGTTATCTTCTCACGGTCATCACCGCTGACACGGATTTCAATCGGAAATTCCGCATTAGAATAGCTCAGCTGCTTGAAGCGCACTATGGCATCCGGGAAATAATATTCATATTTATCGGTATATTCGTTCAACACCTCGATTGTGGCATCATTGTTTTTTGTATTGACAATGAACTGAGCGAAGTTAGGGCCACCAACCTGTGGAGCATAAGTGGTCTGGAAACGAGGGGATGAACAACCGTGGAACGAGGCTATCGACACGATACGGTCATCTTTGGAAAGTATGGCTTCAAGTGAATCGGCCACTTGCGACGAGCGTTCCACAGTGGCACCTTCAGGCAGAAAAATCTCGACAGCAAACTGATTACGTTCAGCAATAGGCATCATCTGCATAGGCCGTGAGATAAAGGCTATACTACCAATTATGATAGCTACGACTGAGAGCAACAATGTAGCGGTAGGATGATTGAAACATACGGTTAGCAGTTTATCATAACCCTTCTGCATCCAACCGAAAAAGGAGAATTTCTTTTTCCCGCTGGCCACAGCCTCCTGCTCAAGTTTGTAAATAGGCTTCTTTATAAGCTTATACTGTAGATACGGTACCAGCATCTCGGCTACGATCAGCGACAGGAACAGAATGAGGGTCAAAGCCCATGGGAAATCGTTCATAAAGTCACGGAACATACCCGTCATAGTGAACAGGAAGGGGAAGAAGGTGATTGATATGGCCATAGTGGCCGAGAATATCGCCTTGAAGAACTCCGTACCCGAACGAAGAGTAGCTGTCTTATGGTCGACTCCTTCCGAAATAAGTTCCACATAGTCATCTATGATTACGACCGAGTTATCTACAATCATACCAAGACTCAGAATCAGGCAGGCCAGAGTCACCGTATTCAATTCTATACCGAAGGCATAAAAGAAGCCCAGAGAAATGAAAATCGCGATAGGAATAGTGCTGGCGGCGATAAGGGCCACACGTAGCGGCAACAGGATAAGCACCACAATAGCAACGGCCACAATAGCGATGAGAAGCTCCTGAAGGAAATCGATTACTGAATTATTCACAACCGTAGGTTGATCGGTGATAGTAAACAGGGTGACCTCTTCAGGAAGAGTGGTCTGAAATTCATCAAGCACTTTCTGAACTTCACTTCCCATCTCCACCACATTATAGCCATCTTTCATCTGGATACTCAACAGCAGGCTCTTCTTACCGTTGTTGGTAATGTAAGAAGTAGGTTCCGGATATTCCTCCTTCACATCGGCGATATCATCGAGACGTACCACAGACCCATCGGGAAGCGCCATGACAATCATATTCTGTATGGCCAGTAAAGAGTTGACCGAACGCTCTACATAGATAGGCATAGAATAGGTCTCACCTTTCACAGCGCCACCTGTGGTTTGGAAACCCCTGGCGAGGAGGGTTACCGCAAGAGTTTTCTCGTCTATGGCATAATGAGATAACTTGGTAGGATCAAGAGTCACTGAGATCTGTTCATTCTGCTTGCCATAGACATCCATAGTACCGATGCTATTGATTCGGCGCAGACGGTCGCGAAGATCGTCAAGATAGTCACCCATCTCTCGATAGGTTTTCTCCTCACTGCTCATGGTCAAGAGAATAGATGAGGTCTCACCGAAATTGGAAATCGTCTCGACAGCCAATACCCCCGACGGAAGTTTCATCTTCTCATTCTCCATACCGAGTTTAAACTCGTTCCAGAAGGGTTTTGTATCCGTCATATTGCTGTTGAGCTCAACGTAGATCATCACCATGCCGTTAGTGCAGTCGGCATGTGTCTTGCTCTTGTCTACCTCTTTGTAAGAGAAGATATAGTCTTCGAGTGGTTTGAGCACCTCCTGCTCAATCTGACTCGGAGTGGCACCGGGATAAACAGCCACCACAACGCCCTGACGGATAGTGAAGTTCGGAAACTCGTTCTTATCCATTTCCTTCAGTGCATATATTCCGAATATAATAAGTACTGTGGTGAGCAGAATCACCACGCGATGATATTTAAGACCGATACGCACGATAGGCGCCGGCTTCCAGTTAGCCTCTGCCTGAGGGGAAGGTGCAATATTTCCTGAAGAAGGAGTATTATTTCCTGTAGGAGTAGTATTATTATCAGTAGCTATGTGTGTCAGTATTGAATTTTAGTACCGTTGCAAACTTTCTGCATACCCGCCAC
>CAZPHL010000039.1:0-4543 GCA_964586465.1 uncultured Sangeribacter sp.
TTTATTGTGTCAATTATTTATTGTGTCAATTCAAATACAATCGGCACCTCTACATAAGATTCTATGGGCTGACCATTACTGTCGGCCGGAGTCCATGGCGGCATTTTCTTAGCTATGCGTATCGCTTCCTGCTCAAGATCGGGATCCACCATACGAACTATCTTTATAGCGCCTATGGTTCCGTCGGTGTTGATGGTAAGTTTGAGCGTCACTACTCCCTCTACCCCATTCTCTTTTGCAGGCGCGGGATATTGAAGGTTGGCAGCAATGAACTTAGTCAAAGCTTCCTGACCACCCGGAAACACAGGGACATCACCTGCCTTGACTCCGAATGAAATACAGAGGAAACTAAAAAAGGCTATTAACGTCTTCTTCATAACTTCTATCTTTTTAATGTCGCATACATATTAAATTAAAATGTATCCGACACGTGGATTATAACACATTTATCATTTGACAGACAAAGCCTCGAAAAGATTAAAACATCCGTCTTCTAAAAGATCCAGAACAAGTTCAAAACCCTCGGCTCCGTCATAATAAGGATCAGGAACACAGTCACATTGTGGAAAGCCCTTTACAAAATCAATCATCCTCACCACCTTCTTTTCATCCTCCAACGTGGGAGCAAAGCCCCTCAATCGGTCATAGTTGCTGTGGTCCATGGCTACAATCAGATCGAAATCATCAAAATCTGACATTCTCACGGGTCGGCTATGGTGAGTGAGGTTATAACCGCGTTGAAAAGCATGCACCCGCATACGGCGGTCGGGCAATTCTCCCGCGTGGCCTCCGTATAGACCGGCCGAGTCTATCTCAAATCGATCTTCTTCCCCTTCCCTCTCTACTATGGCCCGCATCACCCCCTCGGCTGCCGGTGAACGGCATATATTTCCAAGGCACACAAACAGGATTCTGATTTTCTCTTTTCCGATAAGATTTCGGACTGATTGCGGAATTTCTCTTTTCATAATATGCAAATTTAAATCTTTCTCTGAAATTTAACAAACTTTATACCCTAAAAAATAACATGACTTCTGTCACGTTTTATCGGTATGAACAGTTCTTTTCCACACGATATACGAGCCGCCCTGATAGATATGGACGGCGTGCTTTATGACTCCATGCCGCATCATGCACGGGCATGGCACCAAATGATGAAGGAACAGGGTATAAACACTGTCCCTGAGGAGTTCTTCCTTTATGAAGGCATGACAGGATTGGCTACCATAAACCTGATTTTCCGTCGAGAACGCGGACATGAGGTTTCCCCGGAAGAGGGGAAACGCCTCTATGCCCGTAAAGCCGAACTCTTCAGCACTTCCGGTAAGAAGGAGCCTATGCCGGGAGCTGACCGCATGCTGCGGGCATTCATGAATGCCGGTATCCCCCGAGTCCTTGTCACCGGATCGGCCCAGAGTTCGTTGCTTAACGCCCTGAACAAGGACTATCCCGGAGCCTTCCCTGACCACCTGCGCGTCACGGCGTTGGATGTAAAACACGGTAAACCCGATCCGGAACCCTATCTTATGGGAGCTCAAAAAGCCGGAATAGCCCCGGCTCAGGCTATTGTAGTGGAAAATGCTCCGCTCGGCGTGAGAGCAGCCAAAGCTGCGGGAGCTTTCACGATAGCCGTCACCACAGGACCGATCCCTCGTGAAGAGTTTGTGAAGGAGGGTGCCGACATGATATTTTCTTCTATGAGTGAATTTGCCGACTGGCTTGAAACTAATCTTCCCTCTGAAATCGCGTTGCGACTCGATGAGGCCGTAGCGAAATTGGCTCCCGCCAGTGTGACGGTGGTCACCGATTCCAATGTCGACCGGGATGTGATGCCTCTTTTCAAAGCTTCCCACACTCTCGAAATAGCCAACAAAGTAGTTATCCCCCCGGGTGAGGATCATAAGGATATAAAGTCGGTAGAACAGATATGGGCAGCTCTGGAGGATGCCGGAGCCACCCGTCGAAGCCTTGTGGTCAATATCGGCGGAGGATTGATTACTGATATCGGAGGTTTCGCCGGGGCAACTTTCAAACGCGGAATTAAGGTGATTAACGTCCCCACCACTCTTTTAGGTGCCGTAGATGCCGCCACCGGTGGTAAGACAGGCATCAATTTCAATGGCCTTAAAAATGAAGTCGGATCTTTCCATCTTCCCTCGGAGGTAATAATATCGGCTTTACCTCTTGCCACCCTTTCTCACCGTGAGATACTTTCGGGCTACGCGGAGATGATAAAGACCGGTCTTATAGCCGATGCGAAACTTTACAATCTCCTGCTCAATGTAGAGGAAGTCATAGCTGATACTCTACAGCTCGAGAAGGCTATGAAAAGATGTGTTGAGATCAAGGAGGACGTAGTGGCGCAGGATCCCACGGAAAAAGGCTTACGCAAGATACTTAACTTCGGCCACACAGCAGGCCATGCTTTCGAGAGTCTGGCTATAGAACGTCATCAGAGTCTGACCCACGGAGAGGCCGTAGCCCATGGAATGTTGGTAGAGCTCATACTCAGCCACATGCTCAAGGGATTCAGTTCAAACGAGCTCCACAGATATGCCCAAGCCGTGCTAAAACCGCTATACCCCCGTGTTCAGGTCACCTGTGAAGATATCGACCCTCTCATCAATCTCATGGCTCACGATAAGAAAAATGCATCTGCCGGCCGACCCAACTTTACTCTCCTGACGGCTCCGGGCGATCCGGTGATCGACTGTCTGCCGGAGATAAGCGATATCAAGACAGCACTTGAGATCTACCTTGACATAATGGGATGAAGATTATCGTTAAAAAATACAAGGGCTCCGAACCATACGGTCGGTGCCCTTGTTATATTATCGTAAACCGGATGATAAAACACCGGTTACTTATAAAAGTCAAATCTCAAAGCCTCAAATAAATGAGTCTTAAAAGATAAACTGCTATAAGCGTTCTGAAAAAGTTGTTATTGTTGTTTTAATTGAAGGGAATTGGGCTGACGTGAGTCAGCCTTTTTTCTTTTTAATACACTTCGTCTTTATTTTTAATCCACTCCGTCTTAACACACTCCGTCGGAAATATCCTATCTCTGCCATATCAGACGGCATCGTCGAAAACCGGTTCAAAAGATATAAGCATCCGGATCAGATCTCCGGGAAGAGGTATATTCAACGGACCATCCTCCACCGACTTCTCATCAAAACGCGGGGTATCATAAGGAAGATCGTCATTGAAATATACGACTGCGGGCACCTCGCCATCTATAGGATGACCCAGACGCCAGGGGTAGACATTATCGCTTACCACCACCATATTCATCTGCTCCTTGGCATTCCATACATAATCGGCTATCGGACGTATCAGGTCATTGTCAATGCGCTCTATGGCTTGACTTTTTCCAACTGCATCACCTTTACGCGACATTGAGGCCACACTTTCCACATGAAGCAGCACAAACTCATAAGTGGCGATGCTCTCTATAGCCAGATTAGCCAATCTCCTGAATCGGTTGCCACTCTCATCTTCATGGCCATCGGGCCATATCGGCTTCAGCATGGCCAGTTTCCCGATTCCCCTTACTTCGGGATGAGCACTTATCACCACGCCGTGGCCTGAAAATTTAGGTATGATGAAATAATTTAAATTATCGTCGGCTGTCAGACTCCGTTCTGACTTCCCGAATCTGGAAAGCAATTCCGGCGACGGGACACCTCTTCTGAAATCATACCCTAAAAGTGACAGTATGGCATTCTCCCGTGTTGGCACAATACCCTCGGGACAAACCCGTAAAGTGCCGCAACAGCCACAACGGGCCAAGGCGTCAAGCGCAGGCGTAGAGGCAAGCATCAGGGGAGTTTTCCCCCCTGACATCTCTTCCGGAATATCAGCCAATCCGGAGACTATTATTATAATTGTCTTCATGATTCTGCAAAAATAATTAATTTTTCCAAACTTTACAACCGCAGTGCAGTATGGCTTAAACGACACATCTGACAATAATGTTAAATTGACATAAAAAATTAGTAGGCTATCAATAAAATATCTTTTGGTTATCACTCACAATTTTATTAACTTTGCATGAAAATCCGGCTCTGTGTCAATTTGCTTGTCAAAGCCCTCCCTATCTAAAGGTTTTACGCCGGTTCACAAGCTGCCGTGCAGAAGGATTTTCTCATCTCTGACTTTGATATAATCTAACTTTTCATATTATGAAAATGAGACGCATTTTACTCTCACTTCTGCTATGTTTCTCTTTGTCGGCATTAGCTCTGACCGATGAGCAGGTCATCGCTTACATCAAGCAGCAGTCAGCCGCAGGCAAAACTGAACAAGAAATCGGGAAAGCACTCCTCGCCAAGGGCGTCACCCCCGAACAAGCCAAGCGTATCAAAGCTAAATATCAGAAACAGCTTGAACAGGAACAAAAGGGTAATAAAAGCAAGCAGCAGCCTAACCTGTTGATTACGGATGACAGCGACTCCCGTCTGAGAGGCCGCAGGACTACGAACACCAACGATAATTCCGGCCGCACATCTTCCCAACAGCGCACATCCTCCCAGCAACGCAA
>CAZPHL010000039.1:4643-22228 GCA_964586465.1 uncultured Sangeribacter sp.
CAACGCAATAATCAGCAGCGCAATAATTATCAGGATGGCTACTATAACGGTGATTTCCAGACCGCAACTCTTGATGGACTCGCTTACGGATATGACCCTGAGACAGGGGAATTCAACGATTCCATCATGATGTATTATTATCCGCAGGAAGATGTACGCCAGATCTATGGCCATGATATCTTCAGAAATAATACTCTTACTTTCGAGCCCAACGAAAATATCGCTACTCCTCAGAACTACCGTCTGGGGCCCGGCGATGAAGTAATCATTGATATTTGGGGTAACTCCGAAGACCATCTCAGGGAGACAATCTCACCTGAGGGCAGCATTATGATTGACCAGATTGGCCCTGTGTATCTGAACGGCCTGACTATCTCTGACGCCAACAAGCATGTAAAGAATGCTTTCTCCAAGAAATATGCCGGTGTCACTGATGCCGAAACCAATGTGCAGCTCACTCTCGGACAGGTGCGCTCAATCCAGGTGGATATCATGGGTGAGGTGGAGGCTCCCGGCACCTTCCAGATGTCGCCATTCTCTTCGGTATTCCATGCCCTTTACAACGCCGGCGGTATAAACGATATCGGTTCGCTTCGTAATATCCAGGTGCTCCGTAATGGCAAGAAGGTGGCCGGGGTCGATATCTATCAATATCTTTTTGAAGGTAAATCCAACGGTAATATCCGCCTCCAGGAAGGTGACGTCATCATCGTGCCCCCATACGAACAGTTGGTAAACATCGAAGGTAATGTGAAACGCCCTATGTATTATGAAATCAAACCGGGCGAGACTGTCAATTCCATTTTGAATTATTCAGGTGGCTTTACCGGCGATGCCTATTCGGAAATGATACGTGTGGCTCGCCAGTCGGGCACCGAGAACGAACTCTACAATATTGAAAAAGAGCAATTCGACACATATAAGTTGAAGGACGGTGACGTTATCACCGTAGGCACTATCCTCGACCGATATGCCAACCGTGTCGAAGTGAAAGGCGCCGTGTTCCGTCCGGGCCTCTTCTCTATCGGCAAGGAGCTGAGCACTGTCGGCGACCTCATCAAAAAAGCCGACGGTCTTAGTGAAGACGCTTATACACAGAGAGCCATTCTCTACAGAGAGGGTCCCGAGTTGCAACTGCAAGTCGTTTCCCTTGATTTGGGCGCCATCCTTAACGGAACAGCTCCTGATATCGAGCTTAAACGTAATGACCTTCTGGTTGTGTCAAGTCTCACCGATATCGAAGATAGGGGTACGCTCACCATTAATGGTGAAATCGCTCTTCCGGGTGAATATCCCTACGCTGAGAACATGACACTCGAGGATCTTATACTTCAGGCAGGAGGCTTGCTCGAGGGTGCCTCCACAGCAAGAGTCAACATCTCACGAAGAATCATCAACCCCTCTTCCGTGACTCCTACCGAACAGCTTTCTGAAAGCTTTACCGTTTCAATAGACGGTGGCCTTGCTTACGGTCAAGGTGAGGAATTCGTGCTTAAGCCATACGATGTGGTGCACGTAAGAAAGAGCCCCGGATATTCCGAACAGGAACAGGTGGAACTCAAAGGCGAGATACTCTTTACGGGAGAATACTCTATCGAAAAACGTAACGAACGTATCTCCAGCTTTATCAACCGTGCCGGCGGACTTATCGAGGGTGCCTATGTGAAGGGTGCGCAGCTTACCCGTAAGCTCACTGAGGATGAATACAAGATGCGTCAGGAAACCTTGCGTATGGCTATGCAGAACTCTACCAGTCAGGGCGACTCTATCGCTGTCAGCAAGATTGAAGTGTCTGACAACTATAGTGTAGGTATCGACCTCGAGATGGCTCTCGCCAATCCCGGCAGCACCTACGATGTGGTCCTTAAACCCGGTGATGTGCTTTACGTGCCTGAGATTCAGAGTACAGTCAAAATTGCCGGTGAAGTCATGTTCCCGAATACGGTGGTATACGTGCCGGGCAAGAAACTTGAGTATTATGTCAATCAGGCGGGCGGTTACGGTCAGCAGGCTAAGAAAGGAAAGGCATTCGTGGTATATATGAACGGCTCTGTCGCAAAAGCCAAAAACAGCACTCCTATTGAACCGGGATGTCAGATTATTGTGCCCGCCAAACCCGCTAACAGTTCGTTTGACTGGACTAAGGTGCTCGCTCTTGCCACCAGCCTCGGTTCTGTAGCGACCATGGCTGCTACTGTGGCTAATCTCTTTAGGAAATAATTTCACCCGCGGCGTCGCCGCAATTCATTGAAACGACTATGCAGGAAGAAAAAGATTTTAGAGATGAAAATAACGACGAGAAGGAAATAGACCTTCTTGAACTTGCATCCAAGCTTTGGGATCAACGAAAGAAACTTATTATCTGGAGTGTCTGCGGAGCTGTGATAGGTTTGATTATAGCTTTCAGTATTCCCAAGGAATACACTACCGATGTTAAACTTGCCCCCGAGACCGTCGATTCCAAAGCTTCGGCAGGCGGCTTAAGCGCTTTGGCCTCGATGGCCGGATTCGGCTCATCATCGAGTGGCGCGGATGCTGTCTATCCCCAGCTTTATCCGGATGTAGTGAGTTCGGTGCCCTTCACTACCAGTCTTTTCGATGTGGAAGTAGAGACAAAAGGTGACGACTCAAAAAAGATTACGGTTCGCCAATATCTCGAAGAAGACATCAGGTCTCCTTGGTGGAGCGCCATAATGGGTGCGCCTTTTAAACTTCTCGGCTTGTTGAGAGGCTCGGGAGACAATGAAGACGAGGATGCCGGTAAAGCTGTCGATAATTTCCAGCTTACACCTAAGGAAAGCCAGCTTGTCGAGGCACTGAACCACAGGGTAAGCGCTAATGTCGACCAGAAGACCAATATTGTGACTATCAGCGTCAATATGCAGGATCCCCTTGTATCGGCTATCCTTGCCGATACGGTGGTAAGCCGTCTTCAGGAGTATGTCACAGCTTATCGCACCAACAAGGCCCGCAGAGACTTGGAGTATGCCGAGACACTCAATGAAGAGGCTAAGGATGAATATTACAAGGCACAACAGAAATATGCCGAATATTCCGACCGTAACCAGGGATTGGTGTTCCAACGCGCACAGATAACCAGTTCTCGTCTTGAGAATGAAGTGGAACTTGCTTTCAATCTTTACAATCAGACAGCCCAGCAGGTGCAGAAAGCAAAAGCCAAGGTGCAGGAGACTACCCCTGTGTATGCAATTATCACACCGGCCACTGTGCCTGTAAGGCCCACCAGCCCGCGTAAAGCCATGATCCTTGTGGGATTCACTTTTCTGGCTTTCGTAGCTTGTGCTGCGTGGATCCTCTTCCTTTCACCACTCCTTTCACAGGTTAAGGAGAAGAAAGCGGCAGCCAAAGCCAATTCAGACGAGGCAGAAAAATAAATTTCGCCTGAAAAAATAATTTACCATCGTCTCCGGGGAGGGAACCCGGAATGCATGAATTGATATGGATTTAAGGATATTGATCATAATATTTATAATACTGGAAGCCTCGGTATGGTCCGGGGCTTCTGCTCAATCCAATGAAAATGATCCGCTGACAGAATTGATTTCGGGAGTACTCGGCACCACTTCCAATGCCAAATCTGATTCGGTTATCATTGATTGGGGTGATGATCCATACATATATCAGCATTTTGACACCCATAGTCAGGACCAAGAAAATAATATAATGGATATATTGTCTTTCCTGGCAGACGATGTTGACTCCGGGATGGCAAGTAATTCTTCCAAAAAGGTCACATCTTCTATGGTGCTTGACTATATGGCAAACGTCTATAAGGATCATGATTTCTATCAAACAGGCTATTGGGATGCTCCTGAAGATTTCTCACATATAATCCGTAATATTCCTCTCCCGGAGTATAATACCTCCGATTTCTTTCGTCCTGTCGGAGGAAGGGTTACCTCATCTTACGGCTATCGCGCTTCCTTCCGGAGAATGCACAAAGGTATTGATCTCGCCTTAAATATAGGCGACACTGTAAGAGCCGCTCTGCCCGGAGTAGTGGCAAAAACCGGTTATGATCCCTACGGCTACGGACATTATGTAGCGGTAGTGCATAATAACGGTATGGAGACACGTTACGCACATCTCCAGAGCATCATCTCCTCACCGGGAGAGACACTTCAGGCCGGACAACCCTTAGGGTTAGGTGGCAATACGGGGAATTCCACGGGACCGCATCTGCATTTTGAAGTGCGTTATAATGGTCAGGCCGTAAATCCGGCATCAGTATTTGATTTCGTTCCTATCCCCTCAAAACAGATGGCTCATCTAAAAGAGTAAGTTACTGACGATATAAGATATGAATCATAAATTATAAAGAGAAGGCCGGATGTTTCAGTTTAAGTGCTGAAACATCCGGCCTTCTCTTTATTTAATTTCAATGGAATATTTTATGCATCAATAAGTTATAACCTATGGTTATGTATTGATAATTTTTTATCCACCGGTTTATGCATCGATATTGGCGTATGTAGCATGAGATTCTATGAACTCCCTGCGCGGACCAACCTCCTCACCCATCAGGATCGAGAAAGTCCTGTCGGCCTCCGCAGCATTTACAAGATTCACTTGCTTAAGCATACGGTTCTCCGGATCCATAGTTGTTTCCCAAAGCTGCTCGGGATTCATCTCGCCAAGACCCTTGTAACGCTGGAGCACCATCTTGTCGCGATTACCGTCACAGTGAGTGTCGACAAAACGCTGAACTTGCTGCTCATCCCAGGCATACTCCTGAATCTTCTGTTTTCCCTTCGTGCTACACTTATAAAGCGGTGGAGTGGCAATATAAAGATAGCCGTTGTCGATAATCGGGCGTATTTTCCGATAGAAGAAGGTCATAAGGAGAGTGGCGATATGCGCTCCGTCGACATCGGCATCGGTCATGATGATAATCTTGTGATAACGGAGTTTAGACATGTTGGGCTCCTTGGAATCTTCTTCCGTGCCTATAGTCACACCGAGAGCCTTGAACATATTCACTATTTCTTCGCTTTCAAACACCTTATGATCAAGGGCTTTCTCGACATTCAAGATCTTACCGCGCAAAGGAAGAATAGCCTGATAGTTAGGATTACGACCCTGTTTTGCCGAACCGCCCGCAGAATCACCCTCGACAAGGAAAAGTTCGCACTCCATTGCATCACGACTCTTGCAGTCGGCTAATTTACCCGGCAAGCCACCTCCTGAAAGAGGTGATTTACGCTGCACTTTCATTCTGGCATTATAGGCCGCATGACGCGCCTGGGCAGCCAGCATCACCTTGTCGACTATGGCACGCGCCTGCTTGGGATGCTCCTCAAGGTAATTGCGTAACGCTTCACTGACAGCTGTCTGCACTACACCCGACACCTCGTTATTGCCGAGTTTTGTCTTTGTCTGGCCCTCAAACTGAGGTTCGGCAACTTTCACCGATACCACTGCTGTAAGACCGTCACGAAAATCCTCTTTGGAAAGCTCTATCTTGAGCTTGTCGAGAAGATGATTGTCGTCGGCATATTTCTTGAGAGTCGTAGTCAGACCCCTGCGGAAACCTGTGAGATGTGTACCACCCTCTATGGTGTTGATATTATTGACGTAAGAGAAAATATTCTCGGAGAAAGAGGTATTGTAGGTCATGGCCACTTCCACAGGCACACCGTTGCGTTCGGTATTCAAATGGATAATGTCATCGATAAGCGGCTCCTTACCCTGATCCAGATACTTTACAAACTGCTTGAGACCTTCGTCACTGTGGAAAACATCCTTACGAGGGTTACCCTTGTCGTCAAGTTCACGCATATCCGTGAGCGTAAGAGTAATGCCTGCATTCAGGTATGCGAGATCACGAAGACGGTTGGCCAACGTCTCATAATCGTAAATGGTTTCTGTAAAGATTGAGGCATCAGGATGAAACAGTATCGTTGTGCCGGTATGATCTGTATCGCCGATCACCTGAAGATCACACGTCGGTTTACCGTAGGCATATTCCTGCATGTGGACTTTACCGTCACGATGTATTTCCGCCCTCAGATAGTCAGACAATGCGTTTACACAACTTACGCCGACACCGTGCAGACCACCGGACACCTTATAAGAACCCTTGTCAAACTTACCACCGGCATGAAGCACCGTCAACACCACCTCAAGAGCCGGTTTGTGCATCTTCTCATGCATGTCCACGGGGATGCCTCGGCCATTGTCTTCTACCTTGATTGAATTGTCTTCAAGAATTGTCACCCGGATATCATTTGCAAATCCCGCGAGGGCCTCATCTATCGAATTGTCCACCACCTCATACACGAGATGATGAAGTCCGCGGCCCGATATGTCGCCGATATACATCGCAGGACGCTTTCTCACGGCCTCAAGACCCTCAAGCACCTGAATATTTTCAGCGCCATATTCTTTTGACTGCTCTTCCTGCAATTCTAATTCTTCTACCATATTTTCCTATGAATCAAATATTTGCATTCCTTTGCCATTATTACATCCTTTCACTCCCTTGCCGAGAGCCGGATTAGGCTATTATCTTACAAAATTACAAAAAAATCAGCTCTCCGGCAATTTTCCTTTCATATTATTTCTTTAATTCCTAAAACTTCTCACCTTAATTGTGTGTTTTACCAAAAAATGTTAATTTTGCGCCCAAGTTAATTTCACTTAGCCGATTTTAATGGCTATACCATATTATCTTTAGAAAATTATCTTTAGAAATTATCTTTAGAAGCTAACTAACCGGTGCTAATCAATTTTTAGACAGATATGAAAAATCTGGTAATAGTCGAATCGCCTGCAAAGGCTAAGACCATCGAAAAATTCCTCGGCAAAGACTTTACCGTTTTGTCGAGCTACGGCCATATACGCGACTTGCAGAAACATGGATTCTCAATCGATATAGAGGATGGCTTCAATCCTATTTATGAAATCCCCGACGATAAGAAGGAGCTTGTCAAAAAACTTAGAAAAGCAGCCTCCGAAGCCGAAGTGGTGTGGCTCGCTTCCGATGAAGACCGTGAAGGTGAGGCTATCGCCTGGCACCTCGCTGAAGTGCTTAAGCTTGACCCTGCCACAACAAAACGCATCGTATTTCATGAAATCACAAAACCCGCTATCCTAAATGCTATTGAAAATCCGCGCACTATTGATCTCGACCGTGTAAATGCACAACAGGCACGCAGGGTGCTCGACAGAATCGTTGGCTTCGAACTAAGCCCTGTGCTGTGGAAAAAAATTAAACCGGCCCTCAGTGCCGGACGCGTGCAAAGTGTGGCCGTAAGGCTCATTTGCGAGAGAGAAGAGGAGATCGAGGCATTCTCTCCGGAAGCTTTCTTCAGAGTCAATGCTCTGTTCCTGTCTAAAGATAATCACGAAGTCAAGGCTGAACTCGCCCGCAGGCTCGAGAATGCTCAGGAAGCCCGGGAACTTCTCGAAATGTGTAAAAAGGCTTCTTTTGAAGTTGCGGAAGTGAATGTGAAACCTCTTCACCGTTCACCTTTCCCTCCTTTCACCACCTCAACTCTACAACAGGAAGCCTCGCGCAAACTCGGTTTCTCTGTCACTCAGACCATGGTGCTCGCCCAGAAGTTGTATGAAGACGGTAAGATCACTTATATGCGTACCGACTCTACCAATCTCTCAGACATGGCTCTGCGCGACATCGCTTCGGAAATCAAGAACTCCCTCGGCGAAAAATATCTTAAAGTGCGTCATTACCACACCCATTCCAAGGGTGCACAGGAAGCACATGAGGCTATACGTCCGACTTATATATCCAACCATACTGTTGACGGCTCCGCACAGGAACAGAAACTTTATGAGCTCATCTGGAAACGCGCCGTGGCCTCACAAATGGCAGAAGCGGAAATTGAAAAAACCGGTGTCGACATAACTTCTCCTCATATACCTGAAACTTTTAAAGCTGAAGGAGAAGTAGTGATATTCGACGGATTCCTGAAAGTGTGGAAAACAGAGAATGCCCGTCAGCAAGAATTTGTGGAACTTCCTCCGTTGACTGTAGGGGATCCTCTCACCACCGACGAAATTACAGCCACACAACGTTTCTCCCAACCTCCGGCACGCTATACGGAGGCATCGCTTGTGAAGAAAATGGAGGATCTCGGTATCGGCCGACCTTCAACTTATGCTCCCACAATTTCCACCATTCAGGCTCGCGACTATGTGAAACGAGGTGAAAAAGAGGGTGTGAAACGCGACTATGAAGTCTTGCATCTTAAAAATGGCAAAATTTCAGAAAAGATTCTTACCGAGACCACCGGTAGTGAAAAGGGTCGTCTGGTACCGACTGATGTCGGCATGGTAGTCAACAAATTCCTGACAGAATATTTCCCCGATATACTTGATTATAACTTCACGGCTAAAGTGGAGGAGAAATTCGATGATATCTCCGAAGGAAAACTCGGCTGGCAAAATGAGATTTCTGATTTTTACGGTGACTTTCATCCCTCTATCGAGAAAATCAATGCCATGCGGCTCGAGCACAAGGTCGGAGAGCGTCTGCTGGGCATCGATCCTGAGTCGGGGCGTCCAGTATCGGTTAAAATCGGCCGGTTTGGTCCTGTCGTGCAGATTGGAAAAGCCGAAGACGAGGAAAAACCACTCTTCGCAAGTCTGCTGAATGATCAGAGTGTGGCCTCAATCACCCTTGAAGAAGCCTTGAAACTGTTTGAATTGCCTCGCACTTTAGGAGAATATGAAGGTGAGAAAGTCACGGCGGCTATCGGACGGTTCGGCCCTTATGTGAAATTCGGTAAAAGTTTTGTTTCAATCCCGAAGGATCTCACTCCTCAGTCTATAACTCTGCAAGAGGCTATCGAGTTGATCGATGCCAAGAAACAGGAGGAGGCCAACCGCTTTATCAAGGACTTCCCGGAGATACCGGGCCTGGAAGTGTTGAACGGCCGGTATGGACCATATATGGCTTATAAACCTGAAGGCGCTAAAAAGGCTGTAAACTACAAGATTCCGAAGTCAACCGATGCGGCAAAGCTTACAGCTGAAGAAGCGCGCCAACTAATGGAAGCGCAGGATGCAGCCCCGAAACGCCCTGCAAGACGTAGGAAATCATAAGCTACAAGATGTAAGAAATCAAAAACATTAAGGGGAGGAGGCCCTGACCTCTTCCCCTTTAATATTTATAACTGTATAGTTTTAATGTCTATAACCCTACAGTTACCAAACCGTGGACAATAGGATGCTTATCAAGCTTTGGAAAGTAAAAGATACTTGAAGGCGGCGAAATCTGCCGGCAAAGCCAGACTCTTTTTCTCTCCTGCCATAAATGCCTGCAAACGCTCAGGCACGGCTACTTCTTTACCTGTAATCGCCTCTACCGTCTCCTTGAACTTGGCCGGATGCGCCGTCTCAAGAAATATACCCGTCTCTCCGGGCTGAAGAAGTTCCTCCAAAGCTCTGTAAGCCACTGCACCGTGTGGGTCAAGCTGATACCGGCTATGGTTCAACGTATTCTTCATTGTCTCGGCAATCTCCTCGTCACTATACGTCGCACCGCTTATTTCCGCAGTGATAGCCTCATGACTGTGACCGTACAGATCAAGCACCCTGGCGAAATTGCTCGGATCTCCCACATCCATAGCATTTGCTATGGTCTGCACTGAATGACGGGGATTATATTTGCCGGTCTGAAGATACTCATAAAAAATATCATTAGCATTGTTGGCGGCAATGAAGCGCTTTATCGGCAACCCCATGCGTTTAGCTATAAGTCCGGCTGTGATATTGCCGAAATTGCCACTCGGAACGCATACCACAATATTATCAGGATCCACCCCACTCTTTACTGCCTGCGCATAAGCATAAAAATAGTAGAACATCTGGGGAAGGAAACGAGCCACATTAATTGAATTGGCCGAAGTCAGCATCATCTTCTCGTTCAATTCTGTATCCAAGAACGCCTGTTTCACCAGCCTTTGGCAATCGTCAAAGGTGCCATCCACCTCCAGAGCCACAATATTACGACCCAATGTAGTAAACTGACTCTCCTGTATAGGACTGACCTTACCTTTCGGATAAAGCACAAAGACCCTTACACCCTCCACTCCTAAAAAGCCATTGGCTACCGCACTGCCCGTATCCCCCGAAGTGGCAACCAGCACATTCACCAACCGATCTTTATTACTACGGTTGAAATATCCCAACAACCGGGCCATAAATCTTGCTCCCACATCCTTGAAAGCCAATGTGGGACCGTGAAAGAGCTCCAAGGAGTATTTATTCTCATCTACCTTCACCAACGGTATGGGGAAGTTCAGAGTCTCCTGCGTAAGTGCCTTCAGCTTATCCTCTTCCACATCTTCACCGAAAAGTGCGACCGACACCTCCGATGCCATTTCCGGTAGAGTCATTTCCGGCAAACGGCGGAAAAAATCCTCCGGCAGCTGTTTGAACTCTAAAGGCATATATAACCCGCGGTCGGGTGCCAGACCTTTCACTACAGCCTCCTCTAAAGTGACTTCAGGGCTTTCACCCACTGTACTTCTATACTTCATAAACCAATCTTTTTCACCTTAAAAATTCCTTTATAAACTCATCGCCATCCATTACACCATAGCCGCCTTTGGCAGCCTCCTTCTCTGTATAGGCATCCACATCATCAGGCTCTACATCTTTTCGCCATATCACAAACGGCACCGGAGCCGAAGTATGAGTACGTATCGCACACGGAGTGGGATGATCCGGCAACAATGCCACTGCCACCTCTTCATCAAACTCTTTCAAAGCTTCAAGCAGAGGCCCTACTATACGATGGTCAAGATCTTCTACCGTGCGACGCTTCAACACGGCATCTCCTTCATGACCGGCCTCATCGCTCGCTTCAACGTGAAGGAATACAAAATCTGCATCTCCCCGCAACGCATCCAGAGCAGCCTGAAGTTTTCCCTCATAATTGGTGTCATAGAGACCTGTGGCACCCTCCACGATAAGCGGTTGCAATCCTGCATAGACACCTATACCCCTTATAAGGTCTACCGCAGAAATCACATATCCCTTTCCTATGCCGAAAAGCTCACTCATTGTTTTCATGGCCGGCTTATAACCTGCGCTCCACGGCCAAATACTGTTGGCCGGATCCTTACCCTCGGCCATTCGCTTGAGATTGACAGGGTGATTGGCCAGTATCTTCTGTGACTCTATTATAAGACGGTTGAGATAGTCGGCGGTGGCCTCTGCTTCCGCTACAAGGGGTTTGACCATCACGTCTGCCGCCGGTGTGCCGGGCACATCATGGGGAGGCGTGGTGTCTATACGCTTGTCTCCCCCTTTTATCTTCAACAGATGACGGTAGCTGACTCCCGGGAAGAAAGCACAACGTCCGTCGCCCAACTTCTCATTAAGAGCCTCGATAAGTTCTGAAGCCTCCTCGGTGGTGATATGACCAGCAGAATGATTCTTAATTTTACCGTCAGGTGATATGCATATAAGGTTGCAGCGCATGGCCATCTCATCCGGAGCTATATCTATGCCCATACTGGCTGCCTCCAGCGTTCCCCTGCCCTCAAATACCTCTGCTACATCATAGCCTAAAAGTGACAGATGAGCTATTTCCGAACCGGGATGAAAACCCTTCGGGACAGTCTTTAACAAACCGGAACGTCCGCGACGTGCCAATTCATCGAATGCCGGAGTCGAGGCAGCCTCAAGGGGAGTCTTGCCCCCTAACTCCTGACACGCTTCATCGGCCATCCCGTCACCCAATACTATAATATGTTTCATCTGAATTAAGCGATACGGATTTATCTGATATTTGCAATACTTATTATGTCGGCGAACACACCGGCCGCGGTAACTTCCGCTCCTGCGCCGTACCCCTTGATCGCCATAGGATATTCCTTATAGCGTTCTGTGGTGAGAAGTATCACATTATTACTTCCCGCAAGATTGTAGAAAGGATGGTCCACTCCTACTCTTCTTAATCCGACACTGACCTCTCCGTTATCAAGAGAGGCCACAAAACGGAAGTGTTCCCCTTTTGTCTCCGCATCGGCCCTGCTCTCCTCAAAATCCTTATCGAGATTTCTCACGTTGGCTATAAAATCAGCCGCTTCACCCTCAAACATCTCATCGGGCACAAAAAGATTCTTATCTACATCCTCTTGCTCCACCTGATAGCCGGCCTCGCGGGCAAGAATCACGAGTTTTCTGACCACATCCTTGCCTGAAAGGTCGATACGCGGATCCGGTTCGGTGTAGCCGGCCTCTTTTGCCATCTCTATGGCACGGCTCAAGGGCACGTCTTCCGACAAGACATTGAAGATATAGTTAAGTGTGCCCGACACTACAGCCTCTATCTTCAGGATACGGTCGCCTGAATTGATCAGGGAGTTGATTGTGTTGATAATGGGAAGGCCGGCACCGACATTCGTCTCGAAAAGATATTTCACATCTTTATTGCGGGCTATTCTCTTCAGCTTCTTGTAGGTAGGGTAATCTGACGATGCCGCTATTTTGTTGGCAGCCACTACATTCACATTATGCATCAACAGATCCTCATATAAAGCTGCGATTTCTGCAGAGGCAGTGCAGTCTACGAACACCGAGTTGAAGATATTCATCTTGAGAATCTCGTTTTTAATTATTTCGGGAGTGGCCGGCATGCCATTTTCCTCAAGTTCCTCACGATAGCGTGTAATGTCTATTCCCTCCCGGTTGAACACGGCCCGCTTGCTGGAGGCTATACCCACCACGTTCAGACGCAAATTCTTATCCTCAAGAAGCTTCTCCTGCTGTTTACTGATTTGAGAAAGCAGACTGCCTCCCACGTTGCCTATGCCCACCAGAAATACATTGAGCACCTGACTCTCCGACAAGAAGAAAGAATCATGTATCACATTGAGCGCCTTGCGCAGGCTACGCTTCTCTATTACAAAGGAGATGTTGGTCTCTGACGCACCCTGGGCACACGCTATGACATTGATACCGTTTCTTCCAACCGTATTGAACAGCTTGCCGGCCAGACCGGTGGTGTGTTTCATCCGTTCACCTACCACAGCTATGGTGGCAAGATCAGGCTCAGCTTTGATATCATTGAAAGTGCCGGCTTCAAGTTCTGCAGCAAATTCTTCTCTCAGAGTCTCCACCGCCAATTCGGCATCAGCGTTACGCACGGCTATTGTAGTGTTGTTCTCACTGGCAGCCTGGCTTACAAGGAACACGCTCACTCCACGTGAGGAAAGTGCATTGAAAATACGTGAATTCACACCTATCACACCTACCATGCAAAGGCTGGTAATTGTCACAAGGCAAGTATCATTGATTGAGGATATACCCTTTATGGCCTTGCCCTTGTTGCTGCATTTATCAGTTATAAGGGTGCCGGGAGCCGTAGGATTGAACGTATTCTTGACAAGTATGGGTATGTTCTTATGATAGACGGGATAAATCGTGGGAGGATATATCACCTTCGCGCCGAAGTTACAAAGCTCCATGGCTTCAGTGAAAGTCAGTTCCTCTATGACGTATGCCGTGTCTATAACCTTGGGATCTGCAGTCATGAAGCCGTCAACATCTGTCCATATCTCGAGCACCTGTGCGTCCAGAGCGGCTGCCATTATCGCAGCGGTATAATCACTTCCGCCACGTCCCAAGTTGGTCACCTCTCCTTTGGTGTCTGACGAAATGAAACCTCCCATCACAGCCGTGTCCCATTCGTATGCCATGACAGTCTCATCGATAAGACGGTAGGTAAGTTCGGAATCAAGAGTGTCGTTGCCGTGGGCGTCTTTTTTTGTCCGTATGAAGGTTCTTGAATCGAAATGAGTGGCACCCTTTATAGAATTGGCCACTATGACACTCGACAGACGTTCACCATAGCTTACTATTATATTGAGGGCCCGGGGAGAAAGATCGTGAAGAAGCATCACCCCTTTATAAATATTGGCAAGTTCATCAAGCATCATGCGCACCATTGCCTCTGTAGCATCGCGCCGGCTCGCAGGAACTACCCCGTTTATTACGGTGAGATGCCGCTCTACTATACGGGCGTAAGAATCCAGATAGCGTATATCGTCAGCTACTGCAAGACGAGCTGTAGAGATAAGAAGATCGGTAATACCCCCTAATGCCGATACCACCACTACCTTACGTCCCGGAGTTGACTCCACTATTTTCTTAACGTTGGAAAGACTCTCAACGGTTCCCACCGACGTCCCTCCGAACTTCATAACTTTCATTGTGTCAAAATTTCATGTCCTCCTGTTTCACAAAGGAGGAGGTTAGCCGTTAATTTTATCTTTGGGCGCCAAATTTACAAAAAAATTTTCATCCTGCCTAATTATTACGCTCATCTTAATGATTACTCCTTTTTTTTAACTCCTTTTTGCCTACACTCTTAGCCAAGTTACTCGTATATGGCTACAAGCTGCTTGTAGATTGCAATATGACGACCATAGGCGTCACCTTATACTGTAGCAGTCCCTTTTTGGCTGTTTTGCTTTGCGAAAATCGTAAAGAATTGTTAATTTCGCCTATTAATATATTTCTGTCTCCACTCGTGTGGGGCGGGTATTGCAAAACAACATAGATTCAGGATGAAAAAAGTATTGCTATCTATCCTGGCCGCTACTGTTTTATCAGCCGCTGCCGGTGATTTGACTCCGATTCGTAAACTCACTCAGCGAGTGGTGCCCTCCATTGCCGATCAGATTGTTTTTGAAGAGATTGATGCACCTGTCGACACGTTCTCAATCTCCGGTAAAGAGGGGAAGGTGCTCATCAAGGGTAATAATACCATATCGATGGCTGTCGGACTCAACAATTATTTGCGCCGTTACATGGGAGCTAACGTATCGTGGTATGCCTCTGACCCTGTGCAAATCACCGGAGAGGCGGTGGTGCCTGCAGAAGTCTACGGCGCGAAAGCTTCTGTACCTGAACGCTTTTTTCTGAATTACTGCACTTTCGGCTATACCATGCCCTATTGGCAGTGGCAGGATTGGGAAAGATTCATCGACTGGATGGCTCTTAACGGCATTAATCTCCCTTTGGCAATGACCGGACAAGAGAAAGCCTGGTATCTTACATGGAAGAAAATCGGTCTTACAGATGAGGAGATCCTCTCCTCCTTCACCGGACCGGCACATCTCCCCTGGCACTGGATGAATAATGTCGATCATTTCCAGGGTCCTCTTACATTTGACTGGCTCGATTCTCAGGAAGAGCTGCAAAAACAGATTCTTGGACGTGAAAGAGAACTTGGTATGAAGCCGGTGCTTGCCGCTTTTGCAGGCCATGCCCCCGTTTCGTTGAAGACCCATTATCCCGATGCCAATATCACATTGCGTAGCGACTGGGCGCATTTCCCTGATGAGGACCGGTGTTATTTTCTCGATCCGAGCGATCCTTTGTATGGAGAAGTGCAGAAAACTTACCTCGCTATCCAAGACAGTATCTTCGGCACAGACCATATCTACGGCATTGACCCCTTCAACGAGATCGATTCTCCCGATTGGAGCGAAAGCTTTCTCAAAGGAGCTTCTGAGGGAATTTTCAAGACCCTTCGTGAAGCAGACCCCCAAGCAAAATGGCTGCAGATGACCTGGAATTTCTATTATGACAAGAAAAACTGGACAAAACCCCGTATGAAGGCATTTCTTGACGGTGTGCCCGGCGATGACATGTTGCTCCTTGACTATTTCTGTGATTCCGCTGAAGTATGGAAACTTAACGACGCTTATTTCGGCAAACCTTATATCTGGTGTTATCTTGGTAATTTCGGCGGTAACACGATGCTTGCAGGCAACCTGAATGACGTGGACAAGAAGATTGCTACCGTAGTCAAAGAGGGTGGCGATAACCTGGTTGGTTTCGGAGGCACTCTCGAAGGATTCGACTGTAATCCGGTGATGCATGAATATATTTTTGCGAAAGCTTGGAATCCGGATATGAAGAGCTCTGAATGGGTGGATATCTGGGCGCACTCAAGAGGAGGTGACAAAGCCCCGGAAGTGGTGGAGGCTTGGAAGCTTTTGGCCGACAGCATCTACATAGAACGTACGGGTATCGGTCAGGCCTCCCTGACAAACGCTCGGCCTACACTTAATGAGCGTACGGGCTTCTACACTAATCCCAAATATGGTTATACCGATCAGAATCTCCTCAATGCGCTCGATTTGTTCCTAAGCGCACAAGGTGTTGAGGATAATGCAGCCTATCAATTTGACGTAATGAACGTCACACGTCAGCTTCTGGGTAATAAATTCACTCATCTCCGCGATGATTTCACAGCCGCATACGAAGCCGGTAACCTATCCGAAGCAAAAGCCATAGCTGCCCAAATGGATGAATTGCTGCTGGATATGGATACTCTCCTTTCCACCGATCCCGATTTCTCGATGTCAAAATGGATCGCCGATGCCCGTGCTCACGGTGTCGACGAGAAAGATGCCGACAGGTATGAGAAGAATGCCCGCACACTGCTTACCATCTGGAGTCCGCCGGGACTTCAGCTCAACGACTATGGCAACCGACAATGGAGCGGTCTGTTGAAATCATTCTACCGTGGTCGCTGGAAACAATTTACTGATGCCGTAATCGCCTCAATGGAAAAAGGCGAAAATTTTGATCAGCCCGCATTTGTGAAGGAAATTATAGATTGGGAGGGCAAATGGATAGACCAAAAAGACGAAATGACTCCCATATCCAAAGAAAATCCGGTGGAAATATCCAAAAAATTGCGTAAGAAATACTTCAGCAACTGATTATGTCTATTCACAGAAATAACTGTAAGTTAGTTCTGCTCAGGTATTTGACCGACTATAAAAATACCTGTATTACAGACTTCAGGAAGGTGAACGCTTATTTTTTATTAAAAAATTTTCAAAAAAATTTGGATATTTCTAACCACGTTTATAATTTTGCAGTCTCTTCTCCGGCATCTCGCTTGTAGCAGTAATTTCTCATCAACAGTTATCTAACCGTTTTGTGGAGTACTGACACAGAAAATATACATACAAAGACAAATAACTAAATGGATAATTAGGTGTAAATTAAAAATTAGGGAACTGATAAAATCAATTATTAAAGCGCAAGTAGCCGATACGTCGCGAGACGCATCGGCTACATTTCTTCTGTATTGTCTGACTTACTTTGTCTTATATTGTCAAAAATTTGCTAAAAACCGATATTTCTTGTAATTTTGCACTCAAATTACATTTCAACCGAAAAAAACATTATGAAGAAGGTTTTATTACTCGGTTCCGGTGCCCTTAAAATCGGGCAGGCGGGCGAGTTTGATTACTCCGGTTCACAGGCTCTGAAGGCTTTGCGTGAAGAGGGTATTCAGTCAGTGCTCATCAATCCAAATATCGCTACTATCCAGACTTCCGACGGGGTTGCTGATCAGGTCTATTTCCTCCCCATTACCCCCTATTTCGTGGAGGAGGTTATCAAGAAGGAACGTCCCGACGGCATTTTGCTCGCTTTCGGTGGCCAGACAGCCCTTAATTGCGGCACCGAAATGTATCTCAACGGAACTCTTGAAAAATATGGTGTGAAAGTTCTCGGCACTTCAGTGGAAGCCATCATGATCACTGAAGACCGAGACCTTTTTG
>CAZPHL010000040.1:0-22109 GCA_964586465.1 uncultured Sangeribacter sp.
AAAGTGCTTCAGCGCTGGCCTTATCCGGAGTCTTCTGCAAACCGCAACAGCAATGTGCCTGACTATAAAGGTGACGGCACCCCCGTATTCTGGGCACAGTAAGTCTAACGTTTTAATTTGTCAACAGAAATGAAAAAATATATTTCAACAATGGCTGTCGGTCTTGCTCTTGTGGCACTCGCCTCGTGTAGTAAAGACACCGAGGGTTTGACCGGTATCACTTACTATCCTGTGATAGAGCTTGAGGGCCCCACCTACGACATGGCGGAAGCAGGCACACCGTTTGTAGATCCCGGCTACTCGGCATCTCTTAACGGTGAGGATTACTCTTCGCATGTGGAGATAATCACACGTATGGACCTCAACAATCCCAAGCCGGGCTACTATTCAATCACATACTCCGCCACAAATGATGATGGCTTCAGCGCTTCAGCTACACGTTACGTGCTCGTGGCAGATAATGATGACCCCGTGAGCGGCTACTACACCACCAATACCGACAGTTTCCGTGATTACAACGGTGTGATCTTCTATGGCGGCTATCCTGAAGTGGTTTATGCTAACGGCGACGGCACTTATCATATCTCCGACCTTCTTGCCGGATGGTATCAGTATCGTGCCGGTTATGGCAGCGCCTATGCATTAGGTGGTGAAATCAGTGTGGATGCCGACGGAAATATCGAGCTGCTTGACAGCTACCTCTCAGCTTGGGGTGACTCGGCCAACGAGTTGACTGATGGTAAATTCGATGCTGCCGCAGGCACCATTCAATATATCGTAAGTTATACCGATTATCCATTCCTGTTCAACGTTACTCTCAACAAAGACTGAGCCGGAATACTGACGGATATATTGAGTTTTACTTCACATTAATAAGCTCTTATAATTTAATTCTCGAAAAAGATGAAAAAATATATAAACTTGACATTCCTCCTGATGGGGATTCTCCTTTTCAGCTCCTGCAGCAAGGAGGACATACCCATGACATCTACGGTTGACCTCGCCGGAGAGTGGATGGTGACTGTCGATATTATCGCCGGTGACCAGGTCTATGAAGACGGCTACGGTCTGGGCCAGATGCTCTGGATCACCTACAACACCAATGCCAATAATGGCAAGGAGATTTGGGTGGATGATCTCGGCAGCTTCTGGGAAACAAAGGTTAAAGTACCTTGCGACCTTTCCACACTCTCTTTCGGCTCCTCGACTCCTGCTCCAAATGAATATTACGATTGCGATGTGACAGTGACAGGCGGTAAAGTCACATTCGGTGGAGCAGTCACTCCTTCAGGAATGCCGGCCGACAAGTTCGAATGTTATGTCACCTACAGTGATGATGACAACGGCTACACATATTATGTACACGGCTACCGTCGCACAGGTTTCGTAGCCGACGAATGATATGTGATTAAGCAAGCAAATGAATTAAAATAATAATTCTTAAAGACATTCTCACAAGCTCGGATGTGAATCCTTCAGCAGTGGTTTATTTCTTATACTTTGTAACCCTCTCTCCTCTCCTTTAACTACAAAGCAACGGAAGTAAACTTGAGATAATGGAAAAATCCGATTAACCGGAATGTCTGATGTATGGTCTTCGGGATGCACGCTCTTTGTGCATCCCGTTTTTTTATATAATTTCGCGTTATGGATAATAAGGAAGTGAAAGGACGCTTCGCCCCCTCCCCTACGGGACGTATGCATCTGGGCAACGTGTTTGCCGCTCTTATCTCTTGGCTTTCGGCTAAGAAACAGGGGGGAAACTGGGTGCTCCGTATCGAGGATCTCGACCCGCAGCGCTCCCGTTACGAATATGCACGCCTCATTGAAGACGACCTCGATTGGCTGGGGCTTCATTGGGATGAAGGTGGTCTTGACGACAAAGGTGATAATCCGCCATATCGCCAGAGCTTGAGTTCAGATTTTTATGAGGAGGCGTTCCGTCATCTCTCCGACCTCGGGTTAACCTATCCATGTTATTGCACAAGGGCCGACATAATGGCCACCCAAGCCCCTCATGAGAGCGACGGACGGGTAGTATATTCGGGGACATGCCGACCTCCTCATCTCGGAGGGAGTTTCATGGCGACCGAGGAGAAAAAGGAAGCAAGAGGCACACGGCTTTTCGTGCCTGACAAGGTGATCGGTTTCACCGACCGTCTTTATGGTGCTCAGGAGGTGAACCTCGCCCGACATTGCGGTGACTTCCTGCTGCGCCGTGCCGACGGAGCATGGGCGTATCAATTGGCGGTAGTGGTGGATGACGCACGTATGGGAATAACCGAAGTGGTACGTGGGAGCGACCTTCTTTTGTCATCGGCCCAACAGATCTACCTGTATGATTTATTAAACCTGCCGGTCCCGGCCTTCGCCCATGTGCCGATTCTATGCAATGACGATGGCGTGAGGCTGTCCAAGCGCGACAGATCAATGAGTATGGAAGAGGTGCGTAAAGAGAGCGATGCAAGCCATGTCATAGGTTATCTGGCCTATTTAGCAGGTTTGCTCCCCGAGCCTTTCCCTATTTCAGCACAAGGGTTGCTTACACTTTTCTCATGGTCAGCTCTACCAAAATTATACAAAATTAAATGAGACGGACTATTTATCCCCCTTTTTGAACATTTTTTCCACTATCAGTAATGATTATTTTATATAAATTTGCATTTGTAAAAAAATCGTATTACTGAAATACGGACAAATTGAAAAACTCGATATAACCCCATCATGAAAAAACAACTTCTTTCAGCCCTCTTAGCTGTGGGCTGTCTTGCATCAGCAAGCGCCGCGGTAAATAAGCTCGTGGTTGAGCCTAACGCCAAGGGAGCTCCTATACCCCCGACGATGTACGGCCTCTTTTTTGAGGATATCAACTATGCCGCCGACGGCGGTCTTTATGCCGAAAAAATCAAGAACCGCTCCTTCGACTTCCCGACCCCGCTCCAAGGATGGAATGCATTTGGAAAAGTGGAGGTGCTCAACGATGGTCCTTTCGAACGTAATCCCAATTATGTGCGACTCTCTCCGGCCGGACACAATGACAAATGGACCGGACTCGATAATGAAGGCTTCTTCGGTGTAAGCTTTGAGAAAGGAAAAGATTACAACTTCTCCGTATGGGCACGTGTGCCTGACGGAGGCACCTCTAAGATTCGTGTGGAACTGGAAGATCCCGCTTCAATGGGAGAGGGCCAAGGTTTTTGCTCCCAAGAGATAGAAGTGAAAGGCAAGGAGTGGAAGCAGTATAAAGCTACTCTGAAACCTTCTGAGACTGTCTCTAAAGGTAAACTCCGCATATTCTTATGCAAACCCGAGACAACCGTAGATCTCGAACATGTCTCACTCTTCCCCGCCGACACATGGAAAGGCCGTGAGAACGGACTTCGTGCCGATCTCGTGCAGAAACTTGCCGATTTGAAACCGGGTGTATTCCGTTTCCCCGGCGGATGTATCGTGGAAGGCACGGATATGGACACACGTTACCAGTGGAAAAACACGGTCGGACAGGTAGAGAACCGTCCTGTCAACGAAAACCGCTGGCATTATACCTTCCCCCATCGTTTCTTCCCCGATTATTTCCAGAGCTATGGCCTCGGCTTCTATGAATATTTCCTTCTCAGTGAGGATATCGGTGCCGAACCTCTTCCTATTCTTAACGTAGGATTGGTGTGCCAGTTCCAGAACCATGACGAGAACGCACACGCACAACTCGACGAGCTACAGCCATTTATTGACGACGTGCTCGACCTGATTGAATTCGCTAACGGACCTGTCGACTCCAAATGGGGCAAATTGCGTGCTGAAATGGGTCATCCCGAACCCTTCAATCTCAAATATGTCGGTATCGGTAACGAACAGTGGGGTCCTGAATATCCTGCCCGTCTCGAGCCGTTCGTAAAAGCAGTACGCGCCAAATATCCCGACATCAAGATTGTAGGAAGTTCCGGTCCTGATTCTGAAGGTCAGCAATTTGAATATCTCTGGCCTGAGATGAAACGTCTGAAAGCCGATCTGGTCGATGAACATTTCTACCGTCCGGAAAGCTGGTTCCTCGCACAAGGTAACCGTTATGACAACTATGACCGCAAAGGTCCGAAAGTTTTCGCCGGAGAATACGCATGCCACGGTAAAGGAAAGAAATACAACCATTTTAACGCTGCGCTTCTCGAAGCAGCTTTCATGACCGGTCTCGAGCGTAACGCCGATATCGTGGAGATGGCTACATACGCCCCGCTCTTCGCCCACGTAGAGGGCTGGCAATGGCGTCCTGATATGATCTGGTTTGACAACTTCCGCTCAATGCCAACCGCCAGCTATTATGTGCAGCAGCTCTTCTCTCATAATAAAGGGTCACAGGTGGTGCCTCTTAAAATGGACGGTAAGGCTGTGGCCGGAAACGAGGGACAGAACGGCCTTTTCGCTTCCGCTGTAAAAGAAGAGCCCTCAGGCGATGTGATTGTAAAAGTGGCTAATACCGGCGATGAAGCACAGGAGCTGCAGATCGACTTCAAAGGACTGAAGAAAAATCAGAAATTCTCCAACGTCACGATCACCACTCTCCATGCTGACAACGATGCAGAAAACACACTTGACAACCAGGAGATTGTAAAACCCAAAACTGAAAAATTCGCTAACAACGACATCGACTATATGAATGTCTCGATTCCTGCAAAGACTTTCGCACTCTACCGTTTCAGTAAATAACCCATTAAGACAGCATGAAAAAGATTATTAGTACCCTTGTTCTCTCCTCATTTTGCGCTTTATCCTCCTTAGCCGCAAATGAAGCCACGGTGACGCTTCTCCCCTCCCAGGAAAGCCCCGTGATTGCAAAAGAAATTTACGGCCAGTTTGCCGAACATCTCGGGACCTGTATATACGGTGGTCTATGGGTCGGTCCGGAATCACCTATTCCCAACACCAACGGCTACCGCACGGATGTGCTCAATGCCCTCAAGGAATTGCATGTACCCGTGCTCCGCTGGCCCGGCGGTTGTTTCGCCGATGAATATCATTGGATGGACGGTATCGGTCCGAAACAGAATCGGCCTCGTATGGTCAATACAAACTGGGGAGGAACTGTGGAAGACAACTCCTTCGGCACCCATGACTTCTTCGACCTTTGTGAATTGCTCGGTTGCGAACCCTATCTCAGTGGCAATGTGGGCAGTGGCACTGTCGAGGAACTGGCAAAATGGGTGGAATACATCACAGCTGAAGACGGTCCGATGGCCGCTCTGCGCAAGAAGAATGGCCGTGAAAAACCCTGGCATCTCAAATATCTCGGTGTAGGTAATGAAAGCTGGGGATGCGGTGGCAACTTCACGCCGGAATTCTATGCCGACGTATATCGCCGCTATCAGACTTATTGCCGCAACTACAACGGTAATCATCTTTACAAGATTGCTTCCGGTGCATCGGATTACGACTATAACTGGACAGAAGTGATGATGAAGAATGCCGGCCGTTACATGAACGGTATCTCCCTCCACTACTATACAGTGCTCGGTTGGAACGGCAGCAAAGGTTCAGCCATCAATTTCAATGAAGAAGACTACTATTGGGCGCTCGGAAAATGTCTTGAAGTAGGTGATGTGGTGAAACGTCACTGTGAGATAATGGATAAGTATGACCCCAAGAAACGTGTGGGTCTGCTCGTCGACGAATGGGGAACATGGTTTGATGAAGAACCCGGCACAGTACCGGGTCACCTCTTCCAGCAGAACTCCCTCCGTGATGCTATGGTGGCTGCCCTGAGCCTCAATACTTTCCACACTTTCACCGACCGTGTGAAAATGACTAACATAGCACAGATCGCCAATGTGCTTCAGTCTATGGTGCTCACTAAGGGCGATCAGATGGTGCTTACTCCCACCTACTATGTCTTCAAGATGTATGTACCGCATCAGGACGCACAGCTCATTCCGCTTAATGTGGCTACGCCTCAGATCGCGACACGCGACGGTCGTAAAGTGCCTGTAGTCAGCGCCACGGCATCTGCCAAAGATGGCAAGACCACTATCTCCCTGGTCAACACCGATCTTAAGAATGAGGCTGAGATCACAATAAATCTCTCCGGAATATCCGCTAAGAATATTTCCGGCGAAATTCTGACCGCTGCTTCAATGAACGATTACAATGACTTCGGTCAGCCCGAGAAAGTTTCGCTCAAGCCATTCAGCAAAGGCTATCAGGTGAAGGGTGGCAAACTTACTGTCACTCTTCCGGCCAAGAGCATCGTGACGTTGTCTTTGCAGTGACCCCGGTCTGTGCAACGCTTGAGCATACTCTCATAATCCAAGAAACTCTCGCCACGGTCCTTTATAGGGAGTGACACCACTCCCACGACCAACTCAGGCGGGGCAGCCGCCCTGTGACTGCCCCGCCATTCTTACTCTCAAATAATCCTAACCCTATTATGAAACTCCATCTCCCGGCTCTTCTGACAGCCTTCATCTTATCTTCATTTTTGACGGCATTCCCTATGTCGTATAAGAATCCGGCCGATTCCTATACTGTGAGTTTCATAACCATGCAACAGGGTCTTCCTCATAACTTTGTGGAAGATATCTATCACGACAGCAAAGGTTACATGTGGATAGCCACATCAGCTTCGCTCGCACGCTATGACGGATATGAATTTGTATCCTTCACCCCTAATTCACCATCACATCACATAAAAAGCTCTTTTGTCAGAAAACTCACCGAAGACCGTTTCGGACGTCTTTGGGCCGCCAGCGACGGAGGTATAGACATAATCAATCTCTCCGATCTCAAACCTGAAACTCCTTATGACCCTACCGGACAACTTGAAAAGCTGTCATATATTCCCGCCTCTTCCGTATGTGTTGATGAGAGCGGAAACGTATGGCTGCGCAACTCTAAGGAAATAGTTTGTGTCTCTTTTGACGATAAGGGGAATGTAGCCAATATATCATCCGTTACGCACAAAACGAAACTTTCGCAAGCCACCGCCTGCGTAAAGGCACTTCCGGAGGTCTTCCCGGGAGTTCTGTCTACTGTCGACAAGACAGTATGTCGTCTCACTTTAGAAAATGGCAAAATCAAAAGCACTCCCCTTTCGCCCAACCTCGGGTGGGATCCTATAATCTTTGTCTCCGACTTCGCGGCTACCGACACCCGCATCTGGATTGCCACGGAGCAAGGTCTCTTTACATTTGATACTGTCAGCGGAGAAGTAAGGGTGTATGACGCCAATGAAGGTCACGACAATCATCTGTCACAGAACTTTGTCAATTCTCTTGCCGTGACGCCTGACGGCCGGATCATAGCAGGATGTCTCAACGGCCTCAATATCATAGAGCCCGCCACAGGCGTCATAAGTCAGCTTGACGTATCAGAAATCACGGGTATGCCACATAACCTTAACAACAGTTTCATCAATTGTCTTCTTTTTCAGGGAGATAATCTCTGGGTGGGCACGGAAGGCGGTGGCATCAATCTGTTCTCGCCACGCCGACTTTACAGCAAAATGCTGTGTCATAATCCCGCCATCCCATCCTCCATATCCCCTAACTGTGTGAATGCCATCTACGAGGACGGCGACGGCACTATATGGATCGGTACAGTCGAAGGAGGTCTTAACCGGAGCGTCAAAGGCTACGAAGAGGGATTCGCACATTTCACGCGTGAGACCGGATCACTGACCCACAACTCCGTCAGCGCCATAACCTCCGACCATAACGGGCATCTCTGGGTCGGGACATGGGGCGGTGGCTTATGTATGCTTGACAAAGCCAATCCCTCCGGGATGTTGCAGCATTTTATCATGACTCCGGATGGAAATCAGATGGGTTATATAAGTTCTCTTACATTTGACCCTCTCAATAATGCGATATGGATAGGTGTGAATTCCGGTCTATACTTATATGATATCGATACTAATCAGATGTCACTCCCTTTCAGCGGTGCTGATGAAGTAAGGGGCACTGTAGCTGCTGTCATAGCTCCCGACGGACGTCTATGGGTAGGTGGATTAAACGGTCTTTACACCATTAATCTTCGCAAGGGACCCGGACCGAACGGATTTGAATACCGTCGCTATCCCTATAAACTCGACAACACATCTACTCTGGTGAATGAAAAAATCACCTCCATTGCTGTGGGAAGAGATGCCACCGTATGGGTCGGCACCAATGGCAACGGCTTATATCGTTATGACAATGAAGAGGGAACATTCACAAATATCAGTACCGCCGACGGGTTGCCTAACGATGCGGTGCACGGTATTGTGGAGGACCTGCACGGCAACCTCTGGATAGCCACTTATCACGGCTTATGTTGCATGACCCCCGATGGCAGCTTCCTTAATTATGGAATCAACAACGGACTTCAGACAGAACAATTCTACTGGAATGCCTATAAACGCCTTGCCAACGGCGACATATTATTGGGTAGTGTAGACGGCATGCTTGCCATAAAAGGTATGGCTCCCCCTGTTTCTTCATCACTTCCCGTATGTTTCACCTCTCTGGCCGTCGATAATGATGCCGTCTACGGCAACCCTACGAGCTGCCGCATATCTGAAAACGACCGTTCTTTTGAAATAGGTTTCTCGGCTTTCGACTACGCTGAAGAAAACAGCGGACGCTACTACTACCGCATGAAAGGATATGAGGACAACTGGAAAGAACTTCCCAAAGGGCGACACAGCGTGGCCTACATGAATCTTTTCCCGGGACGTTATAAACTCGAGGTGAAATATGTGCCCCAAGGACAGGAGATCGCCTCAGCTCCCGTTTCTACTTTCGAAGTGGAAATCGTCCCCAATTTCTATCGACGCTGGTGGTTCATCGCCCTTATCATTCTTCTCATCATAGCCGGCGTGGTATTGATCTATCGCTGGCGAGTGAAAGACCTCACACGACAACGCAACGAACTTAAGAAAGCCGTAGAAGAGGGAGTACAGGAAATATCAGAACAGAAAGCCCAGGTGCAACAGCTCACGGCCGACCGCATCTCCTTCTTCACAAATATAACCCACGAACTCAGGACTCCTATCACACTCATCATAGGACCGATTGAACGGGCGCTTAAATTGTCAACCAATCCAAAAGTGATTGAGCAGCTCAATTTTGTGGCACGCAATTCCCGGTATCTACTTTCACTGGTGAATCAGCTTATGGATTTCCGTAAGATAGAATCCGGGAAAATGGAGGCCGTGACCATGAGAGGAGATATCCATAAAGTTCTTGAGGAGATAATCGTACCTTTCAAGGTTTACGCCATGGAACGTGGCATCACTATCCGGACTATCTATCATCTTCCCAACCCGGTGTTCAATTTCAATGAAGATTCGCTGAGAAAAGTATTGACAAATCTTTTGGGCAATGCCATAAAATTCACTCCCGACGATGGCACAGTCACCCTATATGCCGCTCTTTGGAAAACTTCCAAATGCGATGAGGAGAACGCATTGTATCTTTGCGTCAGCGACACCGGATGTGGACTGGCCGAAGGTGAGGAGGAAAAAGTGTTCGGACACTTCTATCAAGGGAAAAACCAGATGAAATATCCCATTATCGGTGCCGCCGACAGCGGTATCGGCCTCTATCTGTGCCGTAAATTGGTGGAAGTCTACGGTGGCAGTATCTCGGCAAAGAATAATCACGGAGCAGGTTGCTCTTTCCGGGTCATAATACCGGTGAAAGATTCCAAAATAGCTTCACCGGCGATCACGGGGATGAAAGAGACGACCCATCATGCCGAGCAGGATGAGACCTCTCAGGCCGACGAGCGTATGCGTATACTCGTGGTGGAGGACAATGAAGATATGCGCGGTTTCATGCGCTCGGTTCTTGCTGACACCTATACTGTGGTTGAGGCTGCAAATGGTGAGGAAGCTATGAAGGTGCTCCTCTCTACCGACATAGATCTTATCATCAGCGACCTCATGATGCCCGTGATGGACGGCCTTGAACTGGCAGGAAAAGTGAAGGAAAACTTCTCGCTCTCTCACATACCTTTCATAATGCTCACGGCCAAGACAGCCAACGAGGCACGCCTCGAAGGGTATAAGAAAGGCATCGACGCCTATATCCTGAAACCATTCGATGAAGAGATGCTTCTCGCCAGAATTCACAATCTAATTGCCAAACGCAAGCGCAACAAGAGTCGGTTTATCGAGGATATGAAAGTGGAGCATCTCGAAATCGAGGAGGAGAGCCGCGACAAGAAATTTGTCGATAAAGTGATGGAAGTGCTTCGCGACAACTACTCCAATTCCTATTTTGAAGTAGGGGAATTTGCAGAGGCGTTAGGAGTGAGCCGGAGTCTTCTGAACAAGAAACTACAGAGCCTGATGGGTCAGAGTGCGAATCAGCTGATGCGCACCTACCGTCTGAAACTCGCCTACGAACTCATCCTGAAAAACCGTACTACCCGCAACATGAACGTGTCGGAAATCTCTTTCCAAGTCGGGTTCAACGATTCCAAATACTTCACCCGCTGCTTCACAAAACAGTTTGGGGTAAACCCCAGCACCGTGCTTAAGGGTGAAACTAAGAATGGTGTCGGTGAGGGCGTTCTATCGGCTGCTGATTCCGGCCGAGAGGACCAAAACACAGGCCCGGAGTGCGAAATTTAAAAATTTTTAACCTTCTTACACGTTTATCCACTCTCTTTAGCACATTGTCTACCTTTCGGGCAAGCACAAATTCTAATTTTGCAAATGTTAAAGTCACCTGTTTCCAATGGCTTTCAACTTGCAGAACTTTCTCCGCTCTTAAAATCTGTCAACTTAGAAAACAACTAACCTCTTAACAACCTAATATTACCATGACGAAAGAAAAATGGATGTCAGCCACAGCCCTGGCGCTGTTGTTGACGGTTGCCACTTCCTGTGAGGACTGGGGACGTCAGGATCCTCCTGCAGGTAACCAGATATTTCCTTCTCTGGAAAATGTGGCAAACTTAGACTTCGAGGCTGAAGAGGGACTCGACCCAGCTGTGTTCACTGCAGTCGCGAATCCGGGTGGCAACGACCCGTCGATTGTCAATGACAACACCAAAGGTAATGTCCTTTGCCTTGACAACGGATATGTGTCAGTATCCAATCCCTTCAACAATGTAGCTCTGCAGAACGCCGCCTCATTCACATTCTGGATGATGGAGCCTGAAACCAATGGCACCAGAGCGGATGGCGAGGAGCAGGAACCTACCGAACCGACAGGTATGGCTCTCAACATGGACGGCTCAATCCTTACATTCGGTGACAACACCGGCAGCCAATATCTGAACATACACGCTGACGGTGCGCTTGCGTTTAATTCTGCCGAAGGACAATGGTCGGAAACCACCCCCGATAGCGACATAGCACGCTACCTTACTCAGGGTGATTGGCACTATGTAGGTATAATCATCAAAGACAAGGGTTATGAATGGTGGATCGACGGCGAATGTAAATCAAGCCGCGAGGTCACCGATTTCGACTTCTCGAAACTTGTGGAATTTGCAAACAATGCCCCGGTCATGACCATTGGCGCACCCGACAACTCGAGCCGCTGGTATGTCGACGACCTGAAGATCTATCGCAACACTATCACTGAAAAAGAGACCAACCGTCCTGCACTCGGTGGCGGCGGAAGCGTCGGTCCTGACCTATCCACATGGGTACTCCTCGGCCAGGAAGACAACTCTACCGGCTTCTGGAGCACTTGGGCTGATTACGTAAATCTCACCGGCGATGGAACAATACATTATGAGTTCTATAACTATAATGGCGGCGAGGGTGGCAACTGGTGTAACTGGGCTCTCGTACTGACCAACGGTATTGAACGTGGTGGTGACGGATATGCAGAATATATCTATATGCGCGCCGATGCATGGGGCTGGGGCGATGCTTGGAACGGTGACAACCTCAAGCATGACTTCGATTGGGATACCTTCATGAGCGAGATGGACGGAGCTTACGTCACTGTTGATGTCACACGTAACGGTACAAATGTAGAGGTTGAGGCTCACATAACAGCTGTCGACGGTACACAACGCTTCCAGTCAATCACTGTCGAAGGTGTGGACGCCACGACACTCGGCTCATTCCTCACTTGCGAGGGTTCTCACCTCCTCATCAATCCTGAAGAGGTATTCGTAGGCCAGATTTATCCTGCCGGTACAAATATCACCGGTCAGACCGATTGCAGCACCCCGTGGTGGAGCGCTCACTCTCCGAATAACCAATTCTCTGAAAACTTCGACAAATGGGGCGTGGAATTCATCAACCACACTACAGGTGCCGGTGCCAACTGGAACAACTGGTTGCTCGTATGCTCCAACGGTCCATGGGTAGGCGAACCCGGATATGCCGAATACTTCGTACTACGTTCCGATGCCTTCGGATGGGGTGCCTCATTCGACCAGGGCAAGACTACCATGGAACACGCATTCGATTGGGAGAATTATGTAGCTGATATGAAGGACGCGAAAGTCAAGATACTCTTCTCTTACAGCGGCGGAACCCTGAAGATGGATTGCCGTCAGACCACTGCCGACGGCCGCGAGATGCCACGCTATAAGTTCTCTGCATCCGACCTCACCGCTCCTATCGGTCTCTTCTTCACCTGCGAGCTCTCATGGATCGAATTCCTCAAAGTAGGTTATTACCCCTTTATGACGGTGGAATAAAAATAAACTTAAAATCTAACCAAGAACATAATGAACACTAACCTTATTAAAGCCGAAGGACGGCGGAGCGCTATGCTCCGCCTCCTCCTCCCGGTTCTTCTGCTGGTCTTCGCCGCAACCCCGGCGGCTGCCCAGATTGTGAAGGGTATCGTAGAAGATCCCTCCGGAGAACCTCTGATTGGTGCAACAATCATAGAGAAAGGATCTACCAACGGCACTGCAACCGACATCGACGGTTTCTTCCAGCTCAATCTTAAGGATGCCAATAAAGCTGTGCTCGTGGTTTCATACGTAGGATACGCCACCTCTGAGGTGGAAGTCAAAGGCCAGACCGACCTTAAGATCGTGCTCCAGGAGGAGTCTTCTCTCCTCAATGAGGTCATCGTCGTAGGTTACGGTCAACAGAAAAAGGAATCGGTGGTGGGAGCTATCTCTCAGGTAAATTCCGGCGACCTTCTGGAAACTCCCTCCGCCAACCTTTCACAAGCCATCACCGGTAAGATCCCCGGTGTGATCACTTCACAGACTTCAGGTGCTCCGGGTGCCGACGACGCTTCAATCTACATCCGTGGTCGCGCCACATTCGCGGGAGACGCCCAGCCTCTTATCCTTGTGGATGGTGTGGAACGTTCATTCTCTCAGATCGCGCCTGATGATATCGAGACTATCTCCGTGCTTAAGGATGCCTCCGCAACGGCCGTTTACGGTGTGCGTGGTGCGAACGGCGTTATGCTTATCACCACAAAACGCGGTAAGGAGCAGAAACCGGTGGTAAATCTCACGGCTTCTTGGCAGTTCCAGACTCCGACACGTAAGAACACCTATCTGAACTCTTATCAGTCGGTATCTCTTCTTGAAGAGGCTCTCGCAAACGACGGTCTCCCCTCTCAGTTCTCTGCAAGCGATATCAGCATGTATGAGCAATCAGTCAACGGACAACTCTCGGGCGTGGAAGCACTCCTTTACCCCAATGTCGACTGGTATGACGAGATTCTCCGCTCTTCCGCTCCTTCACAGCGTTATAACGCCAGCGTGAGAGGCGGTACGAAGAGAATGCGTTACTATGCTTCTCTTGAATACTATGATCAGGAATCTCTTTTCAAGAATCTCTCGAACGATCCTTACGGCAATTCCACTTCGCTCAACTATAAGCGTTACGGATTCCGTGCAAACGCCGACTTCTTCCTCACAAAAGATCTCCAGCTCTCTGTAAATTTCGGCACACGTTTCGAGGAACGCCGAGGCCCGAACTCTGACGAGCGTGACAACTACTCAAACGTTTTCTATCAGCTCAACCATACTCCCGGCTGGATTTTCCCGGTGGCTTATCAGGTGCAGAACGGTGAGACTATGAAGACTCTCTATGGCGGCAGCTCTCAATATCAGAGCAACGTCTACGCCACTCTCGCCGAATCCGGCTACTACAAAGGTGTGAACACTGTCAACGAAACCAACTTCATCCTCGACTACAAGATGGATTGGCTCACTCCCGGTCTCTCGGCACGCGGTATGGTCAGCTTCGACTATGAGAACTATCATAAGACCACTTACAGCAAATCTTTTGCAACCTACGAGCTTAACGATCGCGACAACTATCAGAGCATCGACGCTTACAACCGCTTCAACACCGACGGCACAATGAGCAGCCGCCGCGAAAGCTTCACTCTCTATAAACTTTATATGGAGGCTCAGCTCAATTATGCACGTAAGTTTGCCGGAATCCATGATGTGACAGCCATGGTGCTCTACATGCAGAATGATTACCGCTATCAGTCGGAACTCGCAAAACGTTATCAGGGTGTCGTAGGACGTATCACTTACGCTTATGACGACCGTTACCTCTTCGAGTTCAACGCAGGCTACAACGGTTCGGAGAACTTTGCAAAACACCATCGTTTCGGTTTCTTCCCTGCATTCTCCGCAGGTTGGCGTATAACTCAGGAGAAGTTTATGGAAAATGTTACCGACTGGATGAACAATCTCAAGCTCCGTGCATCTTATGGTCAGGTTGGTAATGACATCTATCAGGTGAATGGTGTGGCACAGCGCTTCCTCTATGAGCAGAAATGGAGCCAGATCAGCAACGACTACTACTTCGGTACTTCCGGCCAGACCGGTATCTACGAGCAGCAATATCCCAACTACTACGTGACTTGGGAACGTGCTCACAAATACAATGTAGGTCTCGAATTCGGATTCTTCAACAATGCTCTCAGCGGTAACATCGACTTCTTCTGGGAAAGACGTAACAACATTCTTACCGATTACCTCACACGTCCCTGGTGGTTTGGCGTGACTTCAGCTGCCGGTAATCTCGGTAAGACTGAAAACAAAGGTTTCGAAATCGAACTCCACTACAGCAACACTATCGGTAAGGATTTCAAATATAATATCGGCGGTACTTACTCACATGCCAAGAACAAGATTACCGAAATGGACGAGCCCGCTTCCAAAACCGATTATCGCAAGCGCACGGGCCATGTCATCAACCAATACTTCGGTCTTCTCTGCGACGGCTTCATCACTCAGTCAGATATCGACAGCGGCACATTGCCCGTCTCCACATTCGGCACTGTACAAGCCGGCGACCTCAAATACCGCGATATGAATGGCGACGGCTTTATCGATGACCGTGACGAGACTTTCATCGGCTACTCCGATATTCCTGAAAATTCATACGCTATCAATCTCGGTGCTGAATGGAAAGGAATAGGATTCAGCATCATGTTCCAGGGTGTGGATCACGTGAGCCGCTATTATGATGCCGAGGCTATGTATGCCTTCGTAAACGGTGGTAAAGTGAAAGAGCACCATCTCGACCGTTGGAACCCCGCAGTGTCTGAGGCACAGAACTTAGCCAACGCCAAGTATCCTCTCCTCCACTATGACAGCTACGGCAACCACAACCAACGTCAGAACTCATTCTTCCTCAAGAACGGTTCTTTCTTCCGTCTGAAGAACATCGAGCTCTCTTATTCTCTTCCCGAGAAATGGATCAAGCATGTCTACATGAGCCAGTGCCGTTTCTACATCAACGCAAACAACCTTATCACATGGGATCATCTCAACGGCCTCACCGACCCTGAGAGCAACGGCTCTAACAAGTATCCTATCTGTAAGACTGTCAACTTTGGTGTCAATATCCAATTCTAACCTGATATCGAAATGAAAAAATCATATAAATATTTACTGGTGGCCATGTTGTTCGGAGGTAGCACTGCCCTGACCTCCTGCAGCGACTACCTCGACAAACAGCCCTCCAACGAGCTGACTGAGGAGAAAACCCTCGGAAGCTGGAGTATGTTTGAATATTTCCACAACGATACATACAACTTCCTCCGTCATGGTGCCAACCGTATCAACGGCTCCTGGCTTGATGCAGCTACCGACCTGGCCGAAACATCTTTCGCAACCGGCGGCACACGCACCACTTTCAATATCGGCAATTATTATGGCGGTGGCGGCACATCAGAGTTCAACGACACATGGGAATCACGTTACCGTGCAATCCGTAAATGTAACCGTGTGATCAACCAGATGGAGCTTGTGCCTAACGACATCACCAAGACTCCCGAGCAGGAAGCACAAGACCGTGCTACTATGCGCGCAGAGGCCCGTACTTTCCGTGCCTACTTCTACTGGGAGATGTTCCTCCGCTTCGGTCCCGTGCCTATCGTCACCGAGGTGCTTGATCCTTCTGAGGATATGATCACTCCATACGTCGACCGTCCCTCCTTGAAGGAATATGTGGTGGATTTCATTCTCAAAGAACTTGAAGAGGCTGAGCCTGATCTTCTTGACTACGAGACCGCCTGGAGCAGCAACCGTATCGGTCGTCTTTCACAGCCTATGGCCCGTGCTCTCGCTTCCCGCATCAAACTCTATATGGCTTCTCCCCGATATGCTTCCGAAAGCGGCATAACCTGGCAGGAAGCGGCTGATGCAGCGCAGAGCTTCATCAATGACTTCGGAGGCAACTTCGGTCTTTTCGCAGAAGAGAATATTGACCCTGCCGAGAACTATGCCAATGCCGTGCTCCGTACACAATACACCGGTAATAACAACGAAGTTATCTTCTTCCGTAACGATGTCACCATCGGCTGGAGCGGTATTTCTCAGGATACACCAGTAGGCGAAGGTGGAAGCGGCGGCAACTGTCCCTCTCAGAATCTTGTCGATATGTATGACATGGCCGACGGTTCATCTCCTTTCACTCAGTATGACGCCACCGGTGCTCCGGTATATCCGACATCAGGCTCCCTAACCCCGGCCATCAATGCAGCCAGCGGTTATGACGACGCCAACATGTGGGAGAACCGTGATCCTCGTCTGAAAGCTACAGTACTCTATCAAGGCACACCGTGGGGAACCATGCGTGCCGACAGCAAGATCGACGTACGCTACGGTATGGCCGACAATCCTATCGGCAATGCCAACGCCACTCCGACAGGCTACTATATGCGCAAGTATATCCCCGCAACTATCCTGAGCTCCAACCATGCCGGTTCCGCTTACCGTCTGTGGACTATAATCCGTTACGCCGAAATTCTCATGAATTATGCCGAGGCAATGAATGAGGTTAACGGTCCGTGCCGGCAGGTTTACGATATGCTTGACATGGTTCGCGGCCGAGCCGGCATCACCGGAAGCGTGGCAGACCGTGCCGATCTTGCAAGCAAAGAGGCCATGCGTAACTTCATTCATAAAGAACGCACTGTGGAATTTGCTTTCGAAGAGCATAGATCATGGGATGTTAGACGCTGGAATGTGGCTGTAGAGGCTCTCTCCCGTCCTATCTACGGCATCAATGTGGCCATGGACGGCACTATCTCCAGAAAGAAAGCACAAGACCGTGTGTTTGAGCAGCGCATGTATCTCTATCCTATCCCCGAGGGTGAAGTCTGGAAAACCAACATTGAGAACAACCCCGGATGGTAATCCTAAAATCCAATCAGAAAAATTCGAACTGACATGAACCACATCATAAATAACATAAGGAATAAGGCAAAACTCGCCTTGACGGCTGCGGCACTCATCGGTTGCTCCGTTATGGCTTTTGCCGCCCCCACAGGCAACACGCTGAAGGGCCGCGTGGTCGACCCTGAGGGCAAACCCATTCCCGGGGCTGCTGTCAACCTTGCAGAGCAGAGCAAGGTGGTGTTCACTAACGAAAATGGTGAGTTCACTATTAAAGACGCCAATTATGACGACGAGGTGAATGCCACTTGCGTGGGCTATCTCACCGCCATAACCCCCGTGGAAGATTTCAGTGCTCCCATTGAAATCGTGCTCCATCCGGATGTAGACCCCTATATCCACGTCGCTCCCGTGGCTTTCGGAGAGCAACAGAAGAAATATCTCACCGACTCCCGTTCAGTTGTCACAGGTGAAGAGCTGCAGCGCTATCCTGTCACCGTGCTCCAGAATGCCTTCAACTCCCTTCTGACAGGTGTGGAGACTTACGAGGTGTCATCCGAGCCGGGTTGGTCAGAAACCAAGATGTATGTGCGTGGCGTACGCTCTCTCAACTCAAGCGCACGAAATCCGCTCATCATCGTCGACGACGTTGAACGCGACATCTCCTTCCTTGACGCATTCCCTATCGAGACTGTGACCGTGCTTAAGGATGCCGCCGCTACCGCTCTCTACGGTATGCGTGGGGCCAACGGTGTCATTCTCATCACCACAAAACGTGGCGAGGCGGGAAAGACTCATATCAACTTCACTCAGGAGGTAGGTTTCCAGACCCTCACAGGTAAAGTGGAGAACCAGAATTCCTATAACCTGGCCCTCACCAAGAATCAGGTGCGCTATCTCGATGGAAAAGATCCGATGTACACTGCCGACCAGATTGAGAAATACCGCCGTGTATGCGCCGGCGAGACTCTCGAGGGAATGGACCGCTACAGATATTTCAACACCAACTGGTTTGACGAACTTTACCGTGAGACCGCTCCTGTAGTGAAGACCAACCTCCAGATTTCAGGCGGTAACAACCGTGCCCGTTACTATGTATCTTTCTCTTATCTTCGTCAGGAAGGTATGTGGAACAAGAAAGGCACAAACTTCAACGACCGTTTCTCCACTCAGCACGTGCTCAACCGCTGGAACCTCCGTTCTAACCTTGACATCAATGTCAACAAGTATCTCCGCGTAGGTCTTGACCTCGGCGGGCGTATCGATAACATCCTCCAGCCTACTACCGGCGTGTTCAACCTCACTACTTTCGGTGCGGTCGAGGCAGATCCGATGCGACCTGTATACTGTCCCAACGGTGAACTTTATGTAGACGGTAGCGCCAACAACCCGACTTACCTTCTCGGTTCATCCGGTCAGGAGAAGAACCGTCGCCGTCAGCTCTATTCAACAGCTGAAATCACCGGTATGCTTGATCCGATCACAAAGGGTCTTGAGGCTCAGCTCGTGGTCAGCTTCGATGCTTTCGACGTGTTCCAGTCTACCCAGACCAACCGCGTGAATTCTTACTCATACGACTTTACCAATACGGCAGTCGAGAATGTAGAGGACTTCACATACACACAGACCAACCGCTATCAGGAACTTACCAACCCCTCGGCTAACGAGCGTGCCAACTCATGGACACTCAATACACGTTTCGGTTTCAAGTATGACCGCGAATTCGGTCAGCACCGTGTGCAGGCCAACGCTTTCATCCGTGCTTATCAACAGCGTCTGAACGTGCGTGAGGCCAACTCCGACAACTCAATGTATTCTTCCGACCGTTACCTCTCTTACAATGGGTCTGCAGCCTATATCTACGACGGACGTTACGTGGTATCCGGAAATATCTCACGCATGGGTAACGATAACTTCGCTCCCGATGAGCGTTGGGGCACTTTCTGGGGAGCCTCTCTCGGTTGGGTAATCTCTGAAGAGAAATTCCTCAGAAATCCCAATATCGATCTCCTCAAATTCCGTGCTTCTTACGGTAAGACAGGTATGAGCGATACCGGCGCAGGACGTTATCCTTACCAGTCGACTTTCGCCACTTCCGGCGGTTACAGCTTCGGCCACAATGCCACAAACGTACCCGGCTTTGTCGAGAGCGTAGCAGGTAACCCCAACAGTAAGTGGGAAATCTCAAAAATGGTCAACCTCGGTCTTGACTGGGACTTCTGGCATCATCGTCTCTACGGTTCGTTCGACGTGTTCAAGGAATGGCGCAGCAATATCCTTATTGAACGTTCCACCAACCCTGACATCCTCGGCATCACATTCGCACGTGATTCATACGGCAAAGTCAATACAAAAGGTCTCGAACTTACCATCGGTCACTCCAACAAGATCGGCAACGTAGACTACACTATCGAAGGTATGTTGTCATGGAATAAGAATAAGATTATTGAAATGGACGAAATCGCCCCCGCTGTTGAATGGCAGCGCAAGACAGGCGACAGAATCCGCGACTATGCTTCTGTGGCAAGCATCTACGAATGGGAAAACCGTGACGTAATCGGTGGCTGGAACGCCTATAGATTCAACGGCTGGGCTTCCGATCCGGCTCTTATCTCTACATCTCAGGCCGACGCTATGGAACATCCCGAGAAATATCCGTATAATACATTCTCAGGCGGTGGTCAGAAACTCGGTACAGCCGTGTTCAAAGACCTCAACGGCGACCGTCAGATCGACTCACGAGACATGGAACCCTACGGATATACTCTTATCCCTGAAGTGACTCCCTCTATCTCCATCTACGCAGCTTACAAAGGCTTTGACCTGAAAGTAATCGGCACAGCTTATCTCAACCGTTCAGTATTCCTATCTCCTTCAATGACATTCTCAGAATGGGGTAACAATAACGCCACTCATGAGGTGACAAAGGCCTGGGGTTATTTCACTGACGATCCTACCGATCCCCGCAACGTCAATGCCAAGTATCCTCGTCTGAGCTATACCTACAACACCGAAGACTCTTCACGTGACAACGGTTCTTATCAGAATGACATCTGGATCATGAACGGCAATTACTTCGCTCTGCGCAACATCGAGGTAGGTTATTCACTCCCGCTCTCCCTGATCTCAAAGATCCACATGAGTCAGTGCCGTTTCTACTTCAGCGCATACAATCTTGCCAACTGGAGTCACATGCCGAAGGGTATGGATCCCGAGAAACCGATGTCTTACTGCTGGTGGTATCCTAAAACCCGTACGTTCAATTTCGGTCTTCATATTGAATTCTAACATCATGTATCAGGTTTTCCGGCCCTCTCATGCCGAGAGGCCGGAAAACCGGAACTTCAAAACTCAAAGATTATCATGAACTCCAAAATACTATCGATTGCGGCAGCGGCTTTTCTCGCTATGGGAGCAGCTTCCTGCAGCGACTACCTTGACAAAGAGGTCGACCTTACTCTCCAGGCCGACAACGTATTCTCCGATTATGACCGTACCCGCGGTTATCTCGCACAGTTGTACGATTATCTTCCTGATGCCTTCCAGGGCTATAGCGACACACAGTATCGTCTCTCTCAGGACTGTATGACCGACAATGCCGTAGACTACTGGGGTGTGGCTCGCTATCACTCCGTTGTAGCCGATGCATACGATGCCACCAACCATTGGTTTGCCGATTTCTACTGGGATCGCGATTTCAGGGGTATCCGCGGCATCAATCAGTACCTTCTCAATGCACGCCCTGATGTTGTGGGTAATGCTGAAAAGAACGGTGATGACAATCGTCTCTATGACCGTTGGGATGCGGAAGCCCGTGTGTTAAGAGCGATACTTCATTTCGACCTTCTCGCTTGGTATGGTGATATACCTATCGTTGCCGATGATGAAAACGGCACTCCTATCATCCTTTCTCCCGGCGTGGCTCTGCCGGAGCGTATGGCTGCCGCCGATGTTCTCCAGTGGATTGCTGATGAATGTGATAAATATAAAGACAAACTTCCTTTCCGTTACAGCAACGAAGCAGAAAACTGGGGCAGAATCAACGGAGCAGCTGCCTACGCACTGAAGACACGTGCACTCCTCTACCGTGCATCTCCACTCTTCAACCCCGGCAACGAGAGCTCAAGATGGACTGCCGCCGCCAACGCTGCCAAGGATTTCATCAATAAGAACAGGACTCAATCAAATCCTTACCGTCTTTATACCACCGACAGTAACGATCCCAATCAGAACTACTACCAGTGTTTTGTATCTAACCCGGTGCTCAACAATGAGTATATCCTCAGCCGTTCTGTATGGACCAATACACTTCAGATCGAGTATTTCAATGCTCCTTGCGGTTTCACAGGCGCTATCAGTGCCACCGGTTACCTGAATCCAACCCAGAACCTCGTCGATGCATACGAAACTATCAACGGTCTCCCTATTGATAAGGATCCCACTTATAACGAACAGAATCCTTATGTAAATCGTGACCCGCGTCTCGAGCAGACAATCTTGCATCACGGCTCTATGTGGGGTGACGGCGACGAAGAGAGAATGGTTGACGTGAA
>CAZPHL010000041.1:0-13148 GCA_964586465.1 uncultured Sangeribacter sp.
TTTTTTTTGTGTATACGAACGTGTGAACTTGTAAGTTTGTTGTGTAATTTATAAATTTGCATACAACCTATGTAAGATAAAAATATATTTTAATTTTATCCTCAAAGGCATATATAATATAAGATGCTTATAAAGTTAAATTATGATGCTTAAAATTATAGAGGTAAGGATAATTAAAAGGTATGTTTGATCTGATTACTTTGTAAAGATATTGTTGAAAATAATTGAATATATGTAATATGAAAGATAAATGGGATTTAAAGGAAAAATCATCAAAGATATTGGCTTATTTCATTTCCAAGAAGGATAAATTTAAGGAACACTATTCTCCGGAACGCCTTTTTGAAAAGATAGGTAGAGTTTCTAAAACCGCCGGTTCAAAAGTTGTTTATATGGTTTTGGTGCTCTACTATGCTCTGCTCGGTAAAGAGGTATCGCTTAAAGACAAAGCCATGGTGATAGCTGCCTTGGGTTATTTTATAACTCCTTTTGATTTTCTTCCTGATATGTTCGGCCTGATCGGTTTCAGCGATGACTTGGCTGTCATTGGTTACGTATTCAAAAAGGTTTATGGAAATCTAACCCCTGAGGTTAAGGAGAGGGCTCGAGTAAAGGTTAGGGAATGGTTCCCGGAGGAAATGAAGGAGAAAAGAGAAGAATTTTAGTTAATAAAAGTAAAAACTAATGTTAATATGTAAATAAACATTAAAAACCAAGAAATTTTATATGTTATATAGCATAGTTTGAAAAATAATTATTAATTTTGCATTGAGTTTTTCATGGTATTAGATTTTAAGGTTAACAGAAGATTGGTTGTCGGGATGACAATCAATTTTTTTTTGTCATCCAACAAACCTCTCTTCCGGAGTGTTTAGTTTGAAAATACAATTCTATGGAGTGGCTGATTATTTTTTTTCAGAAAAATCCTGTGATTCCAATTTTTCTGACACTTGGACTGGGCTTTTGGCTCGGTAAGTTAAAATATAAATCTTTCAGTTTGGGTGCGGTATCTGCCACATTGATAGTAGGCGTACTTTTCGGACAGATGAATATACAGATACCACAGATATTAAAGACCGTATTTTTCCTTCTATTTCTTTTTTCATTGGGCTATAGTGTAGGGCCTCAATTTTTTCGCTCTTTTAAAGGGAGTGGCGTGAAACAGATGTGTTTCGCTGTAATACTGGCATTGATCTGTGCTGCAACCATAATAATTGCAGCTAAAATTATGGGATATTCTACAGGTATCGCCGCCGGTTTGTTTGCCGGGTCTCAGACTGCCTCAGCCTCTCTCGGTCTGTTGGGTGATACGGTCAGGGAGATGCCCATGGATGAGACCCAACGGGAGTATATGCTCAATATCATACCGGCATGTTATGCTGTCACATACGTCTTAGGAGCTGTTGGCTCTGCATGGTTCCTCTCCAATATCGGACCGATGATGATGGGTGGTATAAAAAAGGTGAAAGAGGAAGTGGCCCGTATTGAACAAGAACTGGATTCGGGTGAGTCCATGCCTGAGCCCGGACAGATAAAGGCGGCCCGCCCCGTAGCTTTTCGTGCTTATAAAGCTGAAAGTAGTTTTTTTGATACTCCACAGACGGTGGCTCAATTGGAAGAACTATTCCGTAATCACGACTTGAGAGTTTTTGTGGAGCGCATGAGGGTAAAGGGAAATATTGTGGATCCTTCCATGGATCAACTTATTTATAAGGGAGATATAGTGGTATTGGGAGCTCGCAAAGAAGACATTATCGATGTGACCGAATATCTCGGTCCCGAAATTACCGACAACGAACTTTTGAATTTCGGTGCGGAACGCACTCCTGTTACGGTCGCATCCAAAGGAGCCGCAGGTATGACTCTCGGGGAGTTGCGCCGGCAACCTTATATGAATGGAGTGGTTGTAGCTTCTTTGAAACGTAACAACATGAGCATCCCTGCCAAGAATAAAGTGGAACTTCAGCGAGGGGATATAATCACACTTGTAGGATTACCGCGAAATGTGACCGATGCCGCTGTAAAGATCGGATATGCCGACCGTCAGACCGACACTACGGATATGGTCTTCGTAGGTCTTGGCATTGCCGCAGGGTGCATACTCGGAGCCCTTTCGATAAAAATAAATGGTATACCCTTATCTTTGAGCATGAGTGCCGGAGCCCTTATCTCAGGTTTGGTATTAGGATGGCTTCGCACCCGAAAACCTTCATACGGTCATATACCTTCATCAGTGGTTTGGATATTCAATAACTTGGGATTGAACATGTTTATCGCTGTCATAGGTATTACGGCGGGAGCCTCTTTCCTGCATGGCATAAAAGAGGCGGGGTTCCTGATCTTCTTTATAGGTTTTGCATGTACATTGATCACCCTGACTTTGGGAATACTAATCGGTAGAAAACTTTTTAAATTTTCTGCGCCCGAGACATTAGGTTGTGTGGCGGGAGCACGATGTGCGGTGGCTGCTATAGGAGCCGTGCAGGATACACTTCAAAGTGATGTGCCAAATCTTGGTTACACCGTTACGTATGCAGTGGCGAACATTGCTCTTGTCTTCTCAAGTTTGCTTGTATTGTTTTTAGCCTGAAATATTAAGAAAAGCAGAATGTAATGGCTGTGACTTCATCGCGTGAGTCTCAGCCATTTTCCGTATGTAAGCATACGCCATATCCATTCCAAGGGTCCAAAACGGAAGAAATTGAGCCACAGTTTGCTAAAGAATATCTGAAAGATAAATACACCCAAAGCAACCAATTCGGTTTGGCCCAGACCAAGGGAAGCACCGAGTCCAAGTCCTATGCCATAAAAGAGCCATATCCCAATGAGAGACTGGCTGATGTAATTGGTCAGTGCCATACGACCCGGATAGGCAAACCATTTCCATATCGCCAGATCTTTATGCCTTATGCAAAACAACCCTAACATAGCTGCATAAGAGAATCCGAGGGGATACACACTTAAGGTATAAAGCAATGTATGCACAGGATTTCCCCATGAATGCCCGGTGACTCCACTGACTGCATACAATATAGAGAAGGGTAAGCCGATTAATACACCCCATTGCATTACCCTCTTCAAAAGGGATCTATTCGCATTCAGATCGGCATAGATTTTATTGCGACCAACCACAAAACCTATAAGAAATAGGCCCATCACCTTAAAATAGCGGTTGCCATCGACAAATTCATACATTCTTTCCCAGGCTCCTTGCAAAAGAAATTGATGCACGGCTTTGTATCCCTCAGCATCTCGGAGCCATGTGCCGAAGTTCTCTTCTGTGATACCATATAGTCCGGCGTATTCCCACCATTTATTATAGGGGTATTGAGCAAGGAAAATTCCCGCTGCTTCACAGATTGAATCAATTATTACAGGAATCAGAAGGAGTAGTACGGCTACTGTCAATATATTCCTGTTTGACATATTACGGAAGAGTGGGAGCAACATACCTAATACTGCATAAAGCAACAGGATATCTCCGCTCCAGATCACCATCAGATGAGTGCAACCGATCAACGCCAGGATAAACATTCTCCGATAAAAAATCCTGAATCCGTCGGCTCCACGTTCTGCAGCATGAGAAATGATTATCGAGAACCCTATGCCAAAAAGAAGAGAGAAGAGGGTGTAGAACTTTCCGTCAATAAACAGATATTGAAAGAATTTGACAAATTTATCTATTTCAGCACCGGGCATTGTTGTCGCAACCGAATCAGGCTGAAAGGAATATAAAGAAAACTCAGGATAATTTGCAAGGCATACTCCGAGAAGTGCAAAGCCTCTCAATGCATCAAGAAATATATGGCGTTTAGATCCGGCAACAGGGGCTATGCCTGTCTGAGCATTTTCAGATGTCATCTGTTTTGAGCGTCTTAAATGAGTTATTTTTTCATTATCTCCTTCCGGTCGCTTCTTACGGTAGGATACATGGATTTGTTTGCAAAATTACCTTTTTTTATTGAGAATGCTAAAAACTTTTAATGAGAATTATCAGGTAAATCGAAGATAGAGAAACATACTGTAACGCAGGTTGACGCAGCTAAACACTTTGCCGGAATCAAGTCCGTTAAAAAGTCACGGGGAGTGAAGTGGGTAAGAAATAAAGGGTTGCATAATTGACCGAATAATTAAATTTCATATTTGTGTTTCTCATTTAAATTAATTAATTTTGTTTTCATAAAGAAGCAGCTCCCGGAGCGCTACAATTGATAGCGTTATCTTTTAAGTATCTGTGAATAACTCAATCTAAATGAAACTGAAAATCCAGCCTATTTCATCTCTTCTGAATTATGATTTCGTTATCCCAAACTACCAAAGGGGCTACCGATGGGATAATGAACAAGTTGAAGCGTTGCTAAATGATCTTAAAGATTTCGTGGAGCGGGCCGATAAAGGCATGTTCTATTGTCTTCAACCTGTAGTTGTAGTAAAAGAGTCGAAAGACAAGTATATAGTGGTTGACGGTCAGCAACGTCTTACCACAATTTACCTGATCATGCATCTGCGTGAGATGAAAAAGATGTATACCCTAAATTTACCGGGTAGGGATAAGCAGCACAAATTTATCAAAGATGAGCTATTTGCGGATGTCGATGATAAGACTTACATTAATAATATTGATAATTTCTATCTCAGAAAAGCATACGATACAATCCGGGAATGGCAATCGAAAGAAGAAAATGAGGAGGATTTCGATCACTTCAAATACATATTCTCGAAATCGGATTCACGTTATGGCTATGTTGCCGTGATTTGGTATGATCTATCCGAAGATAACGAGTCTCTTTCTCCTGAAATGTCACGAAAGTCCGCAATGGCAGCGTTCAGAAGATTGAATTTCGGTAAAATTCCACTTAACTCCGCCGAATTGGTAAAAGCTCTTCTGCTCCAGACCGATCTATATAGCGATTCTACTATTGACGTGCAAAGGAGTATCGCACAGCGAAGGGCAATGGAATGGGATGATATGGAGCATCGTCTTGCCAATCCTTTGTTTGCTTCCATGGTAAGCAAACGCGATGACGAGAATATAAATGGCATTGGTATAATTCTTGATGTCGTGGCTGAGACAATAAATTCAAAGCTTTTTACTCCTCAGAAACGTAAGACTTTCGCAAATGGTTCCGAAGATCTTTTTGCATTCCATGTTATTGACAGAAAAATAAAAGAAGATACGGACGGAGTTAAGGATCCTTCTGACAGCAACCGTTGGCTGAGCGCACCGATTGAGCGTAGCCAAAGCATCAAAGCGATATGGGAGGAAATTCAGCAAACCTTTAATCTTCTGACTGATTGGTTTGAGAATCGTGAATGGTTCCATCTTATAGGTTTGCTCCGTCAGTTCTCTCGTTTACCGTCACGTGCTTTTATTTCTATGATCTACAAACTTTCGGAAAAATCCTCAGGTGCAGATACTCCCGGAGTGATATCGAAAAAGAGAAGTAAATCGGAATTCCGTCGGGCATTGATCACAGCAATAGGAAAAGACCTTAAAGTGAATATGGCTAAGGAAAATAATGTTCCGCTTCCTCCCGAACAGCAAGATCTTGATTCTCCGAATCTCCGATATCATGAGAAGGAGCAGTCAAGAATGATCCAGATACTTACAGCATTTAATGTAAAGATGTGTATGGATAATCCTGATGACACGGTACGCTTCCCGTTCCATCTTTTCCGTCAATTCAACGCCGTGAGTCTGGAACATATACATCCTCAGAATATCACAGAAAACCTAACTTATGAACAGGCTTGTGACTGGCTCGCTGACCGTGTGGCTGATACGAAAACTGCAGATGAAGAGGTTTGGAAGAGAGTGGCTAAGTCAGTGGGAGAGTACAAAGGAAATGATGATACCGATAAGGTTGCTTTTGATGAAGGGATAGAGGCAGCTAAAGAAAAAATTAATACTGCAATTGAGAGAGCCGGAGAATTGATGAAAAATGAAAACTCATACATAGAGAATAAGGATGAGGTATTTGACAATCTCCGGATCCTTGATCTTTTGTTTGGTGATATGGCCGGAATCTCGCAGTCGGAGCTACATTCTATATGGAATATGGCTCTTGTGCCTCAGGATATCAACTCGGCTTTAAGCAACAATTATCTTGACAAGAAAAGGGAAATCCTTCTTGAAAAAAAGAATACCACTTACATACCACCGGCGACACTTAAGATTTTTTCTAAAGGTTTCAGACCCGGCAATCCGGGTAATATGAAGTTCTGGCAACCTGAAGATAGAGCCCTTTATAAAGCTGCACTTCAAGATACATACGATTTTTTCACCACCAGCAATCTTTCTACCGATGAGTAAGCAGATATATACAACATATATAAAAGAGTATTCCACTGACATTCCTATCATTCAAAGAGATTATGTGCAGGGTTCTGATGCGAACGCTGAAAAAAGAGAGGGATTCCTGAAGGTTATTCTTGATAATCTGGCAGGACGTCTCACTGAAGAAAAGGGGGGCGGAAATCTTGATTTCATTTATGGAACAGCGTATGAGAATGAATCTGAGGCAGATGGCTTTATGCCTATCGACGGTCAGCAACGTCTCACAACGCTCGCTCTAATAGGGTGGCTCCTCGCTCAGAAAAGCAACTCTTCTAAATATAAGATGCCGGAACTACGTTATCGGACCCGACATACTACCGAACAGTTCTGCAATCAATTGAGAAATTATACCCTCCCGGAGAACTATGGAAATCTGCGTCATCATCTCCTTACTGAACCGATATGGCTTGCAGAAAGATGGGTTACCGACCCTTCCGTATCGGCTATGATTGATCTTCTGGATGCCGTTGACCTAAAGCTTAAAAGTGCTGAATACAAAGACTGTGTCGATGATATGGCACGAAGGTTTTTTGAAGATAATCCTATTTCGTTCTATCTTCTTGATATGAATAATCCTTTAGAAGATAGTGAAGAGGAGGCGCCTGCAGCTAAGACAGACCATTCAAAATCAGGATTCCGTCTTTCTGAAGATCTTTATATAAAGATGAATGCACGAGGAAAGTTGCTTACACCTTTTGAAAATTGGAAAGCACAGTTTACGGGAATGCTTGAAAGCAGGTTTGGTGGCGTTATCTATGAATATAATGACATTGAGGGGCAAAAATTCACTATACCAGAGTATTTTTCATACGCCATTGAGCACGAATGGACCGAATTTCTGTGGCCACGTGCAAGGATGGACTGGGAAAAATTAACTCCGGAGGAACAAAAAGAACATGCTTATCCGCGCGTTGATGAATATTTCATGAAACTTCTTGATTATATTACAGAAGTTGTCTATTGGGAAAGCTTCTCTGATGAAGAGAGTGCTTTACGTACCAAAAGACGGATGAACAGATATATAGATGAGAAACTCGAACTTTCAGATATTTTTTCGGGTAGAAAAAATCAGTGGTTGGTAAAACGACGCATAACAGTTTATCGCAATTATCACAATCTTATCAGCTTGTTCCGCATGTTTGATACTATGGTAAGACTTTCGGCGGGGGAGGGTGTGATCGGTCTGAATTCATTCTTTAACTCTATTCTTTATCACGGAGACTGGAAACCTGATTCGGAATTGATTTGTGTGTCAGAGGATAAGAATACAGATGATAATATAAGATTCACTTCAAATCTGGTTGAATTATGTCTGGATCCCGCTTTTACAGATGTATGGAATACACCGTTGAAAATGTTATTGTGGAGCATCATGAAGTTTGCCATAAGATATCCGGCCGGGTCAACCGATCAGTTACTTTTATATTCGAGAACTATTTGGGGCTGGGAACAGGCGCAGCGTCAACGTGTTGTGAAAGGAATGGGAGTCAGATTCAATTTGCGTCTTGAGGATTATCCTCTTCTTCGCGATGTGACTGACTGCTTGCTTGAAAATCCTGATACTGATGTAGCCTTGGGCGCCGTCACATTACAGATATTAAAGAAACTCCGACTCATAGGAGAATATGAGAAACGAGATTACCGAAACAAAGGATTCGGCAAAGAATTGGCTGTTCTTGGTAATTCACCTTATCTGAAAGGAGATTTCAGTAATGTGTATGAGGCTCTCGAGAAGTTCAGATCGTTATATCCTGAGTCTTCTTTCATAGAGAAGTTTATCGGATTTGTGGCTCTGGATAATACAACAAAGATAATTAAACTTGTAGGGCTGGGTTATGAAGGTATACGTACATATCCCCATACTGATCGCTATCGTTTTTACGGCAGCGATGGACATTGGGATTATGTTTTCGCCTCTACAGACCTATCTTTTCGAAAAGCATTTACGGGTGTGATGTGTGGTGAGCAACCATTGGCACTATCCCCGGATACTGCTCTGGATTATTATATCTGTGAATATCCTGATTTTATTTCTGTGAAAATCGGTGATAATAAACGAGGTTATTACTTGTACTCAAATAACGCACCTTATGAGATGACAGCCTTGACCGGCAGATATAGTGCTCGCCCGATGAACGGTTACAATAGATGCCCATACGCCTATACGGTGATAAAACTTTTATCCAAAGAGATCGTAGAGAAGTTTAAACTTACCGATTGGGGATATGGCACTGTTCATGCCCGCATGTTCATAGGAGAGCAACGTTATTCATTGGAGTGCCGTCAAAAGGGATGGCTTTGGAGAAATGAGAATAATTCAAGTAAGTGGATGAAAAAATGGTCTTCACGTTTCTCTATCACTCCTGAGGGCTGGATGGACAAAGAGGGAGAATTCCTTTTTGAAGGTAATTATCTCCTTCAATCCAATGGCCGCGATCGTATTCAGACTGCCGTAAGCTTCGTTCAGGTACTCTATGAGCTAACTTTAAAAAATCCGAATAGCGAATAGATAAAGAAGAAAGTTTTATCAGAGTCACCTTATACAGCATATATTAAAAAAGAGGCTGCTTTATAAGCCCGATAAGCATATTGTCTGAATAGTAATATAAAGTTCCCTAATAATATCAGTATAACCCTAACAATGAAATCCAATTATGAAAAAAGGATTATTTTTACACCTCATTTTGAGTAGTTCAATGATGGTGTCGGCACAAGCGGCAACTATCTGTCATGATGACGGCCGCGTTACTTTCCAATACAAGAATGACCGGGCTAAGGAGGTGCTCGTAGATGTACAGTTTGCAGGGCGTAATCTGATGACTCGTGATGCCAACGGCCTTTGGTCGGTCACTCTTGGTCCGGCAGCTCCTGATATGTACCCTTACTGCTTTATAGTCGACGGCCTGAGTGTGATGGATCCGGATAATGACCGGTATTTCCCAAATGAGGGATTCAAAAACAGTTTGTTGGAGATACCTGCAAAGAAAGGCTCATTGGCTCATGATATAAAGAAGGTGCCACATGGAAAGATAGATTATATTCACTACTATTCCAATAGTCTTAAAGGCACCAATAATGCGGTGGTGTATCTTCCTCCTTCCTACAGTGAGAACACTGATAAAACATATCCTGTGTTTTATCTTATCAGCGGAACGACTGATACTGAAGAAGTATACTATAAAGTAGGAAGGGTGAATTATATTCTCGATAATCTTCTGGCGGAAGGTGAGGCCGAGGAGATGATTGTGGTTCTCCCATACGGGAACCCCACCAAACTCCTTACAACGCCCCCGAAGAATATGATGGAAATGGGAGATGTGTTTGGTAAGGATCTTATAAATGATCTCATGCCCTACGTAGAGGCTAACTATCGTACTACAAACGACCGTGATCACCGTGCTATAGGAGGCTTTTCACGAGGTGGTAATCAGGGCCTTGCTTGTGGACTTACCAATCTTGACAAGTTTTCTTATCTATGTAGCTACAGTTCGTTCACATCTACTGATATCCCTAATGTCTACGACAATGCAGCCGACACCAACGATAAGCTCCACCTCTTCTGGCTTGGAGTTGGAACCGATGACTTTCTATATGGAAATGCCCGTGACTATATGGAGTTTCTTGACAACAAGGGAATACGTTCCGTGAAAGAATATACCGACGATAAATTCGGCCATACCTGGATGAATGCCAAATATTTTCTTGACAAGACCTTACGCCTGTTGTTCCGTCCGGACGAAGCCGAAGAAGCGATGAGTAATGCCAAACCGGCTTTGGCAGCCAAGGGTGACGAGCCGGAATTCACTCCCGGTGTTATGGCACGTCTTTTCCCCCGGCCCATACTTTCTCCTGAATTCACTGATGAAGGGGTGATATTCCGTATTAAAATTCCTGAGGCGCTGCATGTGACATTGATGGCTGAACCATTTTCAGAAGCGGTGGCCATGACGCGTGATGAAGATGGCGTTTGGAATGTTGAACTCAATCAAAAACTACCCGATGTCTTTACTTATCATTTCCTTGTAGACGGTACGCCTGTGGCTGATCCACAGAATATGTCTCTTGCTCCCTCTAAGGGATTCAAGGCCAGTGTGTGTGAGCATCCTTCAAGTCAGTATAATTTCGCCTCCATGGGAGGGGATATTGCTCACGGTAGAGTGACATACGATCTCAATAACGGGACAGCCTCATATCTTCCTGCTGAAATGAATCTTACCGCCGGTATGGACAAAGCCGGGGAAACAGTTATAATAAGTCTGCTCCCGGGCAAAAATGACACTCCTGAAAGTTGGTTTAAGGTAGGTAAAGCCAATGCTATTGCTGACTTGCTTATAGCCCGTCAACTTTGTCAACCTTGCATATTAACGACAGCTCCTGTAGAGGGCGCCCGCACACTACGAGCTGATGATTACTCCACCTGGGAGGAACGGCGCAGTGCTTTGGAAGCCTTACTTACCCGATAAGTTTCACCGATTGTCTCCGGAAATAAGACAAAGGAAAGACTTATTTCAAAAGTAATGGCTTATTTCGAGGATAAGTCCTTACTTGCTGTTTTCTCTGTGCTCAATAATGGACTTCATGTTTTTCTGAGCCCATTCGGTGAGTTCCTGAATAATCGGCACAAGTGACTGCCCGGTTTCAGAAAGTGAATATTCTACTCTTGGAGGGACTTCCGGATAACAGCTTCGGATTACGAGACCATCTTCTTCAAGAGTGCGGAGAGTATTGGATAAAACACGAGCTGAGATATCAGGGATTGTTCTTTTGAGTTCATTAAACCTTATCGGCCCATTTTCACTCAGAACAAGAATCAAGAGTAATGCCCATTTATTGCCGAAACGGGCAATGACGTTTCTTACCGGACAAATCTCGATTATTGAGTTCAGTTGTTCTTTCTTTCTCATTTCTAACAGTGATTTCTAAGGCAAAATTAACTTTTTATCGGTAGAAATCCAAGAACATGAGGAAAAGTAAAAATAATAAAATAATTCCTGAAAGTCAATTGATTGAAAACCACCAAAAGTGATAAAAAGGTTACTTAAAATAGAAAATGTAACCTCTTGACAGGGAGAAGTAAATATGTTAATTTTGTATTGACAAAAAAGTGTAAACCAAAAACAATTACTACAATGACACGAATCATCAACAATGCTGTAAAGCACACAGCTCAGGCATATCTCTGCGCAGAAGCTGAAAACGGCACACCATCCGGAGCATGTGGCTCTGCTTGTGGCGCAGGTGACGAAAAACCCGAATCAAAGCCGGCGGCATGTGGCTCGGCTTGTGGTGCAGGTGAGAAGTAAAATCTGCATCACGTCTTTTATGCGACTCCGATAATAACTCAATCCGTAGATTGTCGGAGTCGTTTTTTATTTTCAGATTCATTTATGGAGTATTTCGCTTTTCAATGGCATATTACCGACAGTTGCGACCAACGTTGTGAACATTGCTATATATTTTCTGAAGGCCATCCACACATTATCGAGATGCCGCTTGACAAGGCTCGATATGTTATTGAGCAGTGTTTGGAGATGTGTCGCGTTTTAGACAGACGTCCTTATTTCTATATAACCGGTGGCGATCCTATCCTGCACAGAAATTTTTGGGAAATTCTTTCTATACTTAAAGAGAAGGATATCCCGTTTACTATCCTCGGAAATCCTTTTCATATTACGGATGAGGTATGCCGGAAGCTGAAAGCAATGGGATGCCTGAAATATCAGCTTTCACTCGACGGCATGAGAGATACTCATGATGCTATCAGAAAACCCGGTTCGTTTGATACAACTATAGATAAGATAGAGGTATTAAGAAGAAACGGTATCCGTGTGGCCATAATGACCACTGTCTCCGGTACAAACATTGCAGAAATCCCTGATCTAATTGATCTTGTGGTGGAGAAAGGGGTAGAGGTGTTTGCATTCGGAAGATACTGTCCAACCTCAGAAGAGAAATCCACTCATATCTCTCCATCGGAATATAGAGATTTCCTGGAAAGAATCTGGCTCAAATTTGAGCAACATAAGAATTCAGGTACTGTTTTCAATCTTAAAGATCACCTGTGGACCCTTTTCCTTTATGAGAAGGGATACTTTAAGATACCTGTAGATAGTGATCCGGATGCAATTTATGACGGTTGCCATTGCGGAGACTGTCATTTCACTATTCAACCAAACGGTAATGTTATGGCTTGTAGACGATTTGAAAGTGTTGTAGGTAATCTTTTCAATACTCCTCTGCATGAATTATGGTCAAGCAGTGAAATGGATGCCTACAGACAATATGAGAAGTTTGAAAAGTGCTCTAAGTGTGAACTTCTCAGGTTTTGTCGCGGATGTCCTGCTGTAGCCTATGGTTACAACCAATCTTTTTATTCCCCTGATCCGCAATGTTGGAAAGAAATATGAAAGCAATAGTCCTTACGGCGCCTTGCGAGGCTACCGATATGACACTTACTGAAATTCCGGTACCTGAGGTGCGTCCGGGTTGGGTTTTGATTAAAGTTAAGGCTTTCGGTATAAATCATTCTGAAGTCCTTCTTCGCCAATTTGAAGTGGCACGCCCTTATATCAATAAACCTATTGTGCCCGGCATTGAATGTGTTGGTAAAGTAGTCGATCCATCTGACAGCGGTCTGAAGAAGGGTCAGCGTGTAATGGCCCTCATGGGAGGGATGGGACGAAGCTATAACGGAAGTTATGCTCAATATGCACTGCTCCCTTCAAAAAATGTTTTTCCAATTGAAAGTAACCTTAATTGGAATGAACTCGCTGCGATTCCCGAGACATTCTATACAGCTTACGGTTCTCTT
>CAZPHL010000041.1:13248-21480 GCA_964586465.1 uncultured Sangeribacter sp.
TTCTCGAAAAATATCCTGCCGGAGCTACTAAAGTGCTTGAACTCATCGGAGCCTCTACTTTGCGTGAATCGTTAAGGTTGACCGCTTTTCATGGGATTGTATGCCATACCGGTCTCTTGGGAGGAGTTTTCGGTATAAAGGATTTTGATCCGATAAAAGAAATACCTTCCGGAATTTATCTTACCGGTTTTTATAGTAACTATCCGTCAAAAACTGAAATTGATGATATGATGGCTTTGATTGAACGAAATGAGATTCATCCTATTATTGCAAATCAGTTTCCTTTCTCTCAAATATCAGATGCCCATTTGCTTGCTGAACAGAGAGGTCAGATAGGTAAAATAGTAGTGACTGTCTGAAGTATAAAAGCACTTGAATTTATCATTAGTAATTGTTATAGAAAGTAATATGTATAAAAAATCAGTGTCTTCCGATTGTCAAAATACATACGGGAGACACTGACTTTCTTAGTATAGAAGATACCGCTGACTTCCTTTCTAATCTTTGATGGAATAAGCTGATTTCTATTTTTAGTTTTGATTGTTAATCTTATATAAATACTGTCATTATTTCATAATCTCTTCAGAAGAGATACATGGTATGCCCATGTTACGCAGATCGAAAATATTGGCGTTGGCCACCTCTTCCGATGCTGCTGAACAGCAATCTGTAACTACCGTGGTGTTATAATCAAGACCCATTGAGTCTACCGCTGTAGAGCGTACACAATTAGGATATTGAGTGCCGGTAAGATAAACATTTTTAGTTCCGAGACCACGTAAAATTATATCCAGATCAGTGCCGAAGAATGCACTGAAACGTTGTTTAGTAACCTTTATATCACCCGGTTGTGGAGCAATCTCGTCAGGTATGGCTGCACCCTTTGTACCTGCTATACAGAAGGGATGTCCCTCCTCAAAGAAATGACGTCGGAACAATTCGGCATCAACTCCAGAAATCCTGTGAATTCTATAAATATAAATAATAGCCCAATCCTTGGAACGACCATAATCAAGAAATTTCTTTATGGCCGGAAGGGTGGCGTAAGCTCCCTCAACTCTCATTGGTGAATCCGGAAGAACAAAATCATTCTCCATATCAATCACCAGAATAGCATTCTCAGCATGTGTCAACATGCCATCAATCTTGTTTTGTGTTTCCATAATAATTCAGTTATATTATTAAAACAACCTGACGACGGAGTATGTTTTTCCCCCACTAAAGCCAATCTATCTTGGAAGTAGAAGTTAAATCCACGCTATTATGAAAGGATAAGCTAAATCTACGCTCTTATGAAAGTAGAAGGGGAGAGGAGAGAGTATTGCATATTCCTTATTTAAGTTTGATTTTGATGATATTGACCGAATAAGCCGGCACATTGAAGATTATATCGTTAGCATTACCGACTTTGACTTCGGCCAACACGGGAACGATATGATCAGGGTTGTCGATAGTGTTTTCTTCGTTGCCATTCTCCGCTGTTAAACGAATCAGTTGTAATGCATCCTCTTTACTTGTATCTATTGCACAGTTAGACAGATTGATAACACCATCGGCATATCCATCCCCAACATTTACTACCTTTACATACATTATCTTGTTGTCATCGTCTATAGTAGTAGAGGCATAGACTCCTTCCATGGCGCTGCCTTTCATAGTCTTGCAAGCTATATCAAGCTTACCGTCAAGATAGCAATGAATACTGTCACCGTCAACATCTATCTGTAAATCGTACCAACGGTCTGGTTCAACTTTGAAAGGGGTACCTTGTGCCAATGCGACGCGACTTCCCTCAATTGCCTGTTCTACATTATTTTGTGAATTAGACCAACCACCCACATTAAACCATTGATAATTGTCGGTATTCTTATATCCGAACATTGCCATAAAGCCTTCCTGTCCTGATATTTTCTTTGCCTCAACTTTGAAAGTATATTTATCGGCATCAATTAATTCGGGACAGATAAACATAGCCGGTTGTTGATCGCCTTTCTGAATAATTTCAGACGCCGAGACTTCCCAATCTCCCGAAACTTTGTCCCATTTTGCATAATCTGAGATATTCACTGTTTGGCCTTCTACTATCAGTTGTGCATTGCGATAATTTGCGGAGGTAGCCCATGTTGCGAGGCCCACATGCTGAGGTTGCAGGGCTTCCTCTTCTTTTGGTTGCCGTTTAGTAAGATTATATGTCCAGTCTGTAGCGACAACTTGTGTGCCGATATTGTTGGCAAACAGTTTCTGAACATAATATGACGGCGTACCCATGGATTCAGAGGAGTTGAAACGAATCATGTCGGGGCGCCAGCGTGCATCATTTTCATTTACAAAAATAGGAGCGTAGGAATTCATGATAACAACGTCAGAGTTGTTTTCCATACCCATCATATAGACTGCCTCGCCTAACGCAGCATTAAGATTACCTATTTTGCCGAAGTTGCTTGTCACGGCATATTCACCCACATATACTTTATGCTTTGAACGGTCGTACGTATCATATTTATTGAATTTGTCGGCAAACCATTTGGGGTTACGGTAATAATGTTCATCCACGATTTCTACGGGATAGTCATTGCGCCAGGAGGGATAATCGGTTGACCAAGACTCTACATTACCTATGCAATGAACGTTAGGATACTTTTCTTTTATTGCATTGTAAAATCTGATATAACGCTCGGGATAGTGGTCACTTTGGTCGGAATTATCTTCCATATTGAAGTTGTAATTCTCGTTACCGATTTCAATATATTCCAGGTTGAAAGGTGCGGGATGACCGTTTTCGGCTCTCAACTTACCATATTTTGTAGAGATATCGCCGTTAGCATACTCCAGAGCATCGAGACATTCCTGAATCCATTCGTCTATCTGATCGTAGGGGGTGCAACCGCCATGCCATATACCCACGTTCACCACAAACAAAGGCTTGGCTCCTAAGTCTTCAGCCAACTGCAAGAATTCGTGATAGCCGATACCGTCACTTGTACGGTATCCCCAATTTACATTTGGATGTCCCTCACGTTGTTCGATAGGGCCGATAGTTCGCTTCCATCTGAAAGCATTGTCAGGACTTTGTTGACCTTCTACGAAACAACCTCCCGGGAAACGCATGAAAGTCGGGTTCATGTCTGCCAACATTTGAGCCAAATCCGGACGCATGCCGTTTTCACGATCCTTGAATGTAGGTGGGAACAGACTGACCACATCAAGTTGAAATTCTCCGGCCTTGTTGGCTGTAAGGGAGAATTCAGCTTTTGGATCATTTCCTGTGGCAGTGATTGTAGCAGTATATTTTTTCCACTCTTTGGATAATGAAACTTCAATCTTGGCTTCTCCGAGTGATTGACCACTAACTGATTGGAGTTGAGCGGTAAGAACACCTTTATAATTTGCGTCGCTCTTTGCCCAGAACGAGAGTTTGTACTCCCGATCTTTTACCGCATTCATACCCCAGAAACCTTCGTTGCGCACACCGGCTCCCGGCTGAGGAATTATGACATTCAGAGCGTTGTGTTGCACGTCATTGAGTAATCCGTCCTTAACCAAGGATAACTTGGCATCCCCTATGCTGAACCAATTGCTGATTTGTGCGTCGGTTTGTGCTTGAGGTTGATTACCATCCTGTCCGTGTCTTCCTCTCCTATGCTGAGGCATGGAATCATCTTCAAATGAGCGATTACGAATTAGCTCTGCGTATAAACCACCATCAGCGGCATGATTGATGTCTTCGTAAAAGATTCCGTAATGTGTCGGACTGACCATAGGGCCTCTCTTATCAGCATCGATGTTTATGACAACCTGTGCGTTGATAGTATAGGGGAGGGCTATCATTGACATCGCAAGTAATTGTTTAATCTTCATAAGCTTCATGATATTATAAAGTCTTTAATTTACCACTAAGGTTTTGAGGGTTTAAAGGTAATAAAAACTCTTCAGTTATCAATCATTAAAGATTAAAATATTCTGCAATGATCGATAACTGAAGAAAAGCCTAATATGGTATTGAGTTATGATTGCCGGATACTTAGAGATATTATTTCTAAAGGTTTTACTTTGTCGGTTGACAGATTTTAAGTCTTACTAAATTATCACGCCAAGTATTATAAGTGCTTTTGATCTTGCCATTTATGAGGTAACCAATACCGCGCGGGCCCGGATTCGAGAGTGAATTGTTACAGAGATTGGTGAAGGTCACACCTTCACTTTCAGGAGTTTCAACTGAGTTTGCGATTCTGATATCATGTATTATCACATCATATATACCCAACGCACGTGCATCATGATTCATCACATGATCAGCCACTTTATAAGCTGCATACCCGTCTACTGTACCGTCATGGCTCATGTAAGCTGCTTGATACGGTGCATCGTAGGGTGTCTCGCACTGATAGAAAATCATCTGTCCGTTTTCTCCGTTCCAAATGGTTTGATATTCTTGAAAATGTTCGTTGAATAGACCGTATATGTGGACATAATCACCGTTTACGACAAGTCCGTTTTTAGCAGTATTGACATTCCATCCCACACTACCTCTGACACCGTGGTCGGCACGCCAAATCCAGAAATGATCGCCGATCACATCATTACTGTTGATTTCTACCGCTCTTTCCACATGGACCGTAGACGCACGGAACCCACCAATACGGAAAAACAGGTCAGCGAGTAACACAGGATTATCAGTGTGCCGTTTGGCAGATTTACTTTCTCCAACTTGAAGAAGTGTGTTTGATGACCAATGGGAATCAAAAAGGAGTGAGGCGATAGTGACCCCGTCCACATCAGCTACTTTAATGGCGGTTTCATGGTTTCTCTCACCCGGAATTAGTGTCGCCCAGCCAATACCCATTACAATAGCATCAGGGTTATCTATGATTAGTGGCTCATCAATTATATACATTCCAGGAGTGAACAGGATATTCTTACCTTTTTTAAGTTGTGTGTTAATTGTTGAGGCCGGGGTTTGCTCTTTTACAATGTAGAAATTATCAAGGAGATCGAAACTTTTGCCACATCCCATATCTTGGGGAGTATAGGAAACCCCTTTGCTGTCGAAGCGAAGGTCAGGTCGGAACACTTTATAACGACCGTCGTCTCCAATGTGAAGGAATGGTTTTTCTCGTATAATTCCTGTTGTAGGAATAAAGGTGACATTGTCACGTGCGCTGTTGCCATAATAAGAATCCATATCCGCTTTATCACCTAATTCAACACCTTGCAGACAATAATTGTACTTCTCCTCACGGAAGTTTCCACGCCCTTCATCAAGACGCGAATTTCGGTAGAACCACTGTTGCTGATGATCAGAACCTGCCGGGGCCTCAAATATACAATCGGCTGCATAACCACCGCTTACCCAACCATTTTCCCATTGAGTGCGTAACACACGCTGTGAATAGATACGACGTATGGGGGCAGCCTGAGAGACAGCCCATTTGAAAGTCTCCGGTTCATAATAAGTAGCCGGACCAACAATTGAGAAGTTTTCGGCTGAACGCCAGAATGTGCATGTGCCGTTACCATCACGCAAATGGGGTGGGGTATGGACGTTATGTAGTTTAACATCGTATGGAGTTTTGCCGAGACCCGCCAAGTGCACATAGAAGGGCACGTTAATAAGACCGGCGGCTGTATAGTCACCCGGTTTGAAAAGCACAGCATATCGGTTTGGACTCATCTCTTTGCCAAAAAGAGAATCGTTGATTTCAGCCATTTTAGTAGCTACTGCCTCCGGGGCATCCGAAGGTGAAAATACAATTACTTTGTTACCGAAAATCTCCTTGTCGGATGGTGGTGCACTCAGAGCGGTAACCGAGAGACCAACTGACATTGCCGCTATCACGAATATTGTTTTTCTCATGTGTAAGGGTAATTAGAATTTTTCACTAAATTACACACTTTTCCCGGCCATTTTATATCAGAGTAACACCAATAGTAAATAATTAATATTGTTTATCCATTGAATTTCAATTGTTTTATAACAATTTTATTTATAATTTCGGTAATTTTTAATGCTATCTATTTGACCTATAATAAGCAATATATTCAGAATAACATTTGATAATTATTACAAAATAACAATATAATAAAACCGTTGTAATAGTTCGCTTAATAATCCAATGCTTTTTTCATTGCTTCCGGACTGATTACACCTTGAAGCACAGTTGTATTATTGAACACCATAAAAGGAATGAGATTAAAATCCTTGCGCTGATCTACCTCCTGTTCTTCAGCTTTCACTTGTGCTCCAAACATTGAGCTCTCGAGCACTTTCTTGACCTCGTTTACATCTAAACCACATTTCGCGGCAATAGAGATAAGAACGTCATGGTCTGATAGCCGCAAGTTTTCTATGAAATTGGCATGAAAGAGTGCGAAATTCAGTTTAATCACCTTATCTTGTGAAACTGCTGTCTGCGCATATTCCATTAGTCTGTGTGCATCAAAAGTATTGCATACCTGTGTCTTGGCAAGTTTATAATCCAGTCCAACATGAGCGGCCATATCGGTTATCTTGTCCATTAAATGCTGTGTCTGTGCAATTGTATATTTATTGCCATCCATAAAATGTTGAGTCATAGTTTCCGTAGGAATCACGGGAGCATTCGGATCAAGTTGATATGACAGAAATTGAATCTTTACTTTGTCAGACAGATTCTCTGTCTCTATAATATCCATCAATTGCTTTTCTCCAATATAAGAGTAGGGACAGGCATAATCAGCCCAAATTTTAATTTCCATAATTTTGTTTTAACTAAATTCAAATTATTAGTAGAAAGTCCAAATCAACTTTCTTTAAAATAAACTGCATGTTTATTTTGTAACTCACCAACTAATCAATATAACAAAACTGATTTCTTTCAAGTTTAAGTTATCACTTATCCTCCGGCCCCGTGTGAGTTAGAATATGGAATTTAGCTTACAGACCTTGAAATTCTTTTATAAAATTCTGAATCGGATCAGATCTACTCTCATCGGTAAGATGTAGTGCAGTTTTGAAAATTACCAAAAAGGCAACTATGCAGATTGCCAAAGAATATATTAAAATGCGTACTATTTTCAAAGCTTATCTCTTTTTTCTTTATATGGCTTGATATTGAGATGGGGCAAGCTGTTCAAGTGTTGTACCAACATTATAATAACTGCATAAAGAAAATCAATTACTCTCGTTTAACGAGTTCAATAGATTGTTTGCCTGTCATTCTCTCGATGGTCATTTCAATGGCCAGACATCTATTAAACCCCATCTTGATTTCCTCGTTAAGACTTTCATTATTATTAGGGTTGCATCTGCGTCCAAGCACTTCAAGTATATGTTTCTTTTTTGAAGGATCATCAATTATTCGGACTTGTCCAAATGTTATTACACTTTGGAAATAGGTGGTGTAAGTTTCAGGATGTATTTCATCTTTGGCAATGACAGTGAAACTTGCGTTGTTATTTTGTTTGATTATATCAACCTTATGCCCGTGTAAAGCAGAGTGAAAATATAATTTACCGTTCTCATAAACATGGCTCAACGGTACACCGTAAGGCATCCCATCCTCTCCACATAAAGACAATACGCCCGATGTAGTCGAATTAAGTATGGCAATACTTTCTTCCTCTGAAAGTAATTGTTTGAAGCGTCGCATTTTCTTTTCCATTATTGTAAAAATTTTAAACCGATTACTGAAAGGATAAGCGTTGTTATGAAAAACAACCGCCAAAATGTAGCCGGCTCATTGAAAAAAATAATACCGACAATTACGGTTCCTACTGCGCCAATTCCTGTCCACACGGGGTAAGCAGTCCCGATTGGTATGGTTTGCACTGCTTTTGAAAGTAATGTCATGCTTAAGGTAAGGCAAACAAGGAATCCTATACACCACATACACCACGAAGTTCCGGTTAAACCTTTCATCTTACCAAGGCAAAACGCAAAGCCGGTTTCAAAGCATCCGGCGATAATGAGAAGAATCCAATTCATATCTCATAAACTCTTGTCCTATTGAGGGCTGCAGCTATACCCGGCGTCTCCTTCTAAGGTCAAATCTATATACAAAATTACGAATTATTAACAACATTAACAAACTAACTGTAAAGTATAATAGAAAGTATAACAGACTAACAAAATCTCTGCCATTCTCCCATAAGTCCATAATTAAAACACCCGATCTTACTGCCTAAACCGGGTGTGAAATTGGGTGTTTATTTTACTTAAGTAATTGATAATCAATACTTTAGCGGAAAGACAGG
>CAZPHL010000042.1:0-21420 GCA_964586465.1 uncultured Sangeribacter sp.
GCAGGAGTAGAATAATCATCTGCCTGACGTAAACCGGTCTGACGATTGTCAGAATCCATCTCATCAAGCAACTGTGAATAGGCTATTGACTTGTAGAGCGTCTCTAAGGGAGCGTAATATTTCTTCCTTTGTTCCTCCTGTTTTGAAATAAAGGTTTTAACCCAGTCCGACCAGAGTGTATCGTATTCATGGGTTGAAGAAGACCAGGCTGCCATCCTTTGTTTTGCAATCATAGCCTGCTCCAAAAAAGCGACTAATGTGTTATTCGCAGTGGCCATAACTCTCACCCTTCCTTACTTTGGGCTAAAGAAGATAACTTTCCTATTCCTACGGTCAGGAACAAACTCATATTAGAAGTGACTGTCCCCTCATCTGAACCGACTACTGTATTTATATCGTAATCGTCACTGAGCGTCCACCCGTCGTGTCCGGCGCTTACTATAATGGTGTGGACATCATTATATTTCAACACTTCTTTCCCTTCGGCATCTTTCAAAGCATCAACCAACACTATTTTATCAGTTTTTTCCTTGAACTTACGGAGATCCGTTTCTTCTTTCCCTTCTCCCAAAAGAGGACGCACCTCATTCTCGGCCATATAACGGGTAGAGGCATAACCTACGGCTACACGTGCAATACCCAGGGGATTATTTTGCAGTACAATCTTAATTATCTTTTCAGCCTGATCAAAAAAATGTTGCCAATCAGACTCCCCTTCGCATAATATATCAATACGGTCAACTGTTACTGAAACTTTTATCCCGTCGTCAACATTGGTAAAATCAACTGCCCAGGATTCTACCACTTTCAATTCACCGGAAGGCACTGCCTTTAAAGATAATCCTTTTTTTGCCGCAGGAAGAAATTTTAAATCACCCATAGGCACAATATAACTCATCAGTCTCTCCTGGGTGAGAAACTGATCATCTTTAGGAAAGAGGGTTATCCTTTTAAGTTCTTTTACCGCCGCCATAAAAAAATGGATAATTATGTATTTATAATGTAAATACTTTTCTGTTTAGCAAAGGTACTTATAATAACATTTGAATCATAGAGTCTAAATGTTAATTGAAGTTAAAACGGTGGTGAGGGCGTGGAGGGAGAGGAGGCGGATGCGGGTAGCGGCGTTGGTGACGGAGGGGAGCGCCTTCAGGAAGAGGGCGCGGTGGTGGCGCCATTCTTCAGTGCGCCCGGTAAGGGCCGCGGCGGCCATCAGCAGGCATTCCAAACGGGCTACTGTCTTAGGTGACTCTATAGTAACTTTACCAAATCGACGCAGGAAGTAGTCCAATGGTGCCGATTCTTCTAATGTCAGTTTTGCTCCGCTCATACTGCCTTTTACTACCGGTTTGTCCGACCGGCCAACACTCTTTTCTGTCATTCCGGAATCGTTGCCGGTGACAAAGGCACGTTTTTGCAAAAGTATGCTTATGGCTTTGCGGAGACGGGGCTCGAAGCTGTCGAGTTTGTCGTAGATGTGCTTGCTCCCTTTGGCGAATTCTATCACCTGGATGTAGGCGGGGGAAATCTCGACGGTCTCCACGGCAAGCAGGTTGGCGATGGAGATGACCACGCGGCCTCCGTCTTTCCCTTTGCTGGTGACCAACACACCCTCGACACCGTGGAACGGACCCTCCTGGAGGATACGGACACGGTCGCCCTTCTGCAGTTCCACCTCATCGGGGCGGAAGCAGGGCATGTTGTTGCGGTAGGCGGCGGCGACACGACGGAAATTGTCGAGGTCATGGTCTGACACGGTGAGATAACCGTCGCGGGCACGGTCACGGATAAGATTGTAGTCGGCGTAAAGGGAACGGAAGCGGCGCAGCGTGTCGAGATAGCCGCGCAGGAAGATATAGTTGCAGGCAAGGGGTTTCCTGATGCGCTGCACACGGGTGCCTCTGTCGCGCATCTCGACGTAGGTGGGAGCGAACAATTGCAGCCCTGCACCGGCAGGCATAGAGTCCTTCCCCGACGGCCGGTTGAACCGTTCAACGCGTCTTTCGAGCTCCGTGTGGGTCTTGTCGTTGGCGCGGGCTACTGTAAGAATGTACCAAAAAGGGTGTTGCTCTCCCCTTGCGTACTTTTGCAAGCCGCTCACTTCCAATGGTTTGTCTTCCATAAATTATCAACCTCCGAAAACTTCCGCATCTGCGGAATGCGGAGAAAGCTTATGGGTTGGGGTCGCTAATCGCCTGATTATCGGGCTTAGCGAATGCAAAGATAACAAAAAGGTTAGAATATAACAAAATATTTATGTTAGATTTTAGGATTATTAAATAATGCCCAAGGATTTTTTCCGGCGAATGAACCAAACACAATGGTTTTCAGTTATACCGATATAACACCGACATGAGGTCTTAATCTAAGACGATGCAACAGTAGAGTAATCGGCAACAGAAGGTCCTGATCCAAGACAACATGGCGCAATTATAACTTAATAAACCCTAATAACAACACACCTTTAACACCACCCCCCGATATGAAAACTTCTTTCATCAATCTTATCCTGAAATCGGCCACTGCGGCTCTCGTGCTTCTGGCGGTTTCGTTTAACTCTTCCGCTTCTGATTCCGAAGCTCCGAAAGACGTTATCATATCAGGTCTTTCCACTGCCGGAGCCTCTCCTATTATTGTTACCGCAGCCGACCTCGTGACAAAGGTGTATGGCGCGCTTGAACCTACCGCCACAATGGAGGAAACCATGGCTTACGCAGGTGCGAAGCTCAAGATGGTGCCTGAGAAAGATGGCGAGGATCTCTGGCTCGACAGTGACAAGGGTTATGTGGTGAGCTATTCGGGAATGACTCCGGAAGTATCGGCCGTGGCACAGTTTGACGACGATTCGCTCAGCAGTTTCGGATATTTCTTCATTTTCCCCTACAACTCTACCAATCGTGATGAGGCCAACCGTCACCAGTGCAGTTTCTGCAGCAGTCTTCTTCAGGAAATGTATGATATGGGTTCTATCGTAGGTATGCCGGTCATGGAGAACGAGGATGCCTCAGCAGATGAGGCCGATGACTCTCTCTTCGACGTTTTGGCAAGTTATGAGGGCAACAACATCAACATGTCGCTCAAAGAAGAGTCTCTCGACAACGCAACAGGCCGTTTCCTCCTCGTAGTGGAGGTGACACCCGCCAATCCCAATCCATACGACTCTGTAATGGCTCAAAGATAATTGATGAAAAATCGCATATTATATATAGTAGCGATATTGGCTACAGCTTTCTGTACGGCCACGGCCTCAGGAAGTGAACAAGAGACATCCCTTTCCGACTTCGCAGCCCGCACATGCGGCATAACAGTTGAAGACACGATAGCGATCGTGCCACAGGGGGTGAAAGAAATTCCCGACTATGCGTTTGCAGACTGCAGGCAGTTACGTAAGATACAGCTCCCCGCTTCCCTACGGAAGATCGGGGATTACGCTTTTTTAGGCTGTGAGGAGTTACGCGAGATCCGGTTGCCGTCAAATCTACTTGAAATCGGTGAGGGAGCCTTCAGGGAATGTAGTTCCTTACAGACGCTCGACATTCCGGCACGTGTCACCAAACTGCCCCGCTACCTGTGCGCCTGGTGTTCCGACCTGCGCACCGTGACATTGCCCAAGGGTCTGAAGGATATAGGCAGCCATGCGTTCGCCTACTGTAAGAGTCTGGAGGAGATTACTATACCGAACCGGGTAGCCCACATAGGGAGCAATGCCTTCAGTTTCTGCAGTTCTTTGAAAGAGATAGAGTTGCCGGTGAGCATCACCGAACTTGAGAGCTACGCCTTTTCCGACTGCTCGTCATTGCGCCGGGCCGTGCTTCCCGCCAATTCACACATGCTCGGGGAATACCTTTTCACCGGTTGCAAAGATCTCCGCGAGATAGTATGCGAGAGTCCTCAACGTCCCACATTCGACTGCGACAGTCCGTTTTTCGACCCTTCGGAGAACATCAACGTGATTTATGTGACACCCGGCTGGAAATTTTAGAGGCTTGAATTCTATAAAAATCAGTATATAAAGTCATTTTATCGGAGATTTATTTGGCAGTGTGTCTTTATTTTACTTACTTTGTCATCGGGTAATCTGAGAGCGTAATACCGTTTATTCTTCAGTTGCCGCAACTCCCGCGGGGCGGATTTACTTCCGTTCTATCCTGCCTTTCAGAAGGGTTTGCTTCCGTTACATCTTCTAACACACCTATCGCCATGAACAACTGTCCCCGTACGTCGGCCCAGCAGCCGGTCACACGCCTCACTTCCCATTCAGGGGGAATCAGTGTACTCCTGTCAGTTATCCTGACCTTCATGTTAACGGCCTGCTCCTCAACAGAGATCGAAGAGCAGAATCAATCAGATCCCGGTTCACGCAATTCCCTTGTTATCAATCTCTCTACTCCCGAGACCTATACCTTCCCTACCACCAGAGACGGGGAAACTGACCCTCATGCCGGTCATCAGCTACGTTACATCGCCAAACTGTACAGATCTGACGGAAATACCAACAACGTCATAGCCTACGATGATTCAAACTGCATACAATGTATCGAGAAACTGGCGAAAGACGGTGACAGAGTAGTCTTCACGGATGTTAATCCCACAGACGGCTTCTCATATTTCGTAACCATTTTCGCCGACTATATAGATGCCGACGCCAAGAAAGACGACTCCGGACATTATCCCGATAAATATTATGTCACCAAGATAGAGAACGGAACCTTAATCAAGAATTATGATGCGGGGAGAATATATTATAAAGTCACGGATGAAAAATTCTTCAACAACCATAATCTTGACTGCTTCCGGGTATTCACGGAAAATTTCAAAAAAAATTCCAACGAAGGGGTCACTAAAAATCTTACCCTGACCCGCTGCGTGAGCCAGGTGCGTGTGGTGAGCACTACAGAGAACGGCGACATCAATAATCTTGACAATATTACCATAAATGATTTCAGGCCTATTGATCTCCTGGACCTTAAAAGTGGCATCGCCGGTACGCATCTGAGTGCACGACCGACTGTGACCATCTCTCCGACTACTGACAACACAGACGGAGCACTGTTCTTCTGCTACAGTTTTTCGTTGTCCAACGGAACCGACATATTGGAACCCATGAGCTTCTCACTCAATGCCAAGACCGGAGTGACGTTCAGCAAAGTCAACTGGACAACACCCTCGAGCGGCGTTAACTTGAGAGCAAACACGATATACAAGATTCAAGGTAATTTTCTACAAACCACTACTAACAACGACAATCCGGGTGATGACAACCAAGGCACGACTGTTACGACGAAAGACATAGCCGTAAACATCACCCAACCGGGTGGCTGGAATGAAAACGAAGTAAATTTATGAGACCGTAACCAAGTAATTAACTGAGAAAAGCCTCCCTGTAAAAAAATGGCTCCCGAAATGAATCGGGAGCCATTTTTTATTCAGTAATCTAAGTTTTCTATATCAATTGACGACCCTGGAGCCGTCTGACAGAGTCTCAGAGTTTCGGACCGGCAGCTACGAGAGCCTTACCTGCGGGGTTGAACTCGAACTTCTTGAAGTTCTTGATGAACATACCGGCGAGTTTCTCAGCCTTCTTAGTCCACTCCTCGGGATCAGCGTAAGTGTCGCGAGGATCGAGGATCTTAGGATCTACACCGGGGAGCTCAGTGGGCACTACAAAGTCGAAGATAGGAATAACCTTTGTAGGAGCCTTGAGGATAGCGCCGTCGAGGATAGCGTCGATGATACCACGGGTGTCGCGGATAGAGATACGTTTGCCTGTACCGTTCCAACCGGTGTTAACGAGATAAGCCTTAGCGTCGTTAGCCTTCATCTTCTTAACGAGTTCCTCGGCATATTTAGTCGGGTGGAGCTCAAGGAATGCCTGGCCGAAGCAAGCAGAGAAGGTAGGAGTAGGCTCTGTGATGCCACGCTCTGTACCGGCGAGCTTGCTGGTGAAGCCGCTCAGGAAGTAGTACTGAGTCTGCTCGGGGTTAAGGATAGACACGGGAGGAAGAACGCCGAATGCATCAGCAGAAAGGAAGATAACGTTCTTTGCAGCCGGGCCGGCAGACACAGGAGCTACGATGCTCTCGATGTGGTTGATAGGATAAGAAACACGGGTGTTCTCAGTAACGCTCTTGTCAGCGAAGTCGATCTTGCCGTTTTCGTCAACAGTAACGTTCTCGAGAAGAGCGTCACGGCAGATAGCTTTGTAGATATCGGGCTCGCTCTCCTTGTCAAGGTTGATAACCTTAGCGTAGCAGCCACCCTCGAAGTTGAACACGCCATTGTCATCCCAGCCGTGCTCGTCGTCACCGATAAGGAGACGTTTCGGATCGGTAGAAAGAGTAGTCTTACCTGTGCCGGAGAGACCGAAGAAGATAGCTGTGTTCTTGCCCTCTTTGTCGGTGTTGGCAGAGCAGTGCATAGAAGCTATGCCGCTCTGGGGAAGGAAGTAGTTCATCATAGAGAACATACCTTTCTTCATCTCGCCACCATACCAAGTATTGATGATAACCTGCTCTTTTGAAGTAGTGTTGAATACTACGGCAGTCTCAGAGTTGAGGCCGAGTTCCTTATAGTTCTCTACTTTAGCCTTGGAAGCGTTGTAGACAACGAAATCAGGTTTGAAGTTCTCGAGTTCTTCAGCGGAAGGAGCGATGAACATGTTGGTCACGAAGTGAGCCTGCCAAGCAACTTCCATGATGAAGCGGACAGCCATCCGGGTATCCTTGTTGGCGCCGCAGAAACGGTCGACAACATAGAGTTTCTTACCGGAAAGCTCCTTGATAGCGATGTCCTTAACGGCTTCCCAAGTCTTCTCAGTGACAGGTTTGTTGTCGTTAGGATATTCCTCGGTAGTCCACCATACCTTATCCTTAGAGTTATCGTCGAGAACGATGAATTTATCTTTAGGAGAACGGCCGGTGTAAACGCCGGTCATCACGTTGACAGCACCGAGTTCGGTAACAACGCCTTTCTCGAAACCTTCGAGAGAAGGATCAGTTTCAGCTTTAAAAAGCTCCTCGTAAGTGGGGTTGTAGATAACCTCTTTGACATCTTTGATGCCATACTGAGCCAAATCTATCTGTGCCATAAAAAATCTAATATATTATTATAAGAGTTAGAAATTGTCTTATCATTCGGGTATTCTCCGTCACATTGGTTATGTGTGGAGAGGGTTTTCATTAGTGTAACAATCCAGTCCCACTTTTTCAGTGCAAATTTAATGATTTTATTTAACATTTAAGATTTTATTAGAGAAATTTTTCTGTATTTTTTCAAAAAAATAAATTTAACAATAATGAATAGGTGATAGTGGATAGTGATTAGTTGATAGTGATCACCTGATACGTGACAGTGAGCAGTGATTAAGTCAGAAGGAGCAGAATAATGTTGACAGATGTGGGATAATGATGAACTTTAAACTTTCAAATCCGAGCAACCGGTAATATTACTTATGATTAAGAATTTAGGAATCATGAATTGCGAAGGGTGAATTATAAATCAAATGCAACGTGAATTGTAAATCAAATAAATAATTAAATATTGATGAGAGAAATGAACGTAAAAGGAAAAGAGAAGCGCGGTGAACGCCTGCTCGACCTCGTGGTGAGCTGTCACAACGCCGGAAGAGAATTCCGTCAGGAAAGGCGACGCAACAAGGATTATGCATACGGTCGCCAGTGGAACGACATCGTCACTGCCGACGGAGTGAGCATGAGTGAAGGGGATTATATTATCTCGCAGGGTAATATACCGCTGAAGAACAATCTTATACGCCGACTCGTGCGCAATGTGTTGGGAGTGTTCAGAATGCGGCTACAGGAGAAGATGGAGAGCTGGGACAAAACCGACCGGCAACGGGCGGAAGCAACCGGTATGGTCTCTCTCTACGCACGCACTATGGAGGAGTTCCTGATCTCGGGAATGGCAATCCACAGGAAATGGCTCGGCACTCGCGACGGAGTGACAGGAGTGTGGACAGAGGCCGTATCGCCCGACTCCTTCTTCTATGATCCGGGGGCACGGGATGTGAGAGGCGCCGACATGACCATCACGGGTCAGATACACGATCTCACAACCGACAGATTCTGCACCGCTTTCGCCACCTCCCCTACTGACTACCGCAGACTGTCACATAAGTATGAGGGACACTCGACAGTGAGGGTGGCCGAGATATGGAGAAGCGAAGCTGTATTGTGCAAAGCGGGTGACAAATGGCAGCAAGATAACGTCTGGCGGTATGCTTACGTCACAGAAGATGGAGAGATAATACGGGAGGGGGATTCACCTTACCGCCACAGGAAACATCCTTTCATTTTCACAGCCTATCCTTTTTTAGACGGTGAGATACATTCCTTCGTGGGTGACCTCATAGACCAGCAGAGATACACCAACCGCCTCATAACCTTATACGACTGGGTGATAAGAGCCTCCGCGAAGGGTGTGCTACTGTTTCCGAAAGACGCGATACCAGATAGCGGTAACATATTTGACATAGCCGACCAATGGAGCCGTTTCAACGGAGTGATAGTATATAATGCTAAAGCCGGACAACCGATGCCGCAACAGGTGAGCGGCAACACCATGAACATCGGTATCGGAGAACTGCTTGACATACAGATGAGGATGATGGAGGATGTGTCGGGTGTGAGCGGTGCGTTGCAGGGACGCATGGAGAGCAAAAGCATGAGCGGCACCCTCTACAGTCAGCAGACAGAGAACTCCCTGACCTCATTGCGTGACATTTTGGAGACATTCGACGGCTTCATAGAAGAAGCATTAAAAATAGAAAAAGCCATGACAACATAACGGAAAGGGCTGACCGATATTAACCGGACAGCCCTTTACTCTTTAATTAACTTTTACTTTTTAATTTGCAGGAGTTCACAGGGGGGGAATACAAATTAATCAAGGGGTAATATGAATTAATATGGTCTACATAAGGGGGACATCTCGTTGGAAAGCAGTATCGGAGCCCGGACGGATGGGACGCGTACGTTTGTTGACCGCTTCCGAGAGGATAGCGAGAGAGGCGTCGGCAAGTGTGGCATATTCCGCGGCATCAGGCTTGTGAGTGATGGTGAACCAATCCTTCACGGCCACCGAGACGATATACTGATGGGCGGCAGAGGCTATAGTGTCGACAGTAGACAGATTATAATTGGAGGGCATATTCAGAGAGAGCGACAGAGAGTAAGCCGGGTCGAGCAATCCGTTGGAAGCAGAAGTGCCCTTGAGGTCGAGGTAATCGCCGAGCTTGTTCTTCAGATTAGCGAAAGCTATCGATATACTTCTCAGGATCTGATTGATATTCTCGTCATCGTCATTAGCCTGCATGTTGGCCACCGCAGCATGGTTCGTACCGTCGCTGCGACTTTTACCCGTGAGATAGGTCTTATTCTGGATATCGTAGATTATCTCAGGCAGATCGAGGGTTATGGTGATTGTTTTCATTTGTGTCGGCGTGGAGGATTACGATGATACAATGCAGAAATGATCTCATTGAGCAGGCGCAGGGCTTCGGTCTGCCATACCTGTTCTCTGGCCGGTTCAACGATACGCAACCAGCGGGCCGTGACGGAGGCAGTCATATAAGCCTCAAAATTACCCTTCACCGACAAAGTCAGGCAATCGTCATAACTGTCGCTCACGCTCAGGGTAAGCGAGATGGCAGAGGAAGAGAGATCGACATCAGCCACCATCCCCTTGAGACGCTCCACGAGTGCCGACACAGCCTCGGCGGTGAAGCGTGAGAGGAGAGCCTCATCAGCATCGATCACCGCAAGACGGTCGAAATGGTCACCCGGTTTGTCATCGGGAGCCTGTTTGGCACCTAAGTAGGCAGTCGTGGCAGCTACCTCCGAATAAAGTCGGCTGCGGAGAATGGTAATTAAGATTTGTTTCATAATATAGTTTTGTTAAATAAAAATTTGACAATGTTAAATATTTTATCTAAATTTGCAACAAGAAATCAAACTGTGGTTAGCGATTAACAAACAAATCGGAAAGAACAGCAAGATATCCATACAAAAGTTAGCTACCCATACAAAAGTTACACAGCACAAGAATAGAGAAAGAATAGAGATGGAGAAAACGAGAAACAAAGAGACTAATGCGTTGACAGTGAAAGAGAGACTGCTGGAATTTCTCAAAGCCGAGCGCATCAGCAAAGCCGAATTTGCCAGAAAGATGGGAGTGTCGGAGGCCTACGTCAGCACCATGCGCAAGTCGTTGCCCGAAGCAAGAGTGGTGAAACTGACCGAACTATATCCCGAGTTGAACCGCAACTGGCTTCTTTACGGTGAGGGAGAGATGTATAACAGTCAGAAAAAGGAGCGCATCGCCGAGGCTGACGAGGATTTCTTCGTACCCCTGTTGCCGGTGGAGGCATACGCCGGATCACTTCAGGCCTATTCACGCGGTGTGGAGGAAAGGGAATGTACAAAGCTGAAGGTGCCGATAAGGGGAGGAGATCTTGCCATCCCGATTTCAGGTGACAGTATGGAACCCCTGATCCACAACGGAGCGATAGCCGTGATAGCGCAGATCAACGAACGGGCCTTCATACCGTGGGGCAATCCCATGATTATCGATACGGAGAACGGAGTATTCGTGAAAGTAGTGCGTCCCTCGGAAAAGGGTGAGGGCTACATAGAGGCATGCAGCTATAATTCAAAATATCCGCCATTCCAGATACCCACCGACAGTATATTCGGCATGTACAGGATACTCAGTTTGATTCAACCCGTCACCACCATGTAGGAATCGGAAGTAAAGAGGAGGAATCGGAAGTATCGATAAGCTTAGCCTGTAGAATCGGGGTGATAGATAAACTCAGCGAGTTGCACTGTGGAACCGGGGGAACAGCTGAAGAGTTCCAAAGCCGGGCGACAGGCCGTATCGAGTGTAAAGAATGCCAAAGGTCGTTCAGGCGTACCCCTCAGAGCGGGCCATCGCGAGGACTGTAGACGACGCAGCCAATGATCGGCGCGAAGCACCTCCGTCACCGGACGTTCCCAGTTGCTGAGTCTGAGACTCAGCAACATAAGGAAGTCATCGGGAAGAGTAAGGAGGACACGTCCCTCGCTATCGGCAGTGAGGGTCTGCACCGGGAGTCTTTTCCAGCCCGAGAGACGATCGGGAGGTGTGACAAGGATACGGAGCAGGTCGGTGTCGATCATATCACCCTCCATAACCTTTGGTATCATGTCCTCCATAGCCGTTGGTATCAAGAAGGAGAATACGTCCTTTACGGAATTCAGGACTCTGAGCGATAAGATACTGCAATGAGGGGTCGTCGGTGGAGAACGTTGCAGAATACTCGCCATAGCCTGAAGAGCGTCCCCCTTTGAATTCCAAGGTCACCCAAGCGTCACCGGCAAGGAGCACCATACGGAAGTCGAGCAGACCCGGAGCAATATAGGTTTTTTTCATAAGTTTCAAGGATTTGAGAGATTTTGAGTTAATAGATTATCATATCCCCTGTCGGTAAATTTCAGAGGCATCATTCACACTTCACCCTTGAGAGGATGCCATTCGAAACCGTCATCCTTTGTGACGGCCTCCCACATCTGACCGCTTTTCGCAGCCACAGAGATGCCCGGACAGTCATTTATGAGATAGAAACGGGCGCCATTGAAAAGAATATCCTCATCGGGAGCCTCACTCTTCTCCCAGAGCGCCCAACGGTTGGTGCAGCTACCCGAAGCGGCGCCCTCACCGTCAATCCATATATGGCATGACCCCTTGAGAGCCAAGGCATCCCAGATCAGCACACCGCTGCGCACAGCTTCCTCACCGTCGACACGGCCCGAGAAGGTATGTTCCGAAGAATAGACATAGTGCACCAGACGGTTCTCCCCTATCAGCGCACCCGAATTGCTCCAGCCCAGGCTGTCGAGTGTGGGTTCACGCTTGATCTCTATGTCGCCGAACACCGTATGGAAATTGGTGACGGTCCAGCCAACGGAATTGACTTTCGTAGTGATCTGAATCTCGGGATGTTTGGAATAGTCGATACGCTGGATAGCCTCGAGCAGATTCTTGCCGGCAAGAAGGATAGCACTGCGCGGCACATCCTCGCCCGTAAAGAACATCTTAGCCAAAGCGATGACCTGATTCACATTCCATTCGCCCGGGGCTTGCATCTCACGCTTTATCTGCCAGCGGATTCCTTCAGTTGTGTATGTAGTCTGCAAACCGAGCCTATCTGCAGTGACCTTGAACTTACCGGCACGTCCGGCCCAGAGCGTACGGTTGCCTCTCACCTTGAAATTGGCTATAGCCTGTTCGGCTATGATCGACTTAGTGAAAGGTATACGTTTTCTCTGACTCTCGAAATAGTCGCTCACCACCTGATTCATACCGCGTTTCTGGAGATAGATACGGGTGGGCTGAGGCACTATAAGGTCAGGTTCCACCTCCTTTTGCGTTTCATAGAGAGCATTAGCTAAAATAGTGAGACGTGTACCCGCAGGGATAAGAGGTATGAGAGTGGTCTCGTCGGCCATATTTGCCCGTCGACCGTTGACGGCCCTGACCAGAGGATCGCTCGAAGCGCCGTCACGTTGAGTGACATAGAGCATGAGATTACGTCCCGGAGTGACATTTCCCCTGTCGTCATATCCGTCGACGCCCTCCACGAGCAGAGTGGAATGAGGACGGACAGCAGCCTGGTCAATCGAACTTAGACGGAGGCGCCCCACGGTGAGAGTGCCACCGCCACAATCCTCCAAGAGGAAGACTGATGCTCCGGGTTCGTCAATCATGAAATGGTCGATTTCCGGACTGTTCACCTTGACACGCTTCGCACGGAGCATGAGATTCATGAGCGGGGTGTCGTCGTTATTGAATCTGAAGAGTTCCGAATCGATGTCAGATTCTATGAGATGACCGGCATCGAGTCCACCGGAGAGAGCTGCGGCATTACTTACTGTAGCCGGTGAAGGGTTGTTGTTGTTTTCGTTTGTTTCCATTGTTGAAGATTATTTGATATGAATTTTTTACAATAATTATTTTATAATGTGATAGTTACCTAATAATATACAAAGTATTGATAAGATGAAAGGTAGTTGAATGTTACTGTGTTTGAAGGCCCCGGTATTTGAACCTATCATCGTCTTGCTTCGGCTGCCACATCGAATATGCTGGTGGTGTCGGGGCGCAGGAGGGTGCCGTTTATGTGAGGCAGTCCGTCATCATCCGAGGGGTAGCGTTCCTCAATCAGTTTCTTTCGGCCGTCCTCATGACCCTTTCGGAAGGCCTCCTCCATGTCGAGTTCATAATTGATGGCATGCAGGAGTGTCTCGAGCACCTGACGGCTGATTTTACCTCGAAGAGCTCCTAAAGCAATCTCGGCAAGAAGAGCAAGCAGAGCTTTGAGTACCGATGCCGCGAGTTTATGTTCAGCGGCGAATCGTCGGATTTCAGCGATCGACTCCACTATAGCCCTTTTCGTAGCGTAAGGACAACTCTCCTTCTTCTTGTCCGCATCCTTCTTGTCCGCATCATTATTCTCCGGATTCTTATCCCCCGGGTCCTGCTTATTATCAGCTTTCTTCTTATCAGAGCCGTTGCCCTTTCCGACAGAGGCTGCGGATTTTTCCTCACCATCGGAGTCGGTATCCGATAAATCGGCCGGGGATGAAGGGTCGAGGGTACGAGTGATAAGTCGTTCGACAGTAGCGGCAGACGGTGTGTCAGGGAGCGTGGTCAGTGTAGGCTCCTCTTTCCGGAAGAGGGAGCGCAGAAATTCGAGGATGTTTTTCTTCTCCTTTTTCATAGGTTGGTTTTTAAATAGTTAATTAATTTTGTTTAATTTTTACGTTGCAAAGTTAATGGTAAAATTAGCATTGCTATTGTTATTCTGAAACTTTTGTATTAATTTTGGGGCTCAAAACAAACTTATTAAAAACTATCCCGGAAATTATGAGAAAGAAAAACTCAGTATCCGACTTCACGTCGGAACGCAACGCAACGCTCACAGCCCATTTCAAACGTCAATTGGCCACACAATCACGCATAGATCTCCGGAGAGCATTCAAAGGTGCGGCCGACCAACCCGCGCCTCGTTTCTGGGTAAGCGAAACCCGCGCCGCGGTAGTGATAGCCCGACTTATGCGTGGAGAAGAGATACTCGACGACATGTATAAGGAGAAAAGAGAGATGTATCTCGAGATACTGAGACGTGTAAGAGAATTGCATGAGAAGTATCCCGAGATTCCCGTAGCCGACTTAGTGGCCGATGTGGTCAATCAGAGGGCACCTCGCAGCTACATCTCATGGCAACGGGCCAAAACAATAATATATAATGAAAGACGTTCACGGATAAACTATGGCACCGGTCTTTACGCCGGGAAACAGGAAGCCGACACAGAAAGGAGGCCCGGATGACTACGGAAGAGTTGTTAGCCGAGAACCGCAGACGTCTCGCCATGATAAACGAGCCATACGACCCAATAAAAGGTGATGCGAAAGATCCCGGCAGAATTGAATACAGGGTCGCAGGTCTTTACCCGCCCCCGGGAGATTCAATATGGATTCCGAAGCAGATGATGGCCTCGCCGTTGGTAAGGGCTTTACAGCTGTGCGGTTCACTCGACCGCTACATAACAGACGTCATGGGAGCCGTACCGTCTGATGAAACCGGAGAACTCGTGAGACGACGGTTCACGAGAGAGCGCATACTCTACGACTTCCCCTACTGGGCCGCATCATTCGTATATATCAAGCCGAAAGGTGGCGGACCCGACACCCTATTCACCCTCAACCGACCCCAGCGCCGACTCACGGAGGCATTGGAAGCCATGCGCAGAGAAAACTTACCCATACGTCTTATCGTACTGAAAGCCAGACAGTGGGGAGGCTCGACCTGCGTGCAATTATATATGGCATGGCTACAGATGGTGCATGGTATGGGTTTGAACTCACTTATCATAGCGCACCAGGGACTCGCCACCGACGAGATAAAAGACATGTTTGACAGGATGCTCACCAACTACCCCGACTGGTTGATGGCAGAAGAAGGGGAAGACCCACCCAAAAAGAAACGGATGGAAAACGGAGGCGGAGCAAGAGGCGCCTTCCGCGTGCCTCACCGCAAATGTAAGATAAAATTAGGTTCCGCCGAGCGTCCCGACTCATGCCGGGGAGGGGATTACAATCTGATACATTGCTCAGAGGTGGGGATATGGCCCTCTACAAGGATGCGCACACCCGAACAACTCATGAGAGCCGCCTGCTCGGGAGTGCTCCTGAAGCCCATGACGATGATAGTGCTTGAATCGACCGCCAACGGCACCGGCAACTTCTTCCATCACGAATATGAGGCGGCCAAAGAGGGTGAAAGCCAGTTCAGGTCGATATTCGTGGCCTGGTATGAGATCGATCAATACTCCGAACCACTTCAGGATGAGGAGCAATTCGCGCAAGAGTTGCTTGAAGGACGTAACGCCACCCTCCCCCTTACGGCAAGACGGCAACCCGGCGCCTATCTCTGGTGGCTATGGGAACGTGGAGCCACACTCGAGGCAATAAACTGGTATATCAAAGAGAGATCGAAATATTCCGACCACGGTCTGATGGCAGCTGAATATCCCTCGGATGACATCGAGGCGTTCGTACATTCCGGAGCAAGGGTATTCGACAAATACCATGTAGAAGCGCTGCGGGAAGGTTGCAAGTTGACTTACCGGAGAGGGGAGATAGACGGAGAGGTAGCCGAAGGGTGCGAATCACTGCGCAACGTGCGGTTCAATCCCGACGCCAACGGAGCATTGAAAATGTGGAAAGACCGCGGTGAGGAACAGGCGGGGGTAAAGATGCTCAACAGATTCCTTGTGGTGGTGGATATCGGAGGCCGGAGTGTAAAGGCCGACTGGTCGGTGATCACCGTATTCGACCGCGACGGTATGGACACCGGGGGCAAACCGGAAGTGGCGGCCCAATGGCGCGGACACACCGACATAGACCTGTTGGCATGGAACGCAGCCAGGATAGCCGCTTACTACGACAACGCCCTGCTCGTGATAGAGAGCAACACACTCGACACACGCGATCCCGCCCGCATGGTAGACGGTGACCAGTCATCCTTCATAATCAACCAACTCAGAGAAGCCTATCCCAACCTTTACGCGAGGCGACAGAGTCAGGAGGATGTGATCCAGGGATTGCCACGCAAATACGGCTTCCACACCAACGCAGCCACAAAACCAATGATAATATCAGGCCTTGTGAAATACATCCGCGAAGGGCTGTATGTGGAGCGCGATGAAGGATGTCTCGACGAATACCTCACCTACGAGCAGAAACAGAACGGAAGTTACGGAGCGTTGCCCGGACGCCACGACGACATGCTCATGACACGCGCCATAGGGCTACACATCTGTTTCAGAGAGATGGAGATGCCCCGGAGAGTGTTCACGGGAGTGTATCAACGCCGTCAGACGAGCGGAAATGCACGGTTTACGATGTTTTAAGGCATGAAATATGAATATATACGGCAATTATTGATTAAATTTGCACTTGGAATAGTCATGACAGACTACAACTATACCGACACGCATACGAAGCAGGCATATAACAAGCAACAACACATAAATAAATGGATAAGAAATTCAAACGCACGCTGATAACATCGGCCCTCCCCTACGCCAACGGACCGGTGCACATCGGCCACCTCGCCGGCGTCTACGTGCCGGCTGACATCTACGCACGTTATCTCCGCCTCAAAGGTGAGGATGTGATGTTTGTAGGCGGCAGCGACGAGCACGGTGTGCCCATCACCATAAAGGCGAAAAAAGAGGGAGTAACACCCCAGGATATCGTTGACCGTTACCACAAGATCATCAAAGACTCCTTCGAGGAATTAGGTATATCGTTCGACGTGTACGGGCGCACCACCTCCGACACCCACCGCAAGACAGCCTCCGACTTCTTCCGCACTCTTTACGACAAAGGAGAGTTCATAGAGAAGACCTCGATGCAGCTATATGACGAGGAGGCCGGAGAATTTCTGGCTGACCGATACGTGACCGGCACCTGTCCCCATTGCGGCAACGAACATGCCTACGGCGACCAGTGCGAAGCGTGCGGCACATCGTTGAACGCCACCGACCTGATCAATCCCAAGTCGGCCCTTTCCGGCAGTGTACCCGTGCTGCGCGAGACCAGCCACTGGTATCTCCCGCTCGACAAATGGGAGCCCACGCTGCGCAAATGGATACTCGAAGACCATAAGGAATGGCGTCCCAACGTCTATGGCCAGTGCAAGTCATGGCTCGACATGGGTCTGCAGCCACGCGCCGTGAGCCGCGACCTGAAATGGGGCATACCCGTGCCCGTGGAGGGTGCCGAGGGGAAAGTGCTCTACGTATGGTTTGACGCGCCTATAGGTTACATATCCAACACCATAGATGCCGCGCCCGACGACTGGGAGAAATGGTGGAAAGACCCCGAGACACGCATGCTCCACTTCATAGGGAAAGACAATATCGTGTTCCACTGCATCGTGTTCCCCGCCATGCTCATGGCCCACGGAGAATTCAACCTTCCCGACAATGTTCCCGCCAACGAATTCCTCAATCTCGAGGATGACAAAATCTCCACTTCGCGCAACTGGGCCGTGTGGCTTCACGAATATCTCCGCGAGCTTCCCGGCAAACAGGACGTGCTCCGCTACGTGCTGACAGCCAACGCACCCGAAGCGAAAGACAACAACTTCACATGGAAAGATTTCCAGGCCCGCAACAACAACGAATTGGTGGCCATACTCGGCAACTTCGTCAACCGTGCCATGGTGCTTGTCCACAAATACTACGGAGGTATGGTGCCTGCGGCAGGTGAACTGACAGAGGCCGACCAATGGGTAATCCGCGACGTCAAGGAATCGGTGAAGGCACTGACAGACAACCTCGACCATTTCAAATTCCGCGAGGGTCTTAAAGACGCCATGAACATAGCCCGAATCGGCAACAAATATCTGGCCGACTCCGAGCCGTGGAAACTCATAAAGACCGACCCCGTGCGCACGGCCACCATACTTAACCTTGCCATACAGATCTGCGCCAACCTCTCGATAGCCTTCGAGCCTTTCCTCCCCTTCATGTCGGAGAAACTCGTGAAGATGCTCGGCGGCGACAAGATCTCCTGGGATATGCTCGGCTGCTTCGACCTCGTGCCTGACGGCGCGGAGATAGCTAAACCCGAACTGCTTTTCGAGAAAGTGGAGGATTCGGTGGTAGAGGCACAGGTGAAGAAACTTCAGGATGCCAAAGCCAAGAATCAGCTCGACGCCTGGAAACCCGCAGAAGTGAAAGAGACAGTAGACTTCCCCACTTTCGAGAAACTCGACATAAGGGTAGGCAAAGTGTTGGAATGTGAGAAGGTGCCCAAGGCCGACAAACTGTTGAAATTCAAGATCGACGACGGTATGGGAGGACGCACCATAGTGAGTGGCATAGCCAAATACTACCGTCCCGAGGAATTGGTGGGCAAAGAGGTGTGCTTCATCGCCAACTTCGCGCCCCGCAAACTGAAAGGCGTGGAGAGTCAGGGCATGATCCTGAGTGCAGAAGATGCCGACGGTCGCCTGGTGGTGATCGGTCCTACGGGAGAAGTTCGTCCGGGGAGCAGCGTGGGTTGACGGCACGGATAGTGTGACCCGCCTCCTTGCTCCGGGAGATAGCGCGTTCAAGACGCAGAGCTCCTTTGAGGTGAGGCAACACGGCCTCCCGAGTGGTGATGTACACTTTGGTGGTCATGACACGCGGGAATCGGTTGAACCAAGGGTCGACAGAGCCGATCCAGCTTACATTCACTATTCCCGGCCAAGCGCGGAACGTATCCCACAATTCGAAAATACGACTTTTAGCGACGGGCGCCACACCGAGGCGTCCGTCGTTGAATTTTACCAAGCACAGGTAATGTCCGCGCACCCGTTTATCTTTATCAAGGTCATCCTGAGTGGAACGTGCCGACACGACTATATGGCGCCCGTGGAGACGGTTGATCTCCGTCATTAGGGCACGGAATTTCGGTCCGTGGGTAGAAGAATCCTTTATCCCGCGGTGAGCGATATGGAGATGAATCATCTCATGCACCACCACATCCTCCCATTCCGGGCGCGGCAGGTCGAAATCGAGACTTATACGCATCTCGAAGTCATCGGCGTGGCGGCGTCCGAAACGTGTAGAGACACGGTAGGAAAGTTTGCCACGGAAAGTGCGAGCGTGAGTGAGGCGGAAACGCGGCACCGGGAGATTTCCCCCGAACACCGACAAGTTGAAAGTATTGAAAGTCTGCGTTACAAAATCAAGATCAGGAACCATCTGAATAAACAAGAGAGCTGATGATAACCGGTGAGAATCAACCGCCGGACACCGACATTAAAATGAAATGAAATCCGGCTATCATAGAAGGTAAATAAAATGCAATCCGGATACAATAGAGCCATAACCGGAAATAGTATCAGCAAATTTATACAATATTTTTCACATTCACAACGATTAAGCCCCTCCGATTTGCAAGATTCGGGGGGTTTACCTAACTTTGCATCATGCAAAAGTTTATGACACTCATAACGACAGCCTTTATGCTTGCCGCCTGCGGTGGTAATAAAGGTGCCACCGAAGCCACGGCCGCACTTCCCACCGAGGAGGTGATCAAAGTGGCCTTTGACGCAGACAGCGCCTATTCCTACGTAGCCGGACAGGTGGCTTTCGGGCCACGTGTTCCCAACACAGAGGCTCACCGGCAGTGTGGCGACTGGCTCACTTCAGAACTGCGTCGCCACGGAGCAGAGGTGACAGAGCAACGCGCCACATTGAAAGCCTTCGACGGAACGATGCTGAACGCACGCAACATTTTCGGACGTATAAATCCCGAAGCGCCACAGCGCACGCTCCTTCTCGCCCACTGGGACTGCCGTCCCTGGGCCGATGCCGACCCTGATCCGGCAAACCACAAGAAACCTGTAGACGGGGCCAACGACGGCGCAAGCGGTGTCGGGGTGATACTCGAGATAGCCCGACAACTCAACCTCGCCGATTCCGACTTGGGCGTGGACTTCCTCTTTGTGGATGCGGAAGACTGGGGCACCGAAGGAGACGAGCAGTCATGGGCAATGGGCGCACGCTACTTCGTGGAGAATCCTCCGGTGGAGAAATATTCTCCCGACAGGGCCATACTCCTCGACATGGTGGGAGGTAAAGACGCCACTTTCTACAGGGAGTACTATTCCGAGCAGGCCGCACCCGATGTGGCGGCGAAAGTGTGGAGCGCAGCCGGGGCGTTAGGCTATGGCGACATGTTCTTCAACCGCATCGGCAGCGCCGTGACCGACGACCATGTGCAGCTCATACTTCACGGTATACCTGCCATCGACATCATAGAATATCATCCCGAAGCTGACAGCGGATTCAATCCCCGCTGGCACACCGTCAACGACAACATGGAGGGAATCGACCCGAAGACCCTCGAGGCAGTTGGAAAGACAGTGATGTACACCCTCACCCATTGATCCAGGGTGCATCAGTAGCACGAGATAGGATTTCTATCCGGAAAAAGAATTTTTAAGAAGAGGAGGCTTCCCTTATTCTTAGAAATAAAAATTGATTTCTACAGGAAAAACAGATATCAGACACATAAAAATGGAAAAAACACCTGATTTTATCGAAGAGCTCTCGTGGCGCGGCATGATACACACCGTGATGCCCGGCACCGAAGAGCAGCTTAAAAAAGGGATGACCACCGCTTACCTCGGCATAGACCCCACGGCCGACTCACTTCATATCGGTCATCTCTGCGGCGTGATGATGCTCCGCCATTTCCAGCGCTGTGGCCACAAGCCCCTCGCCCTCATCGGCGGTGCCACCGGCATGATCGGCGACCCCTCAGGAAAAAGTGCCGAGCGTAATCTCCTCGACGAGAAGACACTGCGCCACAACCAGGAGGCTATCAAGAAACAGCTGTCGAAGTTTCTCGACTTCGAGAGCGACGCCCCCAACAAGGCCGAGATGGTCAACAATTATGACTGGACAAAAGACGTGACCTTCCTCGACTTCGCACGAGAGATAGGCAAGCATATAACCGTGAATTATATGATGGCCAAAGACTCCGTGCAGAAACGTCTTAACGGCGAGGCACGTGACGGTCTCAGTTTTACCGAATTCACATATCAGCTTCTCCAGGGCTTCGACTTCCTGACTCTCTATCAGGAGAAAGACTGTAAACTTCAGCTCGGCGGTTCCGACCAGTGGGGCAACATCACTACCGGCACAGAGCTGATACGCCGCAAACTCGGAGGCGAGGCCTACGCGCTCACCTGCCCCCTCATCACCAAGGCCGACGGCGGCAAGTTCGGCAAGACCGAGAGCGGCAACGTATGGCTTGACCCGCGTTACACCTCACCCTATAAGTTCTACCAGT
>CAZPHL010000043.1:0-20997 GCA_964586465.1 uncultured Sangeribacter sp.
ATTGCAGGCACTTTTTTAATGAAGGTTTGTTGATTGGCTTTTTGGGCCTCCCGATTTTTATAGTTTTTAATTATCCTTGTGGTAGTCTTTCATTGCTTTCTGATAGACTGCCATAGTGGCTATGGCAAGCTTTGAGCCTCCGGTCAAAGCCACCACGTCTATCTTATCGCCACTGATACCATAACATTCCATTATCTCCTTCTTGATATCCTCATTCATGGCAATTATCCTGGTTGCGTTGCGGCAAGAATTGACAGTTTTATATTCCTTTATCCAACGGCTAAGGTAAGAATACTTATTAGTGTGGCTACGGGTGACTACCTCATTTATTGTTACGACCGTCGGCAGATGGGCCGCGGCTATATTCAGGGGCAGTTCATTATTGAGGCCGTGATAAATATCGACCTTATCAGCTCCAAGACAATTTGTGATGCCGAAATTATGCCAGAGACTTCCGGTAAATCCGGAAGGTGCAGGAAGACGGAATTCCACGTTGTGCAGCCGCAAGATATCATCGAGATAAGATGCCTTACGTAATTTCGGCGTGTACACTAACAGACTGTTGCCGGAATACTCTTGAGATAATTGTTCTATAATGGTGCGCCCATAATCGCCGGGGGCACCTTTGTCAGCTACTACCGAAAGACCATCTAATCCGATTCTCATAACCACCTTTTTATACGTATCATCTATACGAAAAAATTTTATACGTATTATATACGTAACTTTTTCGATACGTATTATGTATACGTTAATTTTTTCTTCAGATTTTATGTATAACCTCTTACTTCAGATGAGACGTACGTTGTCCGTACAGCCCCACCACTATGAAACATATCAACGGAAGCAGGAAAGAAATATTGACAGCAGGGAATGCTCCGATATTGCCGAGATCGATAATGGCTGCCTGGACAGGAGGTAGCACCGAGCCTCCCAAGATAGCCATTATCAGACCCGCCGCACCGAATTTGGCATCATCTCCCATACCATTGAGGGCTATGCCGTAGATGGTAGGGAACATGAGCGACATACATGCCGAGACAGCCACCAGACAATACATGCCGAGAATATTACTGAAGCATATCACACCTATAGTGAACACGACGGCTCCTATGGCAAGGGTACGCAGAAGCACACCCGGATTGAGATAGCGGAGAAGGAAAGTGCAGATGAAGCGGCTCACGCAGAAGAAAGCCATAGCGATGATATTATACTTCTGTGACAAAACTTCCGCCTCCTGTTCCGACATACCGCTCTCCATGAAAATCCTTGTGCCGTATTGTATGATGAATGTCCAGCACATAATCTGGGCGCCAACGTAGAAAAACTGTGCCACCACACCCTCGCGATATTTCGGTATACGGAATATGCGCCGCAGGGTAGGGAAGAAGTCCACTTTGTTATCCTCGTCGTTGTTACCCGGCATCTTAGTGAATTTAATCACTAAAAACATAAGGACAATGACAGTGCCTATGACGAGATATGGGCCTATCAGGACGGAAAGGTCGTAATCTCGGATTTCGGCAAATTCAGTGTCGCCGAGTAATGCGCGTCCGGCTGTGTCGAGAGGATGAAGCCGGTTCTGGATAAAATTCATCGCCACATACATACCCAACAACGAACCCACAGGATTAAACGCCTGCGCAAGGTTGAGACGACGCGTAGCGCTTTCTTGCGGTCCCATGGAAAGGATATAAGGATTACAGCTGGTCTCCAGGAACGAAAGTCCGCATGTGAGGATGAAATAGGCTATCAGGAAAGGGTAGTAGTTGCCTGTGAGCTTGGCAGGAAAAAAAAGGAAAGCTCCGATGGCATACAGGCCAAGCCCCATCAGCACACCTGCCTTATAGGAAAATTTCTTTATAAAGATAGCTGCGGGGAAAGCCATAGCGAAATAGCCTCCGTAAAAAGCCACTTGCACCAGCGCACCCTCCGTAACGCTCATACGGAATATTTTGGAAAAAGCTTTCACCATAGGATTGGTGATATCATTTGCGAAGCCCCACAATGCGAAACAGCAAGTGATAAGCACAAACGGTATGATGGCTGCGGCTGTGCCATTTCCGATGAGATGTTTTTTATCCGGGTTTGTCATGACAGTTAAAGTTTCGGTTATGATATGAAGCGTACAGTCATGCTATGCGCCTTCGTGATCATTTGTATATAGGTCCGTAATTCCTGCATGCGCGATAATCACTTCCCTCTTTGTCCTGGCCGAAAGCGTTCCAGGCGGCAGGACGGAAAATCTTTTCTTCCTCCACGTTATGCATGCACACAGGGATACGTAAGATCGAAGCCAGGGTGATGAGATCGGCTCCTATATGGCCAAAACAGATAGCGCCATGATTGGCACCCCAGTTATTCATCACAGAGTATACATCGCGGAAAGCGGGACGGTCGCAAAGGCGTGGTACAAACCATGTGGTAGGCCATGTGCGGTCGGTACGTTCGTCAAGTATGCGGTTGATTTCCGGATCGATATCAACTGTCCAGCCTTCGGCAATCTGAAGCACCGGCCCGAGACCCTTTACCAGATTCAGACGCGACATAGTGACAGGCATTCCCCCTTTTGAGAGGAAGTTTGACGAGAAGCCTCCGCCACGGAAATAATCTCTGTTGGCCGGATACCAGGTGGTGGCTTTAAGACAGTTGGCAACATCTTCATCAGAGAGTTCCCAATATGGTTTCATGACAGGTTGACCGAGCTCATTGACAGCTTGTCCGCTGCCGTCGAGGGTAGTGGCACCGGAATTGATCAGATGGATTATACCGTTGGCGGCGCGGCCTGTAAGTTCGCGCCCGGTGACACGTTTTACCGCCTCGGGGCTCCAGTAGGTGCGCACATCGGAGAAGATCTGGGCTGTGTTGGTAAGCAGGTGGCCGAACAACATGGCCACTCCGTTGCAAGCATCATTTTCCGTAGCCACGACGTATGCCTCGCGTATGCCGTTCCAGTCAAACGAGGTGTTGAGCAATGCCTCCGAATAGTCGCCGTTAGGGTAGAAGTCGGTCCATTGACGTTGTCCCTGGAAACCGGCGGCTATGGCGTTATGACCGATAGCCTCCTCCTTGAATCCTTTCTCAAGAAGCTTGGGATTCCCTTCCATAAGGTCGCGCATGATGATAGTCATCTTCACTATGAATTCCCAGTCGGCATCTTTCTGTTGACGGCTCTTAGTCTTTTCAGGATTATTGAAATCACGCCCTTCATTCACTTTACAATTTTTAGCGGTCCAAAGCATAGCCTTTTCAAACTCCTCTTCATCGTAAATGCCTTCAGCCATACGGCGTATGATTTCAGTAAGGTCGATACTTTCGTTGCGCATGCCGAGATACTCCTGGAAGAACTGCGGATCTACAATCGACCCGGCGATACCCATCGACACGCTGCCCATCGAGAGGTAAGATTTTCCGCGCATAGTGGCGACGGCCTGTGCCGCCTTGGCGAAACGCAGTATCTTCTCCACCACATCATCCGGAATTGTATTGTCGTCCATGTCCTGCACATCGTGCCCGTAGATTCCGAAAGCCGGAAGACCTTTCTGAGCATGAGCGGCCAGCACGGCAGCCAGATACACGGCACCGGGACGTTCTGTTCCGTTGAATCCCCACACAGCTTTGGGCCAGTAAGGATTCATATCCATGGTTTCGGCTCCGTAACACCAGCAAGGGGTGACGGTGATAGTGGCACCTACTCCCTCACGTTCAAATTTTTCGGCACATGCCGCGGTTTCTCCCACACGTCCTATGGTGCCATCGGCTATGACACATTCCACGGGACTGCCATCACCGTTTTTCAGGTTTTCACCAATCAAAGCGGCCACCGCCCGGGCCATGTTCATTGTCTTCTCCTCGAGGCTCTCTCTCACGCCTCCCTGTCGCCCGTCGATCACGGGACGTATTCCTATTTTCGGGTATTTTTTCATCGCTTCGTGTGTAGTAAAAAAGTATTCAGATGCAAATTTAATTCACTCTGTCCGTTCCGCTTTGGTACAATCCGGCATAAAAATAGGACATTATTGATATTATGTTGTATAACATATTCATGTTAAGGGATGATTCCATCTCTTCAGGGCGTACGTCCGGTAGTAATTATGGAGTTTATTGCGTCACAATATCACCATTTGACAGGGGTGGAGATTTCCTTACGCTACTTTTTTAAGCATATTTGTTAATTTTCTACAAATTCCTTGTACTTTTTTCGGTTTCTATTTGGATTTTTAACTAACTTTACATTCTAAATTAAGAAAGTTGCTGCAATAGATTCTTATACAAACCATACAACGCGAAAAAGATGGAAACGGAGGAGATGCCATATCACATTCCTGCCTTGCTGCCGGAAACCTTGAAATTGCTGGATATACGCCCCGATGGAATTTATGTTGACGCCACATTCGGCGGGGGAGGGCATTCCCGTGCCATTTTGGACATGTTGGCTTCCGAAGGCCGTCTGTGCTCTTTCGACCGCGATATGGACGCTTACAGCAACCGCATAGATGATCCCCGTTTCACCTTCGTACACTCGAACTTTAGATATATTGAAAATTTTCTCCGTTATTACGGCATAGAGAAAGTTGACGGCATCCTTGCTGACCTCGGCGTGAGTTTCCATCATTTCGACGATCCCGAGAGGGGATTCTCTTTCCGGACTGACGCACCTCTTGACATGCGAATGAACCGACGCGCTTCCCGCTCGGCTGCCGATATAATAGCTACCATAACTGAACAGGAACTTAAAGCGGCTTTATCCACCTACGCGGATCTTAAACGCCCCGGAAATGTGGCCAAGGCCATAATCAATTCTCAAAAGGTTTCTCCTATAGAAACCACATTCGGGCTTGCTGATGCCGTGCGTCCGGCGCTTGATCCCCGGCAGGAAAAAAAGGAGATGGCTCAGGTGTTCCAGACACTGCGTATATTAACCAACGATGAAATGGGGGATCTGCGACATTTCCTGGAGGCCTCCCTTAAGGTGCTCCGTCCCGGGGGTCGTCTTGCGGTGCTTACCTATCACTCCGTGGAAGACCGTATGGTAAAGAATTTTATGAAAACCGGCAACGTGGAAGGAATAGAGGAGAAAGATTTCTTCGGAAAGACCTCCTCACCCTGGAAAATCATCACGCGCCGGCCTGTGGAGCCTACCCCCGAAGAGGTGGAAAGGAATCCCAGGTCAAGAAGTGCCAAGCTGAGAGTGGCACAGCTCGACTCCTAACTTTAACTAACAAACAAATGGGCAGATCAAGAAAGAAGAAAAACAAAAAGAACGTACAGCTCTCCACCAATCCTACATGGATCTCCGACGTAAGGTACGGACGGTCGTTATCGGTGGAGTTCTTTAAGAAAAACGCCTGGTTGCTCATGATTTTTGTCGTGGCAATGCTCGCGCTAATGGGATTAAGATACAAGACAAAAACCAAGATGGCGGAAATTAAACGCCTCTCTACAGAGCTGCAGCTTGCTGAAAGCTCGAAACTTCAGGAGAAGGCGGCCTATATGTCGCTGATCCGTGAAACCGAAATGCGTCGTCTCGTAGAGGAGAACGGTCTTGGACTCGAATTCCAGGAGCAGCCTCCCTTCGAGCTACAACTTGAAAAAGACTGAAAAAATACTTTCCACTCCCTCCAAATGAAACAGAACAATAAAAACCACATACTTTTCAGATATGGCCTTATAATCCTGGCATTCCTGATTTTCTCCATAGGAATTGTCTGGAAACTCTTCCAGACCACCATCGTGGATGCAGCCGCCTGGAACGAGCGTGCCCACCGGGAATTGTCTCGCACCACTGTCATTCCCCCCGAGCGTGGCAATATCCTGGCTTCAAACGGTAATATCTTGGCCTGTAATCTAAAAGTCTATGATATCAAGCTTGATCTGCGTCACAACAAGGTGATGAGAGAAACCAATATACCCTGGGCTAAAATAGACAGTCTGGCCGATTCTCTCGACTATTATTTCCCTCGTGTGCGTAACCTTACACAACATCGGGATACTTTTAAAAAGTATTCATGGCATACACGTTTGAAAAAGGAATTTGAAAAAGATCCCGACAAACGTCCGAGAGCATTGCGCTTGGCGGCCAAGAAGACACTCGAGGATTTCCAGATGATCCGTAACTTCCCGTATCTTAAGGATTTCAAAGGGTCAGGCTTCCGCATACCCATTTATAAGGAGGAGAAAAACGTGAGGATCTATCCTTACGGACGCATGGCTTACCGTAGTATAGGCCGTGTAAATGAGAATCAGGAGACGGGTGAATTCCATGGCTATTCCGGTCTGGAGAAAGACCTTGACACCCTTCTCTACGGTGTGCCGGGTCTCTCCAAGAAAGTGGCCCTCAACTCGGGTATCACCAACTGGATCGCCCAAGCACCGGTGAGAGGATTCGACATCCATACCACCATCGACATTGACCTTCAGGATATGCTGGAGCAGGAGTTGTATAACATCTGTTCCGAAGCCAATGCCGAATGGGGCACAGCCATTCTCATGGAAGTGGCCACAGGTGAAATAAAAGCTATATCAAATATAGAATTGCTCAGTGACGGCACCTACGGCGAAGCCTTGAACCGTGCCGTGCTTCCCTTTGAGCCGGGGTCGGTGATGAAGCCAATCTCCCTTATGATTGCGTTTGAAGACGGTCTCGTTCACAGTGTCTATGAGACAGTGGACTGCAGCCCGTTCCAGCGTACGTCTGACCCGCACGCTCCCTCGGTGAAAAACATGAAGCAGGTGATAGAGATGTCATCCAACACAGGTATAGCAAGGGTGATTTTCAGAGGTTACGATAAGGATCCTGCCGCTTTCCACGAGCGTCTCGCTTCGATAGGTTTCTTTGAGCGTATGCACTCCGGAATAGCCGGTGAGTGTATTCCCCGAATCCGTAAATTACTTCCGAAAGATTCACGTGGCAACAACATCACCATGACTTCACGTCATCTTGACCTTGCACGTCAGGCCTACGGCTACAATACGGAAATCCCCCCGCTCTATACCCTATCCATCTATAACGCCATCGCCAACGGTGGACGGTATGTACGTCCGCATCTTGTAAGTTCTCTGATCAACGAGGAGGGCCGTGACTCGGTGCTCCCCATAGAGTATATACGCGACCGTATATGCACTGAGGAGACGGCGAAGAAAGTCAAGATGTGTCTGCGGGACGTGGTGTGGGGAGAACATGGCACGGCCCGGGCCGTCCGCGACGACCGTGTGGAAGTAGTGGGTAAGACCGGTACGGCATATCCTGTGGAAAAAGGCACCTATAATCTCTCCAAACGGCGTTATGCTTTCGCCGGCTTTTTCCCATACGACAAGCCACGCTATTCCTGCATGGCGCTTGTGTTAGGACCGGCGGGAACAAGTGCGAACAGGACTTCAGGCCAGGTGGTGAAAAACATGGCCGTCAGGATGTTTGCCCGTGGTATGCTTAACAATTCGTCGACATTCACGGCCACACGCACACCCTCACAACCGGTGTTGTGTGCCTCCGATAAGTATGAACCCTCCAAACTTATATCATCGCTCGGCATTACCGACGCCCGTAAGGCCAAGGCCGTGGCGGAAACTGACAGCGCTTATCTTGACATCATACCTAATGTGATTGGATATGATGCTCCTACGGCTGTCAAGATTCTTGAACGGCGCGGACTTTCCGTGCAGCTGAACGGCACCGGCAGAGTGGTGTGGCAGTCGCTTCCTAAAGGTGCCGCCGCAAAGCCCGGAGGGAAAATCACCCTTAATCTAAAAGTATAAACTGTTCTGATTTTATATGACCGTAAAACTTTCAAATCTCCTGAAAGACCTTGAAATAATCGGGGTAATAGGGGAAACCGACAAAAATATAACCTCTCTTGAGAGTGATTCCAGAAAAGTAGAGAAAGACGGCATGTTCGTCGCGGTGAAAGGTGTCACCAACGATGGACATAAGTATATACCCGTAGTGGCGAGCGCACATGTTGGAGCCATAGTGTGTGAGGAACTTCCCACGACTCTCGTGAAAGGCATCACCTACGTGCAGGTGCCTGATTCGGCAGAGGCATTGGGGCGCCTTGCTTCCGCATGGTATGGCTATCCTTCGCGGCAACTTAAACTCGTGGGTGTCACGGGTACCAATGGCAAAACCACCACAGCCACACTCCTCTATGAGATGGCGAAACTCGAGGGATATAAGGCAGGTCTGCTTTCCACGGTCTGCAATTATGTAGGCGACCGGGCGGTGCCCTCTACCCACACAACTCCCGATCCTCTCTCGCTCAATTCCCTGCTTGCCGAGATGGTGGCCGAGGGATGCGATTATGCTTTCATGGAGGTTTCGAGCCATTCCACTGCTCAGAAACGTGTGGCGGGGTTGCATTTCGCAGGGGGTATTTTCACCAATCTCACCCGTGATCATCTCGACTATCACGGCACTGTAGAGAATTATATGAATGCCAAGAAGGCATTTTTCGACATGTTGCCTCCATCGGCATTCGCTTTGACCAATGCCGATGACAAATGCGGGTCATATATGGTGCAGAATACACGTGCCAAGGTCTACACCTATTCTCTGCGTTCGGATGCCGATTTCCGCGGGAAAGTGCTCGAGACACGTCTTGACGGCACACTGATGCTTCTCAACGGTCGTGAGGTGGAGGTGCGTTTTACAGGTCGTTTCAATGCCTATAACCTTACCGATGTTTACGGGGCCTCCATCCTTTCAGGGTTTGATCCTGAGGAAGTTCTGGTCAATATGAGCCGACTGGTGCCCGTGGCCGGACGTTTCCAGCCGTTTCTGTCGCCCGACGGTGTGGCAGCGATCGTTGACTATGCCCATACGCCGGATGCTCTCGTAAACGTGCTTGACACTATCCGTGAAATCGTGGGTAACGATGGTGAGATAATCACAGTAGTGGGTGCCGGAGGCAATCGTGACCATGGGAAACGGCCGATGATGGCCCAGGAGGCCGTATGCCGCTCGGATTATCTCATTCTTACCAGCGATAACCCCCGCAACGAGGTGCCGGAGGAGATTATCGCCGATATGCGGGCCGGTCTGAATTCCGAGGAACTGAAACGCACCGAATGTATCACCGATCGCCGCGAGGCCATTTTCAACGCTGTGAGACGCGCCAAACCGGGCACGGTAGTGCTGGTGGCGGGCAAAGGACACGAGACCTATCAGGAGGTTAAAGGCGTGCGTCATCATTTCGATGACAGGGAGGAAGTAAAGGAGGCTTTAAGACAAAGAAACTGAAATGCTTTACGAACTGTTCAAATATTTTCAGGGAGCCGATTTCCCGGGGCTGCGCCTGATGGATTACATCACTTTCCGGGCAGGGATGGCCTTCACTTTAGCAATGCTCATAGCCCTTATCTACGGACGTGACATAATCCACCGACTTCAGCGTATGCAGGTGGGCGAAGTGGTGCGCAATCTCGGTCTCGAAGGCCAGATGAGCAAGACCGGCACCCCGACAATGGGTGGTGTAATAATCATACTGTCGATAATGGTGCCTTGCCTGCTCATAGGCAATCTCACCAACATCTACATGATTCTGATGCTTGTAGCCACTCTATGGATGGGTAGCATCGGATTCCTTGATGATTACCGGAAACTGAAATATCATAATAAGGACGGTCTCAAAGGGAAGTACAAGGTGATAGGTCAGATCGGTCTCGGTCTTCTTGTAGGTCTTACTATGTGGCTCTCGCCCGATATAGTCATGAGCGAGAACATGGAGATTGTCAATACCATCAATAATGAGACGGAAGTGGTGCATTCACTCACCACGGTGAAATCTCCACAGACCACCATACCGTTCGTAAAGAATAACAACTTCAATTACGAATGGCTGACATCATGGATCAGTGATCCTACAGCTGCCGACACGCTTGGCTGGCTGGTGTTTGTGGTTGTGGTGATCATAGCTGTGACAGCCGTCAGCAACGGAGCCAATCTCACCGACGGTCTCGACGGCTTGTGCGCAGGTACTTCCGCCATTATCGGAGTGGCACTTGCTGTCATGGCCTATTTGGGAGGTAACATCATTTATTCAGGCTATCTGAACATAATGTATATACCGGGAAGTGAGGAGCTTGTGGTCTATGCGGCGGCTTTTATCGGCGCTTTGGTGGGCTTCCTCTGGTATAATGCCTTTCCGGCCCAGGTATTCATGGGCGATACGGGCAGTCTTACCTTGGGAGGTATCCTTGCCGTCTATGCCATCCTTATCCGTAAAGAACTTCTCATTCCTCTTCTCTGTCTGATTTTCTTCATCGAGGATGTGTCGGTGATCATGCAGGTGGGATATTTCAAATATACAAAAAAGAGATACGGTGCAGGACGGAGGGTCTTCAAGATGACCCCTCTGCATCATCATTTCCAGAAGGCGGGTGACACTACGATAAAATCAATCGTCAATTTTCCCAAGACACCTATACCGGAGTCGAAGATTGTCGTGAGATTCTGGATTGTGGGTATTTTGTTAGCCGCCTTGACATTCGTGACATTGAAAATACGTTAATCGTAATAAAATAGATGACTGTAAACAAACATAACATAGACCTCGACGGGCGTCTGGTAGTGCTCGGTGGAGGTGAGAGCGGCGCCGGTGCCGCAGTGCTCGGTAAAGTGAAGGGTATGGACGTGTTCCTCTCCGACATGGGCACAATCCCGGCAAAATATAAAGAACTGCTTGACCGGTATGACATACCCTACGAGGAGGGTGGCCATACTGAAGAAAAAATACTTGATGCTCAGGTCGTGGTAAAAAGCCCCGGCATACCCCCATACGCACCCATGGTGGAAAAAATTGTAGCCAAAGGTATTCCGGTGCTTTCTGAAATTGAGTTTGCCGCCGGTTTCACCGATTCCCGTATGGTGTGTATCACCGGCTCCAACGGAAAGACTACCACGACTCTGCTTATTTATCATATCCTTCAAAAAGGTGGTATCGACGTTGGTCTGGCGGGAAATGTGGGAAAGAGTCTGGCGCTGCAGGTAGCCGTAGATCCCCATGACACATACGTGATCGAGCTTTCCAGCTTCCAGTTGGAGAACATGTACCGTTTCAAGGCCAACATAGCTGTAATCCTGAATATCACTCCCGACCACATGGATCGTTATGATCATAAGATGGAGAACTATGTTGCCGCCAAATTCCGAATCCTGCAGAATCAGACAAAAGATGACTATTTTGTCTACTGGCAGGATGATCCGGTGATACGCAAGCAGATAGCGCAGGTGCAGAGTGAGGCGCTCCGTCTGCCGTTCAGTGTAGACCGGGAAGATGGCAGCGCTGCCTGGGTAGAAGAGGGGATAGTGCATTTCGCCACTCCGGGCGAAGTGTGGGAGATCCCACGTGACAATCTGTCGCTCAAAGGTCTTCACAATCTCTATAACTCCATGGCGGCCGGACTGTCAGCTTCGGTGCTCAAGATAAGGAAAGAGAATATCCGAGAGGCACTTGAAGATTTCGAGGCCGTGGAGCATCGTCTTGAATATGTGGCTACGGTGGATGGCGTGCGCTATGTCAATGACAGCAAGGCCACCAACGTCAACTCGACCTGGTATGCGCTTGAGAGCATGACCGCTCCCACGGTGCTTATCTTGGGGGGAAAAGACAAGGGTAACGATTATACCGAAATCGAACCTCTGGTGAAAGAGAAGGTGAAGGCAATCGTATGCATGGGTCTGCACAATGAAAAGTTACTTGAATTCTTTACAGGGAAGGTGCCTGTGATAATCGATACCCATACACTCGAAGATGCAGTGGCGGCATGCCGTAAGGTTGCCTCCGAGGGCGACACGGTGCTTCTTTCACCTTGTTGCGCAAGCTTTGACCTCTTCAAGAGTTATGAAGACAGAGGTCGTCAGTTTAAGGACGCCGTCAAAGCCATGTTGTGAGCTTTGATCCTTCCTGATCCGAATAATACAATTTTCAACTCTCCTAATACTACGGAATCGTGACAAACCAACAATCCACTCCAGTGGAAGGAGTGACCATCAAAAACACCGTTGACGGAGTAGCCGTCGAACAGCCCGTAAAGAGTCCCAAACAACGCACTCTCCTGCGGCCTCAGAAATCCGATCCCTATCTGTGGGGCATCTATATAACTCTGCTGGTTGCTTCGGTGATAGAACTTTTCTCGGCTTCAAGTTCGGAGGTGTCGGGCACCAATGTATATATGCCGCTTATACGTCACGGCATCTTCCTTGTGCTCGGACTCGGCATTGTGTTAGCGTTCCAGAACACTCACTACGGCTATTTCAGCCGTCTTGCCTGGTTCTGTGCCGTGCTTTCTCTGGGACTTCTGGTGATTTCCAATTTCTTCGGTGTTGAAATCAACGGTGCGCAACGAGCCATCCGCATTGCCGGCTTTACGCTTCAGCCGCCGGAGATTGTGAAACTTACCGTGATAGTGCTTCTTGCAAAAATCTTGGGCCAGCATCAGGAGGTGAGAGGTGTCACCAACCGTGGTGTGTTCCAGGCAGCTGCCGTAGTGATTCTGTTCGGTGGATTGCTTTGGAAGAACGGTCTCACGAACACTATCCTGTTGTTTGGTGTCAGTCTTTCGATGTTCCTTATCGGTGGTATGAAATGGAAGAAATTCGGTGTGGTTCTTCTTGTCTACGGTGTGTGTGCAGGCTGTCTGTTCCTAATGAAATATACGGGTGAGAAGTCTACCGGAGAATTCGAGAGCATAGGCCAGACTACGATGGTTGCAAAAGGAGGCATCGACCGTACGGGCACCCAGAAGGGTCGTATAGCCCGCTTCCTTGCCGGTGTGAATCCTGACGATGAGATTACCGATGAGAACCGTCAGGTGATCTTCGCCAAAATAGCCCAGGCTAACGGAGGTCTTATCGGCCAGGGTCCGGGCAATTCCCGTGAAAGCGCCCGCCTTCCACTTGCTTTCTCCGACTACATTTATTCCATTATAGTGGAAGACACCGGTTTCATCGGTGGTATCGCGCTTCTTATACTCTATCTCTCCCTTCTTGCCAGGGCCGGCAGCATAGCCTATAAATGCAGGAGAGCCTTTCCGGCGTTTCTGATCATGGGTTGTGCCGTGCTCATAGTGTTCCAGGCTTTGGTGCACATGGCCATCGTCACCGGCTTGTTCCCCGTGAGTGGTCAGCCTTTACCCTTCATATCAAAAGGTGGTACGTCGATCCTTGTCATGTCGGCTGCTTTGGGTATAATGCTCTCGGTAAGCCGTTATGCCGTGACTACGAGCGATTCCCGTCAGATAAAAGCCGAACTTAAAGAGTTGCCTGAAGATATGCAGGCGGCCAATTTCTCTAATCAATCTCCAAAAAAATGACAGTTTCAGATAAGAGCGCCCCTTCAGCCGCCGGCGGGGAGAAGCCTCTCAAAGTGGTGATCAGCGGCGGTGGAACCGGGGGACATATATTCCCGGCCCTTTCGATAGCCGACGTATTGCGTCGACGCCTTAATGCCGACATTCTTTTTGTCGGGGCCGATAACCGCATGGAAATGACCAGGGTGCCGGAAGCAGGCTATGAGATAGTAGGTCTTCCTGTGGCGGGGTTCGACCGTAAGCGTATATGGCGTAATTTCGGTGTGCTCCTGAAACTCTATAAAAGCCTCCGCAGGGCCCGAAAGGTCATACGCGATTTCCAGCCTGACATAGCTATCGGTGTAGGGGGATATGCATCCGGACCGGTGTTGAAAGCCGCCCAACGCGCCGGGATACCTACACTTATTCAGGAACAGAATTCATTTGCCGGGGTCACCAATAAACTGCTCGGTAAAAAAGCCGGTAAGATATGTGTAGCCTATGACAATATGGACCGTTTCTTTCCGGGGGAAAAGATAATAAAGACCGGCAACCCCATACGCAAGACTCTTCTTGACTCGGATGTGAGCGTGAGTCAGGCCCGGGAATCATTCGGCCTGGATCCCGACCGGCCCACTCTGTTGGTAGTGGGGGGAAGTTTAGGCGCACTTACAATCAATGAAAGCCTCGAGGCCGGAATCGGACGTCTGGCCGACAAGGGAATACAGGTGATTTGGCAAACCGGTAAAAATTTCGGCAACCGCGGTCCATTGGCTGTGAAAGGCCGCAAAGGTATTGTAGTGACCCCCTTCATCACCGACATGTCGGCTGCCTATAAAGCCGCCGACCTCGTCATAGGACGCGCCGGTGCCGGATCCATCTCAGAACTTCAGGCGCTCGGCAAGGCAGTGATTTTAGTGCCGTCTCCCAATGTTGCCGAAGACCATCAGACCCACAATGCCCGCGCACTGTCCGACCGTGGAGCGGCATTGCTCGTGACCGATGCCGAGGCACGCGAGAAGCTTGTGGATGAGGCTGTCAGGCTTATTGAAGATCCGGCAAAACGTGCCGACATGAGTGCTGAGATAAAGAAAATGGCAATCTACGACAGCGATATGCGTATTGCCGATGAGGTATGTAATCTTCTCAATATAAAAAATGAACGCTAATCCATCTCTCCGACCTTCAGATGCCCCTTACTCCAACCTTTACTTCGTAGGAGCGGGAGGCATAGGCATGGCCAACCTCGAACGTTATTTTCTCAGCAAGGGGCATAGCGTGGCCGGTTATGACCGTGTCTCCTCCCAATTGACTGAAGCTCTTGAAAAAGAGGGAGTGGAGATAACCTATATCGATGATCCGGCCGAGATTCCGGAAAAATTCCGCGATCCGGCCGCCACACTTGTGGTCTATACTCCGGCCGTCCCGTCAGACAGTCCTATTCTCCGGTGGTTCAACACCAACGGCTTCGAGGTGGTGAAACGCGCAGCCCTTTTGGGTAAGATCACACGAGCCACGCAGGCCATCTGCATAGCCGGATCGCACGGCAAGACCACCACCTGCTCCATGACGGCAAATATATTGCGGCAATCAGAAGTGGGATGTAATGCCTTCTTAGGAGGTATACTGCGTAACACGGGAAGCAATCTTGTGCTGAGTGAAACCTCACCGTGGTCAGTAATCGAAGCCGACGAGTATGATCGGTCATTTCATCAACTGTCACCCACAATCGCAGTGATCACCTCTACCGACCCCGACCATCTTGACATTTACGGTGATGAGGAGGGCTATCTGGAAGGGTTCGCCCATTTCACCTCGCTCATACGTCCCGGTGGTGTACTGATCCTCCATACCGGATTGAAATTGCATCCTCGTGTAGGCGAAGATGTGAAGATTATGACCTACAGCGGCGGTTCAGAGGGAGACTGGCATGCAGAGGATATCCGTTTCGGCACAGGCACTCTAAGTTTCACACTTGTCGGTCCGGATATACGCATCTCCGGCATAGAGGTGGGTGTGCCGGTAGAGATAAATATCGACAATGCCGTGGCAGCCTCGGCTGCTTCTCTGCTTGCCGGTGCGAGTGCTGACGATGTACGTCGCGGCATAGCCACTTTCAGGGGAGCCAAAAGGCGTTTTGAAATAATCCGTTCGGGCCGTGACGGAGGCACAGTGCTGATCGATGACTATGCCCACAGTCCAAACGAAGTTAAGGCGTCGATTTCGTCAGTAAGGAAACTGTATCCCGGCAGGAAACTGACAGTGATCTTCCAGCCTCACCTTTATACGCGCACCCGAGATTTCGCTGAAGAGTTTGCGGCAGCCCTCTCCGAAGCCGATGAAATCATCATGCCGGAGATATATCCGGCGCGTGAATTGCCTATCCCGGGAGTAGACAGTGGCATTATTCTTGATAAAGTCACTGCGAAAGAGAAATATTATTGTGAGCGAAAAGATTTGCTAAATCTGATAAAAAATCGTAACTTTGAAACTTTAATGACGTTAGGAGCAGCCGACATCGACCGTCTTCTGCCGGACATTAACAACATATTAGACACCCGGTAAGATCGACCCTATGCGTAAGACTATTATTAAATGGTTGATACTCACCTCTTTGTTCGCCTATGTCACTTGTATGACCATCTGGGCGCACGGAGAGGCGGCGAAGCATATCTGCACCGGAATATCAGTGAAGATTACTTCGTCGGGGAAAGCCGATGCCGTCACAATCAACGGAGTGAAAGAGGAACTTGCAAAATTTCCGAAAAAAATTGTAGGCTTGCCTCTTAACCGGATCAACACGCGCACGATAGAACAATATCTGAGTGCGTATTCAAATTTCGAGGATGTGGAATGTTCCTTCTCAACGGGGGGGCTGCTTAATGTAGACATAATTCCCATGATCCCCGAATTAAGGGTGTTTGACGGGGAGACCAGCTACTACATCAACAAAGTAGGGAAGCGGATTGAATCGAAGCCCAACTTTTTTGTTGATGTCCCGGTAGTGACAGGCCACTTCACTTCTTCTTTCACGCCGCGCAATTTGCTCTCCGTGTCACGTTTCATCCAGAAAGACCCGATTCTGAGTCACCTTGTGGGCATGATCGAGGTCATCGATGCCGAAAACATCATCCTTGTGCCCCGCATCCACGGCCACGTCATCAATTTAGGCGACACCACCAATCTCCTTGAGAAGCGGCAAGCCATAGTGACGATGTACCGTAAAGTGATGCCCTACAAAGGGTGGGACACCTACGATACGATATCGGTGAAATTTCGCGGTCAGATTGTGGCCACACGCCGCAACAAGGCCCGGAATCAACATTCGCTTCCGGTGGAGGAAGATGTCGATCCGGAAGAATCCACGCTTCCCGATCCTGGCGCCACGGGGGATGAAGGTTGAACCGTAGCGGAGACAAATCCGTTTATAACAAAAGATTAACACGACACTAATGAGTGAGGAGAGATATATAGCAGCCATCGAGATCAGCAGCTCGAAAATTCTGGCCGCCGTCGGGAAGACTTCCGGCGAGGGCCAGCTTCATGTCATCGCCATAGAACAAGACAAAGGTGTAGACGGGGTAAGATATGGCATAATCCAGAATCTTGAGGAAACCTCCTTGCGAGTGGCCAAAGTAATCGACCGCCTCCAGAAACGCCCCGGCGTAGCTCCGCGTCTCATAAAGGGTCTGTATGTGGGCTTGTCGGGCCGGAGTATCAAAAGTATCCCCAGCACAGTCACCATAAATCTCCCTGACGACACAGAGATAACCGATGAAATACTCGACCGTCTCTATAAAGATGCCTTGAGAACAGCCATTGACAGTTCTCTCGAGGTTATAGATGCCGTCCCACGCATCTACAAAGTGGGAAAAACGGAGACTCTCTCTCCAAAAGGAAATGTAGGCAACCGTATTCAGGCCACTTACGACCTGATCGTGTGCCGTCCGGAAATCAAGCGTAATCTCATACGCACCATACAGGATAAACTCGGGATCCGCATCGAAGGGTTTGTGGTTACAGCTCTCGCCACGGGTCATCTGCTTCTCACTACAGAAGAGAAACGGCTCGGGTGTATGCTTGTAGACATGGGCGCCGAGACCACTACCGTGACCCTGTATGCCAAAGGATGTCTGCGTTATTTCGCCACCATTCCACTTGGAGGTCGCAATATAACACGCGATATCCAGTCGCTTAATCTTCTCGAGGAGGATGCCGAGGAGATAAAGAAGACTTCGGGCAATGCGATAGCACCCGATTTCCCCTCGAATATCAATCTCAACGGCATCAAACAGTCGGATGTCAGCAATCTGCTGGTAGCCCGGGCAGAGGAGATTGTAGCCAATGTGGTGGAACAGATTGAATATTCCGGACTCAAAGAGGGAGATCTTCCCTCAAAAGTGATATGTATAGGAGGGGGGTCGCGACTTCAGAATATGAACGAACTTCTGTCGTCGCAGATCAATCAGCCCGTATCCCGTGGCAGGCTTCCGAAATATGTGCTCGTAGACGATGCGAAAGCAGCTTCGGCAGATGTGGAGGAGCTTGTCAGCGTATTATATGCCGGTGCCACTCTCAGTCGCAACCAGTGTCTGGAGGAGCCGGTAAAAGAGGAGCTTCCCACAGTAGACGTACCACCGGTGCAGCCGGAGGAGCCCGTTATTGAGGAAGAACCGGAACAGCGGCCTAAAAAGGAGAGCCGCTGGATGAAGAGCTTAAAAAGCCGTATATCCAACATCTTCAGCGGTCCGCTCGACGATGATTCCGACCTCCTCGAATAAAAACTCTCATTCCTCTAAATAGCCAAATTCCCAATGGATGACAATCAGATATATAATTTAGCCGATGATACCACTTTTCTTGAGGATCCGAATGCCTCGATCATAAAAGTGATAGGAGTAGGCGGTGGCGGCGGTAATGCCGTCAACTACATGTATCGCCAAGAAATACCTAATGTCAACTTCGTGGTGTGTAACACCGACAAGCAACACCTCGACATGTCGCCTGTGCCGACCCGGCTCCTGTTGGGCTGGGACATAACACATGGACGTGGTGCGGGCAACAATCCCGAAGTCGGAAAACTGTGTGCCGAATCAAGCGAAGATGACATCAAGCAGCTGTTCAGCGACGGCACCGAGATGGTCTTTATCACCGCCGGCATGGGAGGTGGCACAGGCACCGGAGCGGCCCCTGTGATAGCCCGTCTCGCCAAGGAAGCCGGCATGCTGACAATCGGCATCGTCACTGTCCCCTTCCTTTTTGAGGGAAAGAAAAAGATTCTGAAAGCTCTCGACGGCGCTCAGGAGATGCAGGGACATGTGGATGCCTTGCTTGTGATCAACAATGAGAATCTGATTGAACTCTACAAGAATTTCAATTTTTTCAATGCTTTCGAGAAAGCTGATGACACGTTGGCCAATGCTGCACGAAGCATCTCTGACATCATATCCGAAAGATGCTACATCAATGTCGATTTCCAGGATGTGAAGACCACCCTGAAAGACAGTGGCACCGCTATCATATCTACAGCTTACGGCGAAGGCGAGCACCGCATTTCAAATGCCATCCATAATGCCCTGCACTCTCCGCTACTGAAGGCCCACGATATACAGACCTCAAAACGTCTGCTTTTCAAATTCACATGCTGGAAAGATTCGGAAAATCCTTTGCGTGCTGAGGAGATTGCCGAGATCACGCAGTTCACCTCCCAGCTTCCTTCGAGCATCGACGTGAAGTGGGGTATAGGCGATGACCCGACCATGGGCGACCGTGTGAAGATCACCGTGCTTGCTTCCGGCTTCAATGTCACTCTTGTGGAGAAGGGTCCCGGCCGTGATACTGACATCATCTTTGAAAGTTCTTCCGAAGAAGACAAGAGAGATGAGATGATCCGTAATGAGGAAGCCAACGAACGCATCGCCGATGTCTACGGCACTGACAAACTGACCAAGCAGAAACGCAACACAGCGCGTCTGAAGTATGCTGTGCTCAAGCCCTCACAACTTGATGACCATGATATAATCGCCCTTATAGAGAGCGTTCCAACCTATAATCGAGATCCCCGTTTCAAAGATGAGCTTAAGAGCATCTCCGAACACAAGATGAACGGGCATATTGACGACTCCAGACCACAGAGAGGGGGGGAGACAATCTCATTCGGCGACTTTTAAATAAATAACCAAAACAAAAATCCAACGCGGTGACGGCACAGACCCCCGCACAATCAGTTAACAAAGAAAAGATGGAAAATAAATTCCAGATGGTGGCCAAGACATTCCAGGGCCTGGAGGATATACTCCGCGACGAGCTTATTGCCCTTGGAGCAGAGAATGTTGAGCTTGGCACCCGAATGGTGACTTTCGAGGGCGATCAGGAACTCATGTATCGCGCCAATCTCTGCCTCAGGACCGCCCTTAGAATCCTGAAGCCCATTGTGAAATTCACAGCCGACACCACCGATGAGCTGTATGACTATGTGAGAGACCTCGACTGGGAGCAATTCATGACAGTCGACTCCACCTTTTCCATCGATTCAACGGTAAACAGTGCGGAATTCACTCACTCCAAGTTTGTCACTTATCGGGTGAAAGACGCCATAGCAGACCATTTCAACGATAAATATGGCAAACGTCCCTCTATACGGCTTTCAGGGGCTGACGTTCAGCTCAACGTACATATAGCCGAAAACAGAGTCACGATATCTCTTGATTCCAGCGGCGAGCCTCTCTCGAAACGCGGTTATCGCGTGGAGCAGACAGAAGCTCCTATCAATGAAGTGCTCGCGGCCGGCATAATCATGAAGACCGGTTGGAGAGGCGACAGTGATTTTGTAGATCCCATGTGCGGTTCCGGCACATTCCTCATAGAGGCGGCTCTTATAGCAGCCAATATAAATCCGGGCATCTACCGCGAGAGCTTCGCTTTCGAGAAGTGGCCCGACTTCAATCAGGATCTCTTTGAAGACATTTATAATGACGATTCTGCAGAGCGCGAGTATGCCTATAAGATTTATGGAGGTGACATATCTCCCGAGGCTATAGCCATCGCCCGTAAGAATGTGAAATCGGCCCGTGTGGATGACATGATCGAACTGCAATGTAAATCAGTGTCTGATTGGACCGATAATGCACCCGAAGGAATACTTGTGACAAATCCTCCCTACGGAGAGAGACTCAAACCTGAGAATCTGAATCTTCTATATAAGAACATTGGTTCGACTTTGAAGAACTATTTCAAAGGATGGCATGCCTGGATTATAGGTTTCCGCGACGAACAGTTTGCCGAGATAGGGCTCAAGCCCTCTGTGAAGATTCCTCTTCATAACGGCAGCCTGGAATGTAGCCTTCGCGAATACGTGCTTTTCGACGGCAAGTACTCCGAATTCCGCGCAGAGGGGGGAAGCGTAGGCAATACAACTGTTAAGAAAGATGCCGGACCGAAGAAAGTGCGCCATATCTCTGATGACGATTGGGAGAAGCAGGCACGTAAATTCAACAGTGGCAAAGGTATAACCGACGATCGTAAAAAGAAAAAGACCTTCAGTCGCGACGATAAGAAACGGAATTTCGATACCTCGTCCTCCAAGGGCTTTGATGCTTATGACGACGACAGCGACAATGACTTCACACCACGTCCTGCAAGCCGTCCGGCCTACAAAAGCGACCGCGATAACGAGCGTCCTCCATACAAAGGCAACCGCGACAACAACGACCG
>CAZPHL010000044.1:0-14013 GCA_964586465.1 uncultured Sangeribacter sp.
TGATTAAGTAAAAAATGCTTCTCATACGGATTATATGATGTAAAACTACAAAACACATGAATCTTCGAAAATGCATATTCCCGATTGTATTATTCGTCTTCTCATCTTCTATAGCTTCTTCTGTTACTGAACTGCGCTTAAGCTCACCTGACGGCAGGAAGGAGGTGAAATTTGAGAAACCGGGAAAGGAACTTAAATATAGTGTAAAGGTAGACAGACAGGAAGTAGTTCTTTCTTCACGTGCCGGTGTTGAAGTAGACAACCGTACATGGGAGATGGCTCTCGGGAAGAGAGATCTGGCTCAGCCTGATTCATGGATGGATCTTCTTTCAGTTGACAGCATAAGTATTAGCCAACCTGTTGATACGGTTTGGACACCCCTATACGGAGAACGCTCTAAAATCAAAGATCGATATAATTCTGCCACTCTTCACATGTCGCGTAAAGACAAGAGTAATTATCGTCTTGATGTGCAGGTAAGGGCATACGATGAGGGTATTGCTTTCAGATATTTCTTTCCGGAACATCCTGCTGCCATATTTCATAAAGTTGTAGGCGATCTCACTGACTATACACTGCCGGAAGGTACGATGGCTTGGAGTGAGGAGTGGGCACAAGCACCGTTTGTATATCAGCCTGTAGATAGTATTTCTATGGCTGTGGAACGGGCATTGACTATGGAACTTCCTTCCGGGCAGTGGGTAGCGATTCTTGATGCCGATAATGATGACTGGTGCCTGACTAAGTTGCGACATCGCGACGGATATAAGGGTACTCTCGAATCGGTAATGTATTCTCCGGTCGACATCGTTACTTATTACGCTACGCCCTGGAAAATTATAATGACTGCTGACAGTCCGGCACAACTGCTGGAAAATAACGATATTGTTCAAAATCTTAATCCTCCTTGTGAGATAGCGGATGCTGAGACATGGGTAAAACCCGGAAAGATTATGCGTGAAACCACTATATCTACCGAAGGTGCGATCAAGACAATTGATTTCTGTGCCGATCATAACATACCCTATATGCTCTTCGACTGGTTATGGTATCTTCCCTGTACTTCTCATGACGGTGATGCCACAAAGGTGGTTGATAAACTCGATATGCCGTATGTAGTTGATTATGCTCGTAAGAAAGGCATTGGTATCTGGCTTTATGTCAATCAACACGCCCTAATGAAACAACAACGGGAATTATTCCCTTTGCTGAAAGAATGGGGTATAGTAGGGGTTAAGTCCGGGTTCGTACAATATGCCTCACATCGCTGGGCAACATGGCTTCATGACATGGTACGTTATGCAGCTAAAAACCATCTCATGATGAATATTCATGATGAGTACAGACCATCCGGGTTCTCTCGTACTTACCCTAATCTTCTAACTCAGGAAGGTATTCATGGTAATGAGGAATGGCCTGATGCCACCCATAACGTGACACTCCCCTTTACAAGGATGCTTAACGGAGCCGCTGATTATACAATCTGTTATTTTGACAAACGTCTGAAAAATACACATGCACATCAGTTGGCAGCCTCGCTCATTTTCTACAGTCCATTGCAGACGATCCTATGGTATGATACTCCCGACCGTTATCACGGGGAGCCTGAAATAGAATGGTTTGAAAATTTGGAAACAGTGTTCGATGATACAAAAGTATTGGCAGGTTATCCCGGTAGAGATATTGTGATGGCCCGTCGCAAGGGTGATACATGGTTTCTGGGTGCAATGACCAACAACGAGGCACGTACTGAGGAGATAGCTCTCTCGTTTCTTCCTTCCGACACTAAGTGGCTGGCCCATATCTATACGGATGATCCGGAAATTGATACAGCAACGAAAGTAAAAATAGAGAAATGTGTGGTTTCTTCAAATTCTATTCTGAAATTAAATCTTCAACCCAAAGGGGGTGCCGTTGTGCGTCTTACCCCTTTGGATAATAATGAAGCAAACAAATATAACGATTACAAATGAAACTTATCAAGACTTTATTCCGGTTTGTCACTATGACTGCTCTCTTATCCTCATGTGGGTCTAATAAGGAGAGCACACGGATAAATGCTAATTCTCAGCTTGATTATTGTCATAGTCATGTGTTGTCTACTTTAGCTCAGTTACGTAATCCTGACAATGGGGAAATAGATCACACGATGATGCCGCGCAATGTCGCTCCTGACGCTCGTGCTTGGGAGTGTCGTACGGCATGTGCCGAGGAGTGGTGCAGTGGCTTCTGGCCCGGTGTGCTTTGGTATGATTATGAGGTGACGGGTGATTCTACCATTCTTGCAGAGGCTGACAAATTCACTCAAGCTCTTAAGCCAATCGTCAACAAGCCTGTGTTTGATCACGACTTAGGTTTCCTTATATATTGCAGCTATGGAAACGGCTACCGTCTTACAGGACGAGACGATTATAAACAGGTGATACTTGCTGCCGCCGATTCCCTTGCTACTTTATATAATCCGGCAGTCGGAACAATTCTTTCATGGCCACGGAATGTGGAAATGTTGGGAGGTCACAATACAATCATGGATAACATGATAAATCTTGAAATGCTTTTTTGGGCCGCAGAGAACGGAGGCAATCCTTATCTTCACGACATAGCTGTAAAGCATGCCGAAACTACTATGGCGCATCATTTCCGTCCTGATTATACTTCTTACCATGTGGCAGTATATGATAAGGATTCGGGAAAGTTCCTCCGTGGCTGCACACACCAGGGGTATGCTGATGATTCTATGTGGGCTCGTGGGCAGGCATGGGCAATTTATGGTTATACCATGGTTTACCGTGAGACAAAAGATCCGAAATTCCTTGATTTCGCACAGAAAGTTACTGATGTTTATCTCGATCGTTTGCCTGAAGACAAAGTGCCTTATTGGGATTTTGACGATCCGGATATTCCTGCTGCTTCGCGTGATGCATCTGCTGCGTGTGTGGTAGCCTCAGCGCTTCTTGAACTCAGCGGCTATGTAGATGAAGAGAAGAGTGCGCATTACAAGAATGAGGCTATAGATATGCTTGCCTCCTTAAGCAGCGACAGATATCAGTCGGGTGACCGTAACAGTTCTTTTCTGTTACATTCCACAGGTCATCGTCCTGCCGGTAGCGAAATAGATTATTCTATAATTTATGCAGACTATTATTATATAGAGGCTTTAAACCGTCTGAAGAATCTTGATTCTCATTCTTCATCCTCTACAATTTTAACATCGGTTACTCCGTTTTAACATTGTTAAAATATATCGTAAAAAGCTCTCTATATGACGAAATCAATAAATATCAAAATTATAATGTTGACGATGCTGATAGGGTATTTATTTACCCTGTCGGCATTTGGTGAAGGCCGGCTCTTTAATAAGATTCCGGCTGTCGAGGGCTTGGATAATAATAGGTTCACGACCTACGATATAACTCGTACGAGCGATGGATTTACATGGTTTGCTACTGATCGCGGACTTTTACGGTTTGACGGAGAGTATGCTGTCAAAATACCTCTAAATGAAGAAAATTCAGATAATGAAACTGTAAAAGTATTGGTGCCTGCCGATGACGGCGGTCTGATACTTTCCACTGCCTCAGGGTTATACCGTCTTGATACTCAGAATCGGCACCATGTGATGACAAGGTTAATGGATGGAAAACCGCTATCAGCTTCAAGTGCTTTGAGTGTACCGGGTAAATTCGCTCTTATCGGCAGTGACGAAGGGCTGATTGTCTTTACGCCTGATGGTCAATCACGTCAGATAAAGGTGAGACAAGATATACTTGATCTCTCGAATAAGGTGATTGATATGTCTTTGGGTAAAGACAGAATATTTATTTTGACTAAAGGAGGTATTTATAGTCTTGACATGGACACATTTGCCACTGAACAGATTGGTGATGCCGAGTCTGTTGAAAAATTAGGTGGCACAGCCTTGGCAACTACCGATAAATATGTCTATATCGGCACTTCCGGCAATGGTGTATGGCGATTGAATATTTCTGACGGGGAGCTGAAAGAGGCATTTGAGTTCTCTAAGGGGAATGTCGTGACGTCAATGAAAGTAAACCGGGATGGCTCAGCTCTGTTTGTAGGTACTGACGGGGGTGGTGTAACAAGGATTTCTCTCCCTTCAGAAGAAATATCCGCTCAAGCACGTCATCTGGCTTCAGATCCCAATAGTTTGTCAAGCAATCAAGTATATTCCATTTTTACAGATGATGACGGTCATTTGTGGGTGGGTTACTATCAGAATGGTGTAGACTACACTCCTTCGTGGAATGGCCTTTTTGAGCTTGTGGATGATCCTTCAAGTTTTAACACGCGCGACGTGCCTGTAAGAGCCTTAAGTCTGGACAATGGCAGGATTACAATTGGCACAAGAGAAGGAATCGTGGTATTTGAACGTAGTTGCTCGACCGCCTGGACGGTAAGAAGTCCCGAGTTGCGTTCTGAGATGGTGATTTCTCTTCTCAATCACAATGGAAAAACTTTTATTGGAACCTATGGGGGTGGTCTTCAAATACTTGATCCAATTTCCCGACAAGTAAGTGATTTGCCTGTGAAAGGATATCAACCGATATTTCGTTCGGGGCATATTTTCGCACTTGCCTCCGATAAAGATGGTAATCTGTGGGTAGGGACAAACCATGGACTTTTAAAAAAGCCTGAAGGGAAGGAGCCCATACAGTATACATCGGCTAACAGTGGTCTACCCGATGGTAATGTATATGGCATTTTCTTTGATTCGGAAGGTAAGGGCTGGATATGTACTGAATCAGGGTTATGTGTCTATGATCCTCGTCAGGAAAAGCTACGCACGGATCTCTTTCCGGCAGATTTCCCGCGACAGACGCGTTTCCGCACTGTTTACGAGGATAGCCGACATCGGTTATATTTTGTGCCCGAGAAAGGTATGGTGATGTCTTCAAATATGGATCTGTCAGGTCCGTCTGTTTTCACACATCCGCTGCTTGATGGCGCAGACGCTAAAGGGGTAGTAGAAGATGGTAGAGGAAACATCTGGATTCCAACCAATAAAGGGATATTCCGGGTTGATGACCAGGGACATGTAATACGTTTTGGGTTAGCTTCAGGGCTTCCTTCACCATTATTCTTACAGAGTCAGCCCGTCTCTGATTCAGTGGGTCATATATGGTTCGGTAATTCAGCCGGTCTCATGCGTCTTTCAGAATCTAATATCGAGTCGTCTATTGAAGCTCAGCGTCCCCTTGTCCCTACAGTGTTAAAGATAAATGGCATGTCGGTGGATTTTGTTCCGCATCCCGAGGAGTCTGACGGATCTTATCATATTGATATAGATAAAAGTTCTAATACGGTCAGGATAGAGTTCTCTACCTTCTCATACGCTTTTGAAGAACCCGAGTCATTTATTTATAGCCTTGATGGTGGAAAATGGCAACGTTTTACGAAAGATCTCTCGGTCACTCTCTACGAACTATCCCCGGGTTCTCATGAACTGCGTGTGAAAGCGGCCAACGATTCCGAAGGAGAGCCTGATATGACAGTGGTAAAAATTCATATTCCTTATCCGGCATGGTGGTACATATTGGGTGTGCTTGTGGTAGCGTTGCTGATTTGTGGTGTAATAGTATGGCGACAGTTAAGACGGAAATCAAATGAAAAACAAGAAGTTGATACTTCTGTCGCGGTTTCAGATGAGAACACTGAGGCGGTAGAAACAGAAGAAGTCGTACAACGCCAGAAATATGCTTCCAACACTCTTACACGAAACGAAGCCAGAGAAATTGCCCGTAAGATTGAAGAGGTGATGGAAAAAGAAAAGCCATATTTAAACTCTGAGCTTAAGGTTGGAGATCTTGCAGCTTTAGCAGGAATATCAAGCCACAGACTCAGCCAGTTTTTCAGCCAACATAAGGGTCAGACTTTCTATGACTATGTAAATCGTTTTAGGGTTGAGGAATTCAAGCGTCTGGTAAAGGAGGATAAGACCCGCTCTCTCACTCTTAGCGCTATGGCTGAAAAAGCAGGATTCTCCTCAAGAGCTTCTTTCTTCCGCCATTTCAAAAATATCGAGGGAATATCACCCGGAGAATACCTGAAAAATAATGAATGAGCTATGTTTCACGCCACCGGAAGTATCAAATAATTGTGTCAGACCATAGTCTCATAAAATTAAATAGTTTAACGCCAATTAATTACAAAGAAAACATGTCATAAAATTTGTTGACATAAGAGATATGATAATTCTCTTTGGGAGTTGATTGAATTGGATTAATTTTGCCATCGTTAACCTCGTTTCAGTGAAATAACTAATCGATATGGCACCATTGATTCCATCTAATCATTCAGTGATAGAGAATTTTTACCAACATTGTGGCAAACTTCTTCATTTCATCAAATCTCGTCTAAACAATAGTGATGATGCAGAGGATATGATGCAGGAAGTGTTTGTGCGGCTTTTGCAATATCCTAAGGAGATAGTTCCGGCAGGAATTAATCAACTGGCCTTTTCTATTGCCGTAAATCTGGTTAATGATTATTTGCGTCATTTATATGTGAAGTCGTTAGCTCATTGCAATCTCACCTTTTTTATGGATTATATCATAAATGAAACAGAAGAAGAGGTAGTGGGTAAGGATTTGAAAAGATTGGAGGAGACACGTCTTTCCACTATGCCGCCCCAGCGCCGTCTGGTTTATACATTAAGAATTCACGAAGGGAGAAGTTCCAAAGAAGTAGCGGAAATGCTTCGTATATCGCCTCGCACGGCAGAAAATCATTTTTATATAGGAATTCGCCAGATGAGGGAGTGCTTTGAAAACAATTTGTAATTAAAGAAAACAGTGGAGCCGATGCTTTGTCAGTTTATCTGTTGCAGAAATAAATAAGTTGTTGCTTTCTAACTAACAATATAAAGTCTTCTATGAAATCTTTTGCCAAACATATCGGAATCTTACTAAGTGTAGTAATGCCCGGTATAACATCTTTATCTTTGAATGCCATGGTAGTGACTTATCCTGCTCCGGATAATGTCCCGCTCAATAAAACGTTTGCGGTGGAAGTAAGACAGAGCGGTCAGAGCGAATGGTTGCCGGTTGATGTGTATGCCGTAAAAGTGGATGAAACCATTGGTGGCGCGCATAACATAAGAACTGTTTCCATGGCCTATTTCGATTTTGACGGTGAGGTAGATGTGCGGGTCACATCCAACGATCTGTCAGTAAATGATGTAAAAGTGCGCCCGTTGTCTTATTCAATCCCGGTCAATATTGATGGAAATACTTTTAGCTTTACCCTTGATAAACCAAGAAATCTGTCAGTAGAAGTAAATGGTGAGATTTTCAATAATCTTCAGCTCTTTGCCAATCCGATCGATGAAAATAGACCCTCTGAAAAGGAACTGAAGAGACTAAAGAAGAGTGAAAAGTATCATTATTACGGACCGGGTTACCATAAAATTGAGACTCTGACACTTGGTGACGGAGAAACACTGTATGTGGCGGGAGGGGCTGTGATTGATGGCGATATACAGGTGGTCAATGCTGATAACGTGAAGATTTCAGGAAGAGGTATGATCTATCCTGAGAGAAAGATCGGTGTGATGGTAAAGGAAAGCCGTAATGTCGAGGTAAACGGGATTTTTACTACCCAATGTGCCGTAGGTGGTTCTGATTCGGTCAAGGTGGAGAACGTAAAAGTGATGAGTTACTATGGCTGGGGAGACGGGTTCAATGTATTTGCTTCCAAAAATGTGACGTATAAGCATATTTTCGCCCGTACTTCAGATGACTGTACAACCATATATGCTACACGAAAAGGTTTCAAGGGAGGGTGTAGGAATATATCTACGGAAGATGCAGTACTATGGGCAGATGTGGCCCATCCTTTTATGATAGGTTTACATGGAAGTGCTGCGGAGTTAGGTGCTGACGCTCCTGCCGATACCATAACCGACATTGTCTACCGGAATGTTGACGTTATAGACATGCATGAGAATCAGATTGATTATCAAGGTGTGTTCGCTATCCTTGCCGGTGACAACAATATCGTGAAAAATATCACTTTCGAGGATATTCGCATTGAAAACTTCCGGCGAGGTAAACTGATAGACATACGTATACCGTGGAATAAGAAATACTGTGCCGCCCCCGGTCAGTGCATAGAGAATCTCCTGTTTAAAGATATATACTATAATGGCGACCGATCTGAACTATCCCTTATCATAGGATATGATGAGACACGTAGGATAAAAGGAGTGACTTTTGATAATCTTGTCATTAATGGCGAGCATATCTACGATGATATGCCCGGGAAGCCCAAATGGTATAAGACTGCCGACATGGCTCGCATCTTCATCGGCGAACATGTGGATGATGTCGTTTTCAAGTGATATTTCGAGGTAAGTATTATTAGGTTTAAACTCCATATAATAATATTTATGGGCGGATAGACAGAAAAATCTATCCGCCCATAATTATATTATATGGTATCAAAAAATGAGAGTGAATGAAATTATTACCTAAGTCTCATATCATCATTCAGAATATTGTTACCCTGTATAGTGAATGAGATCTTTATATTATAATTTTACAGTTGTCTTTTTTCCTGCGTAAGAGATTTTCTTTGATTTCGGTTCTGTTTGATGGCCTGAAGCAGACGTCTGATCAACTAATGAAACATTGAATTTCCGGTTTTTCAACATTCCGGGATATGCACCGTCACGGTCGGAAATAGTAAGGGTGTTATCTGCATCATTCCAGGTGAATGTGATACGTGATGACTTGCCATCTTCGTAGTTGTAATTATCAAACTCATCCTCATAGAGAGTGAAACTTCCGTCAGCTCCCGGATAAACACGGATTTCAAGATTGTCCCATTTCTTTTGTCCGGAATATTGTACATCCGGTCCGAAGGGTATGATGGAACCCGCCTTTACGTAGAGAGGAATAATATCAATTGGCACTTCTTTATTGTCGGTAGTGCCACCTGCGATGCGTCGATTGGTCCAGAAATCCCACCAGTCATTGCCTTGAGGCAGATAAACCTGCCAGGTCTTAGCTTCCGGTTTTGTGACAGGAGCTACGAGGATGTTTCTTCCAAACAGATATTGGCCTCCTATGTCGTGTGTTTTGGGATCGGCCACATAATCCATAATCAGGGGACGCATGAAGGTGCCGTCATTTGCAGATACATCCCATGAGGTGCTGTAGATGTAAGGCAACATGCGATAGCGCAGACGTATAGATTTGGCAAGTGATTCAAAAACAGGATCTCCCGGATCTCCAAACTGCCAGATTTCACGAGGGATGTCTGTACCGTGGGAACGCATCATGGGACAGAAGGCACCGAACTGCATCCAACGGTTGTAAAGATCCTGAAACTTCGGATTACGGGCACCTCCGTCTTTTCTCCACTGCCATGCGAAGAAGCCACCTATGTCACTGTTCCAGTTGGGAATGCCCATAAGTGTGAAGTTAAGGGCTGCCGGTATCTGATTGTTAAATACTTCCCAAGAAGAGACGACATCGCCACTCCAGGTATTTGACCCGAGTCTCTGCTGGCCTATATGACCCGATCTTGTGAGAATTACAACACGTTTATCGCGGTTTTGAGCTTTCTGATGTTCTGCGATACCGGTATTATGCATGAGGGAATAGGCATTTTTTACGCCACGGTAAGAACCTTCGTGTGTCATCACCTCATAATCCTTATCTTTTTTCTCAATATGGTCGGGTTCTGTAGAATCAAGCCACCAGCCATCGTTACCGATAAAACTGAATATGCCGTCGTTCAGATAACGCCAATAGATATCACGGGCTTCAGGACTGTAGACATCGTATGGTTGTGCACCGCTTTCAGGAGGCCATGTAAGAAAATCAAGCATGTGCCCTTTGCTGCTCAGCTCGGCATACTGAGGTGTCTTGGGACCGAATCCGGGCCAGCTGACAATCATGAGCTTCGCATTGTTTTTATGAATCTCGTCAATCCATTTCTTTGGATCCGGGAAATTTGTCTTATCGAAAGTCTGGCCATTCCAAAGAGAATCGGTTTGATTATATTGAGGCCAATAACGCCAGTCCTGAATCATAACATCGATAGGAACACCGAGTTCGCGGTATTTCTTGAGTACATCAAGCGACTCCTGTTGTGTAACGTAGCGTTCCTTGCATTGGAAAAAACCGTATGCCCATAGCGGGAGCATTGGCGCGTGTCCTGTCAAATCACGTACGCCCGCTATTATTGCATCAGGTGTGTCTCCTAAGATGAAATAATAGTCAGACGCATCTCCAAGTTGTGAGAACTCCATCAATTGTGGATTATCTGTGAAATCGGAGATCGAATAGTTGTCTATGTAGACTGCATACCCTTTTGTCGGTGACATAAAATAGGGAGAGTAGGTAAACATATTTTCATTCTGGAGATGATGGCTGGAATTGCGGCGGTTCATGTGTCCATCCATTACCTGTCCGATGCCGTAAATAGGTTCAACCTCATCGAGCATGAAGGACTGATGGATTCGGGTATAGTCAGTGCCGTTATGATTCTCAGGAGTGAAGGAGGTAGAGTAGTCAGTCAACAGTAATTCTCCCGTAGGCTTGGTGAATGTCACTGCACCGGTTTTTGTATCAACGGTAACGGTCACTTCCGAAGATTTGGCTGTTTGACTGTCGCTATCTGAGGTTGTTTTCACGTTTACCGCTTCCGGGGTTTTGATAACGACAAGACTGTTTTTGTCAGTAGTCTTACCTTTTGGAGTCTTGTGCACCCGCACTATAGTGGGGGAATAAAATGTGACGCCGATGTCCATTCCGCGTGCATCACATTCAATCTGTGGCGTTGCCGCGTAAGCCGAGACTGCTGTCAGAGCGAGCGTCAGGGAAATAAACTGTTTCATGGTAATTATTAATTATTGAAAAGATGTTTTGTAAATCTTATGGGTATAAATAATTTTTTTAGCAAAATTAGTAAAGATATGAAAATCCACAAAGATACTAATGTTGAAACAAGTAATAGCCATGTTGAAATGAATAAAAATCTATTGTATGGAATACATAAATAAACTAAATTTGCAACGAAACGTAATAGATTTTCGGTTAATCAATATTAACTTCCTGCCTTTGGATACTATAAACGGAGAAACATAATGAAGCGAGTTTTTGCTGTTTGCTTATTTATGGTAATGTCAATCGTATCATTCTCTACGATGGCCACCACACTAAGTGACCGGATTTTCTCAACAATTACAGATGCCCGGTCACTACCGAGTGCAGGTTAGAACGGCTGTGGGTAATGGGATGCCATTCGGTAATCCGGCTGAAGTGAATTTTACTATTCATCGTCCCTGGTGGGCAACGGGATGGGCCTTGACGGGATATGCTCTTCTTCTATTGACGCTATGTTCGGTGGGTTGGATGATCTATCGTAGAATCGAGAATAATAGAATTGAAAAAAGGCATAATGAGGAGAAAATGCTCTTGCGAATGACCGAGCTCATAGATCGCTGTAACTATTACGAAGAGATACTTAAAGTAAACGTAGAGAATGCAAAGGAAGATTTAAAAGAGAAAATTGATCATCCGGAGCAGAGGAAAAGTGCTTATGAACCGTTGCAACCGGAAATGTCGCAAGAGGATAAAGATTACCCGAAATCCTGTCAGCCATGTCCACAACGTGTCGCTTACGGGAAGCACACGACGCACAAGTTACATTGCTAACGTCAACTATGCATCACGTCAGGGTATCGTCAAGAAATCAGGCTTTGAAACATTCAGGGGACGTATTGAAGTAACCCAGCGTCTGTTCAATGACAAAGTGAAGCTTCGTTTCGGGCTCTTAGGCCGTAGCGATCGTAGGAATGCAACCACTACCGGAGGAGCCTACAGTCAGGCAACCCGTCGTAATCCAACAGAACCTGTGAAGAATGAAGACGGCACATGGTATGAGAATCTCAGTAAATTTGAGTATGAGAATCCCGTGGCCTTGATAGAGGAGAGTGAGGGAAATTACAAGAATACCCAGCTGCGCTACAACCTCTCTTTGGTGTATAACCCGATACGTGATCTTACTCTGCAGGCTAATTATTCATATAACCGCAATAACCAGACGCACGGTTACGGGGAGACCCATAATCATATCTCCGCCAAACGTGACGGACGTGACGGTTGGGCACAGGTTGACGCAGGAATATGGATTGAGAAGTTATTTGAGATCACTGCACAATATAATGCCATATTCAATCAAAATAAATTGACAGTCCTTCTCGGATATAGCTATAATGAAAAATAGCGGTGAGACGCTTGGCGCAAATAACTATGGATTCCAGGATGATAATTTCGGAGGGTGGCATAACATCGGTATCGGAACGGCGTTGAAGGATGGTAAGGCAGGTATGTGGTCATCCCGTTACGCCACAAATCTGATCGGCTTCTTCGGCCGTGCATCATACGCATACGCCAATAAGTATCTTCTCATGGCCTCCCTTAGGTATGAGGGCGCAAGCCAGTTATGGGGCACTGATCATGCATGGGGATGGTTCCCGTCGGTCTCTGCCGGGTGGCGTATAAGTCAGGAGAATTTCATGAAGGACCAGACTGTTTTCAACGACTTGAAGCTTCGTGTAGGCTACGGTGTCACCGGTTCACAACCCGCCAACTCATTTCTTGGAGTAGCCATGCTCAAATACGGATCGTATGCTTACGTCAACGGCAATTGGATCCAAACTATCGTACCGGCCTCAAATCCGAATCCTGATTTGAAATGGGAGGAAAAGAAGGAGTTTAACGTAGGTCTTGATTTTTCTACACTCGATGACCGCCTTAATGGTTCTATTGACTTCTATAATCGCAGAATTGACGGTCTGATTTATGATTATTCTGTTCCCACACCTCCTAATCTTTATAACTATACAACTGCCAATGGCGGAACAATGGAAAACCGTGGAATTGAAGTTCTGGTCAATGCGGTGCCTGTAAGGATTCATAATTTCGAGTGGAACACTAATTTATCCTTCTCTTACAATTCTAACAAATTGAAGAGTCTTTCCGGCAGTGTCTTTAAGACTGAGTATGATTATTTTGATACCGGTTGGGCAGAATATTCAGGTCAAGGCACCTCCTCTCACCGTGTACAGGTTGGTCAGAGTATCGGTAATTTCTATGGCTTTAAAGTTGTGGATGTAGATGAGGAAGGCCGCTGGATATATGAGGACAGAAACGGCGAACTCATAAATTATAAAGACTTCAATCACGCTCCCGATGATAAACATGTAATTGGTAACGGTCTTCCAAAATGGTATGTTAACTGGAATAATACCTTGCGCTATCGCGGTTGGGATCTCAGCATAACCATGCGAGGTGCCTTTGATTACCAGATTATCAATGGTGCACGTATGAATTATGAGAACAGTAAGAACAGTCGTTTCGAAAATCGACTGAAATCCGTTTCTGATAAAATATTCGGTAAGGTGCCTTTGAGTAAGGAGGTGGAACCGGAATATAACAGCTACTACGTGGAGAACGGTGATTATTGGAAAATCGATAATATAACTTTAGGTTATTCCTTCGGTAAACTCGGTAAATATGTTCAGGAATTACGCATATATGGATCTGTATTGAATACCTTTACCTTCACAAAATATAAGGGTATCGACCCGGAAGTATCGACAGATGGCCTGACTCCGGGCTATGATACACGCGACCGTTATCCGAGTATACGCTCCTTCACATTTGGAGTAAATGTAAGCTTCTAACCTTAAATCTACGTGAATATGAAATTTAATAAAATACTTACATATATAGGTGTGGCAGGTGTATTAGCATCCACCGCAGCGTGCACCGACCTCAAAGATGAGGTATACGGTTCGGTCGTGTCTTCACAATACACTCCGAAAACCGAACAGGATATCAGTTCTATCGTGAACGCTGCTTATATTCCCTGGCGACAGACCATGCTTCTTTGGCAGGGTGTGGTGAGGACGCAGGAATTGTCTGCCGATCAGGATGTCATACCGGCACGTCTCGGTATCGGTTGGGTAGACGGTTATAT
>CAZPHL010000044.1:14113-16422 GCA_964586465.1 uncultured Sangeribacter sp.
GGGCGTTTCAACAAATGGTGTGCCCATACGCTTCTTGCAAAAATGTATCTGAATGCCGAGGTTTGGGTGGGTGAATCTATGTGGGATAAATGTATCGCTCAGTGTGATGCCGTTATCAATCATGCCGATGCCACCGGCGATTATGCCCTTGAAGCCGATATCAATGCACCATTTGTTACTAAAAATGAGGATTCAAAAGAACTCATATTCGCCTTGCCTTTTGATGAGCTTTATGTGACCGATTGGAATGCTTTCGATTTCCATCTCTACACTCTGGCTCCTGAGAATCAGGCTACATACGGATTTACCGATCGCCCGTGGGGTGGTGTCTGTGCAATTCCACAGTTCATCAAGTCATTTGATCCGGATGATGAGCGTTTGGCGGAATGGTATATTCAGGGCCAGCAGTATGATGCTGCCGGTAATATCCTGAAGCGCAGTTCTGACGGTAATCCACTTATATTCGAGGTGGATGTTCCCTAAATCGATGCCTCAGATGTAGATGATGGTTTCCGTTGGGGTAAGTTTGAGTATGCTCAAGGCAACACCAACCGTCTGAGCAATGATTTTCCTATATTCCGTTATGCCGACGTGCTTCTGATGAAAGCTGAATCACTTATGCGATCCGGTAAAAGCGGTGCAGGCGAACTTGTCACTCAAGTCAGGGAGCGTGCATTCCGCAACAATCCCGGGAAGGCTTTGGTTACGGATGAGCAGCTGAAAGAGGGAAGTAATTATGATTACGGACGCCGTGATGAATATGAAACCACTCATGAAGGTGGTGCCGATATACTTTATGGACGCTTTCTCGATGAGTTAGGCTGGGAATTCTGTCAGGAGGGTCGCCGTCGTCAGGATATGATCCGGTTCAATGTATTCACTACTAAGTCATGGTTCTCACATGATAAGAGTGATGCTGACAAGAATCTCTATCCTATTCCCAATAAGGCATTGTTGACCAATAGTAATCTCAAGCAGAACCCGGGCTATTGAATATTATTGTAATTCTCTAATCTGAAGATTATTATTTACCGGCATTAGTTATTTAGGTTGTAAGAGTTTCCGGCAAATAAATCTTAAGGGAGGCAAGTAAGCACCATCTACAGAAGATGCTTACTTGCTATCTCTTTTCTTATAACTTCCCCTCGAAAGAAAATTATTCTTTATCTTGACGGTATGAAACCAAGCTTTTTATAGTATCTTTGCAACATTAATCTTCTCAGCCATCCACCGGGCTGACCCTATACCGTGGATATACTCTATATCGTGGATATACGGAGACATCCTGTCACATTCCATTTAGAAATAATAATTTATCTATACATGAAAACGATTCCCGGATTTATACTTACTGCGACCGCGCTCTCAGCAATCCTGACCGCCAATGCACAGACATTCCTCCATTATTCCACCACAGATACCGGTCGTTGGACTGAGGGAAAGACAGTTAAAGCACAACTCTCTCCCGACTGTAAGGATGTGGTGAAAACCGATGTGGTCACTCCGATCACTACATTCAACCGTTGGGGAACAACATTTAATGAACAGGACTGGAAAGCTCTCGGTATGCTGAATCGAGATCAGCAAGACGAGATTCTGAGCCGTGCGTTCTCTCCTGAGGGTGAGCTCGGTTTCTCTATGGGGCGCATCTCAATGAACGCCAACGACTATGCTCTCGATTGGTATTCATGCAGCGATGTGCCCGGTGATTTCGATCTGAAGTATTTCAATATTGAGAGGGATAAGATGACAATCATTCCCTATATCCGTGCCGCTCAGAAATATAACCCTGATATGACATTCTGGATGTCGCCCTGGAGCCCTCCTGCATGGATGAAAATTAATAATCACTATGCCGTGCAGAGCAGTCCGCACAGTGACCTTGATCCACGTCGTGATTATCTGTTGTTCGGGGATAACGACCGCTCCGACAATGAACAGGTTAACCCGGACAAAGAAAGATTTCCCCGCCGAATGGCCGCGCAGAGTTTCTTCATACAGGAACCACGGTATCTGCAAAGTTATGCAGATATGTTCAGCAAGTTTATCGATCTTTACGCCGAGCAGGGAGTGCCCATCAATATGGTGATGTATCAGAATGAAGCCTACAGCTATACTCCTTATCCGGGATGCCCCTGGCTCTCTGACGATATAATACGCTTCAATATGGATTATCTCTCTCCCACGCTCAAGGAAAAGAACCCGGATGTAGAACTATGTCTCGGCACATTCAATACCAATCGCTATGACCATGTGAAGGAATTGCTTTCCGAGCCCCGTATGAAAGATAACATCAAGGGTGTCGGTTT
>CAZPHL010000044.1:16522-19942 GCA_964586465.1 uncultured Sangeribacter sp.
TTTTGTACAGAAATAGTGAGTATGTATGACCCTGCAAAGGGCATTGAATGATTTAAAGCGCACCTTACAAACGGTATTAAATGGTTTATAGAACATCGTATAATATGAAAAAAATAATACTAACAATCCTGTGCTTGGCCACATATACATACATGTTTGGCTCCAAGTCCTCTGAGGTTCCATCGGAGAAAGATATGGGAGCATATCTGTTCACATATTTCAGCGACCCGACCCATTCTCTATTTATGGCCACGAGTTATGATGGATACGAGTTTACAGCTGTGAATGACTCTAATCCGGTGATAGCGGGGGATACTATCGCTGAGCAGCATGGCATACGTGATCCGCATATCTATAGGGGTCCGGACGGTAAGTTTTATATGGCTATGACCGATCTTCATATTTTTGGTCAACGGGCCGGTATCCGTGATACTCGCTGGGAACGTCCTGATGAGTATGGTTGGGGTAATAACCGTGGCATTGTGCTTATGAAGTCAGACGATCTCATACACTGGACTCATAACGTAGTGAGAATTGACAAACTTTTCCCTGAAAAATATGAGGAGGTGGGATGTTTCTGGGCCCCTGAAACCATCTATGATCCGGTCGAGGAAAAGATGATGGTCTATTTCACTCTTCGTGAGAGAGGGGAGAAGTTGGAAGGGGGTGACCCCAGGACTAAGAAGTCACGCTTATTTTACGCCTATACCGACCCGGAATTTACAACGTTTGTGAGTCAGCCTGAAGAATTATTCGTCCATCCTAATAAGGATATACAAATTCTTGATGCCGACATTATCGAAATGCCTGATGGTCGCTATTTCATGACTTACTGCTCACAGGAAAATCCCGGAGGCGTGAGATATGCTATTTCCGACAGGGTGAACGGTGGATATGTCTACAACGACCGATGGATTGACACTGAGCCGGGTGCGTGTGAAGCTCCCACTACTTGGAAACGTATCGGAGAAGACAAGTGGGTGGTGATGTATGACGTGTTCAGTATCCATCCTAATAATTTCGGATTTGTGGAGACTACAGATTTCGAGACCTTCACTCCTCTCGGCCATTTCAACGATGGCCCGATGAAGGCTACTAACTTTCAAAGTCCAAAACATGGTGCTGTGATACCGATCACAAAAGAGGAAGCAAAAAAATTAGAGGATTATTGGAAATCGCGCAGGCTAAAAGCTATGCCGTAATAATTTGGCTATTTACAGAAACTCGCTGTCTTCTTTTTATGGAGGACAGCGAGTTTCTGTATTTTATTCTTTGAAAGGATCGAGGGCGGAGTTGGGCACTCCATTCTCAAAACAACCGAGGATGTATCCACCGTTATAGTTCTCAGGGGCTTCCGGTTCCCAGTAAAAGATACCCTCTACATCCGCTTTCATCAGTTCGGTAAGGAATTCTTTACACGTATCGCCTTCATAATATGGCATGCCGATTTCACATATCATCACAGGGCGACCATATCGCTCCTTCAGATAATCGATGTTGGCCAGAGCATCGGAAGTTACTTTTTTCCATCCTCCCGTTTCACCTGATTGTTCCGCCCAATAGGGATAGATTGACATACCAATCATATCATATTTCCCACCGTTCTCCTCGAGAAGTCCGAACATACGGTCATATCGTTCCCGATCGTTGCCATTGTCGAGATGCACGATAACTTTAGCATCGGGCAACACTGCCTTGACAGCATCATAACCGGCGTTGTTGAGAGCTGTGAGTTGTTGGGGATTGTCTACTGACCCTACGGGAAGCATCATTCCGGGTGTAGTCTCGTTTCCGATTTGTACCCATTCCGGAGTGACGCCGATATTTTTAAGTGCAGTCAGGGTCTTCGTGACATGGTCAGCCAGGGCCTTTTTCTGTTCCTCGAAAGAGAGCCCTTTCCAGGCTTCAGGCATTTCCTGTTGTCCCGGATCAGCCCAATGATCTGAAAAGTGAAAATCTATCATGGTGCGCATACCGAGATCGTTGGCCCGTTTTGCTTTCGCCATTACATCCGGGATGGAATTCCAACCATCTTTAGGATTAACCCACACACGCAGACGGATAGAATTTACGCCACAGTAGTCACGGAGGAGCTGCATACATTCCATTTCTTGGCGTTCTTCTCCGGGTGTATAGAATTTGTATCCCTCCGCTTCCAATTGTGACAACCAGCCTACATCGGCACCCTTGGCAAATTCGCTGCCGGGGCTTACGGCATTCGCAAAAGTAGTGACTGATGCAAAGAGGAGGGGAAGTATAAATTTGAATTTCATGATAAATGATATTTTGGTTTTGTTAGAAAATATCTCAAAGATCGTGAATCCTGTCGGTCTGTTTCCATTTTCCGATCATGACATAATTGTTGTCTTTGGGATGAATACTGTCTTTTAATTGGTTCATGTGTTCCACTACCGACTTGTCGACATATTCATGTGTCTGTGGGGCTACTTTGATAAGATCAGCCAGCTCCATAGGCACAAAGGTCATGACGAAATTCTCAGGAGTAGACTGCTGAAGCCAGTTGGTTTTTATGACGACAGTGCCGATATTGTCAAGCATAAGATGTGCAAAGTTACCACGCAGTGATCTCCTGTCAACTACTAAAGGTGTGAGGGCCGGGATAGAAAATGCAGAGTCAGTTTTGATTTCCGATTTATTCTTACTTCCTTTTTTTCGTTTTGTGGGAGTAGCGTGCTCCGGATCTGCAAGGAGAACCAAGGCAAAAAAATCGGGAGTAGAACGGTACTCATGCACCGGCAGCCTTCGGTCACCCCAATTATAAGAGAATGTGGGGTGTAGCTGACCGTCACTATATATATACAGGGAGTCCTGACGAGCAATAGTGCTGAACACGCTGTAGTCGAATTGTGATGCACCCGTGGGATTGCCTACCATAACTTCGTTGGAGTAATCAGGCATGACTGCAAGATGACGTTTCGTGACAGACGATTTGATCCGGCCCTTGAAATCCTGGGTCCAGATATTGGCATAGTGACCGGAATATCTGAAGGGTGCGGCGGCGACAGTGACTATTTTATTTTCCGTGTCGACATGTATTCGTCCTTTCTCTAACTTATAGGCTAAGGGAACATTCTGTATAAAACTACCGTCTTTGGCGTCATACATGAATATCTTTGTAGTGCCGGGTTGTACCATGTAGATTCTTTCAGCCTCTTCGTCCACGTAAATATCACTTGGAGCAATTGTATATTGACCGGGGCCGTGTCCACGATCACCGATTCTTCCCAAATAGCGGCCTGACATGTCGAACTGGCGTACGACACCATCGGTATACACGATGATACGGTTGCCCGACACCCATGTCATTCCATCGGCAACAAGGGCGGAGTTGCTGTTTTGAAGGCGTATGAACCGTATATCTTCAGCAAGGTCAGTGAGTTTTAACAAGATTATGCTGTC
>CAZPHL010000045.1:0-19825 GCA_964586465.1 uncultured Sangeribacter sp.
ATTGTACTGAAGTACCTCAGCAGTGCCAATCTTTTCATCACTCCTCCGATGCTTAACGGGAAGCCTTGCAACGCTGTCGGTATTTTTTCAATCACTTATTCATCAACTGGTAACGGCTCTCCGTCTTACTCTGTCCAGACATATGAATATGACCATGACTTCTATTTCTACCCCATTATTACTGACAACACTGCTGAGCGATGACCGTCAACTATTCTATAAGGTAATTTTTCATCTCTCAAAAATACTTTCACTATGAAACAGCTCCTCATTCTCATTTGCCTCATTGGTTGGATGAATTCTTCTTTCAACCTCTATGCTCAGACCCTCCCCTCTGAAACCTCCAATCAGACCTCCGACAAATTCCCCGGTTTCACGCCTCCTTCTTATCTGACAGTCAACGAGGGGGAGAATAATCCCTTGAAAGAACTTTTCAATCTGCTGGACAAGAAAGCTGCTAATGAACTCGAAGTGGTGGGGTCAATTTCCGCTTTCCAGAAACAGTCAAAATTCCAACTTATCATTGACAAAAAAGGTAAAATAATTGATTGCGAAATCCTCGAATCTTCCAACCCTTCCAAAGATACTACGGTAAAGAATTTTCTGAGTAGCGCCAACCTTTTCATGACTCCACCCATGATCAATAACCGGCCATGCAACGCTGTAGGCATTTTCAATATACTGTATATGGGCAGCGGCTCAGGACTACAAAATACGTTCTACAGGTCATTTAAACACAGTTTTGATTTCTATCCCATTATAACTGACGACACTGCTGAGCGTTGACAGTCTAATATTCTACCATGTGATCGCTAAGACGAAACAATATTTCTTCTCTTTTTCTGTTATTCTTTTAGTGATAATCATATAGAAAGGAGGTTGTTTAATCTTATTCCATTGAAAAAGAGTTAAAATTTTCAAAAGAATTACCGCTAAAATTTTGTCAAACAAAGAAGTTTGACTAATTTTGCATCGCAATTTTCCTATGACTCTCGTCTCGGAAAATTTTTAAACAACTTCACTAAAAATTTTATAACAAAGAAACTAATAAAACATGATTATCGTACAAGTTAAAGAGGGCGAAAACATCGAGAAAGCACTCAAAAAATTCAAACGTAAATTTGAAAGAACCGGCATCGTAAAAGAACTGCGCAGCCGTCAGGCTTTCGAGAAGCCTTCTGTGACAAACCGCAAAAAGATGATCAAAGCTGCTTACGTGCAGCAGCTCCGTCAGGCAGAGCAGTAAGAATTCTTCTCTTATTTAGATAATTTTAATCCGGCTTTAGTCAGTCTTTATTCAACCTGACACTAAGCCGGATTTTTCTTTTTTATCTCACCCCTGCTTTTAACTAATTTTTTGTCTGATGCTAATCCGGGATTTTATCTCTTATATTCTTTACGAACTCAACCGCTCGCAACTCACTGCCGAAGCCTACGAACGAGACATCAACAGTTTTATCGCATGGCTCACCGATGACAACCCGGATGATTTCCACCCGGCCTCTGTAACCCTGTCGGATGTGCGCGCATGGCTCGCTAAACTCGCCCGTGAGAAACAGACTGCCACTACCATACGTAGAAAGGCCCAGAGCCTGAGGGCTTTTTTCCGATTCCTGCTGAAACGTGGTGTAATTGAGGCAAACCCAACGGCTGACCTTACATTGCCTAAAATACCTAAAAGTCTTCCGGATGTGGTTCGTGCGGAAGAAATTGAGGGTATCCTGCGTCTCGATGAACAGGCACTGGCCCTTAATCCAGATAACGAAGAGGAAATGAGGGATGATCTCATAATTGATCTTCTCTACTCTCTGGGTATCCGCCGCGCTGAACTTATAGCCATCAGCGACCCTGATATCTCTCCCTCGGCCGGAGAAATCAAAATTTTCGGTAAACGCTCGAAACAACGCGTCGTGCCCGTTCCTCAATCGCTTATTATGAAAATAAACCGTTGGCAGGAAATGCGCGACCGTCTCTGGCCCGATCTCGAGAAACCTTCGCCGCTATTTGTCGTGAAAGGGAAACGCATCTCTCCACGTCAGGTCTATGACGCTGTGCATCGACAGCTCGAACCTACCGGCGCTCGTAAGAAATCACCTCACGCTTTGCGCCATTCTTTCGCTACTTCCATGCTCAATGAGGGTGCCGACCTCAACTCTGTGAAGGAATTTCTCGGGCACTCTTCTCTTTCTACAACCCAGATCTATACACACGTCTCTTTCGCTGAGATGAAAAAGGCTTACGAATCAAGCCACCCCAGGGCAAGAAAAAATAAACCGGAGGTATAATTTTTACTCATATTAAAGAAAAAATTCCCCGAATTTTGTTTATCTTTGTGTGGGCATATCCCTCTCCCTATCTGACAGCCCTGCGTTTCACTAATTACCAACCCATAAATTACTGTCATTATGGAAGTACAGATTAAAGCGATTCATTTCGACATCTCCGAAAAACTCGTTGCATTCGTCAACAAAAAGATCGATAAGCTTGCCCGCCGTTTTGAAGCCATCGGTGGCGCTGAAGTTAACCTTACTCTTGTAAAACCGGAAACCGCTAAAAACAAGGAAGCAGGAATCAAGCTATCTATACCGGGTGGAGCAGATCTCTTCGCTTCTAAAACAGCTGACACTTTTGAAGAAGCAATCGACCTCTCGCTGAATGCACTGGAATCTCAACTTGAAAAAGTTAAAGGCAAGAAATAAGTTTTCTGAAACTCTTATCAAAGCCCGCCTCAGTTCTCCAAGGGGCGGGCTTCCAATCTTAGAACTATGTCTGTTAATTCCGGTGACCAAAATCTTCCTCCTAAACCTGTAAAGACAAAGAAACGTCTACTCCTCTTTGTCTCTCTCGGGGCCGTGGCCGCCCTCATTGCCGCCGCCTTGATTTTTCTCCTGCCTCTCGCCGTCACCAAGGCGCAGGAGGAGGCCATCGTGAAAATACCTCGCAATGCTTCATCTCATGATGTGCATGATTCTATTGCCAAGTATCTCGGAAAATCTTATGCCGACAAGGTGTTGAGGGTGGCCTCACTTCGCCACACTGACCTCCCCTCCCGACATGGGGCTTACCTCATTGAAAAGGGCCTTTCTCCTCTAAGGGCTGAACGTAAGATTTCTCAGGGACGTCAGCATCCGCTCACTTTAACTATAAACGGATTCCGGACTCTACCAACGCTCACAGAGAGAGTGGCTCGACGATTTGACTTCCCCGCCGATTCTCTGGACGCCCTTCTCAGCAATCCGGAACTGATGGCCTCTTATTCTCTAACACCCCGCCAGGCAATCGCCCTGTTTATAGATGATTCTTATGAACTGTACTGGTCGGCTTCTCCTGCTCAGGTGATAAAGAAAATAGGCGACAATTACAATAAAGTCTGGAATGAAGAGCGACGTGCGAAAGCCGCTGCCCTCGGACTCTCTCCCGCAGAGGTGATGACCATCTGCTCAATCGTGGATGAGGAGACCAACAAGCAGGACGAGAAAGGAAAAATCGGACGTCTATATATCAACCGTATAAAGACCGGGATGCCTCTCCAAGCTGACCCAACTGTGAGGTATGCTCTCAACGATTTTACCATACGAAGGATAAAGGGCCAACATCTGCAGACCAACTCTCCATATAATACTTATCGTATCACCGGACTTCCACCGGGCCCGATTCGCACTACCGGTGTCGCCACAATCGACGCCGTGCTCAATTCCACCCCCTCTTCTCATCTTTACATGTGTGCAAAAGAGGATTTCTCCGGCTATCATAATTTCGCCTCCACTTATGCCGAGCATCTCGATAATGCCAGACGTTATCAGAAGGCTCTCGATGCAAGAGGCATTAAATGACCGCCACATTATAGCTGAATTTCAAAACAATGTAGAGTGAACGCGCATGAAACCACGTTTTATAACTCTCCTTTTTATATTTGTAATTTTAATCTCAACCGCTTCTCTTCAGGCAGCCGCTACGTTGTCTGACGCTGCTATGACCATACCTGACTCTATCCTGCCTCCACCTCCAAGCATCGACACCCGGGCTTCTGTGGAAGATATGCCCTTGTGGCTCCCGGGGTATCAAAAATCTGAGGAGGAAAGATGGTGGTGGAATCAGGCTAAAAAACTTCAGCTCGACCTCAATGACACGACTGTAAGGTATCCCAAATTCATTGAGTTCTGCCTCAAGATATATAAATGGGGCGACCGTTTTTTCAATTCATACGACCCGGAATATGTAGTGGGTACGGGTAAGCGCTGGAAAGCACGTATAGTCAATGACAACTGGGTAGACAGCTATATGATGACTTTCCCTGAAAAAATGAAAATGCAGATGCTCAGTAATGTGTATGCTAATATAGGTGCCTATATACAGTATATGGCCGTGAGTATGGGTTATACCTATGACATGAACGACATCACCAACCGTCATGCCACCGACCATAAGAAAATGGAATTCGGTTTCAATTGCGCTCTGTTTGATATCGCACTTTATTACCATGAAAACACCGGAGGAACTTATCTCCGCAAATTCGGGGACTATCGCGACGGAAAGTACTTCAAGGAGAAATTCCCCGGGCTACAACTCTATACATTCGGTGTGGATGCAATATATTACTTCAACCACAAACGTTATTCTCACGGAGCAGCCTATAATTTCTCGAAATTCCAGAAAAAAAGTCAGGGGTCTTTTGCCATTGGTCTTAATTACACAAATATAAAGCTAAATTTCGATTTCACGCAATTGCCCCTTCATCTTCTCCCCTATCTTACTATCCCTGTCAGTAATTATTTTTTCCATTATAAATCTTATGCCATTGCATTCGGCTATGGATATAATTGGGTGATTACACCTAAACTCCTTTTCAATGCCACTCTCACTCCTTCATTTGGTGTGACTCATTGTTACGAGGATTCTCTTGAAGGGGCGAAATGGATGCCTTCTGTCAATGTGGCCGGCCGGTCGTCACTGACCTATAATCTCGGTAATTTCTTTTTCAGCGGTATTTTCCGATTCAACGGCCATTGGTATAAAAGTGACACCTATTCCCTGTTCAGCTCTATTGAAAACTTCTCGGCCAATATCGGTTTCCGTTTCTAAGACTGTATTAATTTGCTAATAATTCTTTTATCCTCAAGATTTTATTAATTGGTAAAGGATATATTGAATTTATTACGAATATGGCTGAGGACTTAATAATACTATCACCTTTTTGTAAATAAACTGACAGCGCGGAATCGGATTGCCGATTCCGCGCTGTCAATATATCAGGTCTGTCAGCTATATTACTGCTGGTCATCGTTGTTGTTGCGTGGTGTAAAACGACGCGGAGCGCCGTTACCTCCATCACGACGCGGACCACGGTCGCCCTGTGGACGCGGACCACGGTCATTACCTTCGCGACGCGGGCCTCTCTCACCCTGCTGGTGAGGACCACGATCTCCTTGTTGACGCGGACCACGGTCATTACCCTCGCGACGCGGGCCACGGTCGCCACCTTCGCGACGCGGACGTGCCTCACGCTCTACATAACCCTCGGGCTTTTCCGTGAGAACCTTCATGGAAAGACGATATTTACCGGTCTTCTTATCTATCTCAATGAGTTTCACCTTCACTTTGTCACCCTCTTTCAGGCCGCTCTGTTCCATGGAGTCGAGACGATTCCAGGAAATCTCACTGATATGGAGAAGTCCGTCGCGTCCGGGCATGAATTCTACAAAAGCACCGAAATCAAGTATGGAGCGCACTGTGCCCTCATATTCCTCACCCTCCTCAGGCTGAGCTACAATAGCTTTGATCTTGGAAAGGGCGGCGTCTATGCTCGCTTTATCTTTAGAGGCGATTTCCACACGGCCGATGCCTGATTTCTCATCCTCTTCGATAGAGATGGTTGTGCCGGTCTCCTCCTGGATACCCTGGATCACCTTACCCTGCGGGCCGATCACTGCACCTATCATCTCTTTCGGAATCTCGATAGTCACCAGACGAGGCACATGAGGCTTGTAGTCTTCACGGGCTTCAGGTATGGTCTCTGATATGATGTTAAGGATGTGGAGACGTCCCTGACGGGCCTGTTCGAGCGCTTTCTCAAGAATCTCATAGCTCAGACCGTCACACTTGATATCCATCTGGGTGGCTGTGATGCCATTTTCAGTACCGGTCACCTTGAAATCCATGTCTCCCAAATGATCCTCATCGCCGAGGATATCGGAAAGCACCGCATATTTCACGGCTCCCGCATCTGAGATAAGACCCATGGCTACTCCGGCTACGGGACGCTTCATCTTCACACCGGCATCGAGCAGGGCAAGTGTGCCGCCGCATACGGTCGCCATTGATGACGAACCGTTGCTCTCCAGAATGTCGCTCACGATACGGCAAGTATAGGGGAAGTCATCGGGGAACATACGTTTGAGAGCTCTGTGAGCAAGATTGCCGTGGCCGATCTCACGACGTCCCACGCCTCGCTGCGGACGGGCTTCGCCTGTAGAGAACGGAGGGAAATTATAATGAAGAAGGAAACGTTCCTTGCTCTGGTTGAGCACGTCGTCTACTATCTTCTCATCGAGTGTGGTGCCGAGGGTGGCTGTCACAAGAGCCTGAGTCTCACCGCGGGTGAAGATAGCCGATCCGTGAGGGCCCGGCAGATAATCTATCTCACACCAGATGGGACGTATCTCGGTGGTCTTACGTCCGTCAAGACGGATACCCTCATCGAGCACACAACGGCGCATAGCCTCCTTTTCCACATCGTGATAGTAACGTTTCACCATAGCGACACGCTGCTCGGGAGTGTAAAGGGCAAGCTGCTCCTCTGTCATCTCCGGAAGATTGGCTATATACTCGTCGCATACGGCCTTGAAACTTTCGTTACGCCAGTGTTTGTCGGCACTTCCGGTGCGTGCGATAGCGTATGCCTTGTCATAGCATTTCTCCTCCACATCCTTACGGAGTGCCTCATCATTGATCTCGTGGTTATATTCGCGCTTCACCTCTTTGCCTGCCTCTTTCATGAGTTCAAGCTGCGCCACACAATGTTTCTTGATCTCTTCATGAGCGACTTTCAAGGCCTCGATAAGCTCTGCTTCCGACACCTCGTTCATCTCACCCTCCACCATCATGATGTTGTCGTAGGTGGCGCCTACCATAAGTTCTATATCGGCGCGCTCCATCTGCTCGAAAGTGGGATTAATCACCCATTCCCCGTCTACACGGGCTACTCTCACTTCGGAAATAGGTCCCTGGAAGGGTATGTCACTGCACATCAACGCTGCTGAGGCGGCTATGCCTGCGAGTGCATCGGGTGCCTCGGTCTCATCTGCCGAAAACAGGGTGACGTTTACGAATGTCTCTGCGTGATAATTTTCTGGAAAAAGTGGACGAAGAACACGGTCTACAAGACGTGATGTCAGGATTTCATAATCGCTTGCACGGCCCTCCCTCTTCAGGAATCCTCCCGGATAACGGCCAATCGAGGAGTATTTCTCTTTGTACTCTACGGTGAGAGGCATGAAATCTACCCCCTCATTGGCCTCGGCGGCCGAACATACAGTGGCAAGTAGCATGGTGTTGCCCATACGCACCTCCACCGCCCCATCTGCCTGCTTGGCAAGCTTGCCTGTCTCAATCGTAATCTGACGGCCGTCGCCAAGTTCGATGGTCTTCTTTACTGGCTTTAACATATAAAATTATTTCTTTCTTGTGTTTGCTTCGCTGAAAAAAACGGGAACCGCTCCTTCGGCTCCTTAATCAAAATTTCCGCAAAGTTAACATTTTTTTCTCTATTAACCACAGATTCTTATTATATTTGCACCCTAAATCGCAATTATAGTGCTATGCAACTGAATTTTTATTCCCGCTCAGGAGCCGGATCTCTCCTGATTATCGCTTCCTCTCTTCTCCTCGCCGCTTGTAGCGAACCATCTTTCAAAATCAAGGGCGACATCGAAGGTGCCGACAACAAAAGTATAGTTCTCGAAAAATCTGACTTCTACGGACGTTGGATACCTGTCGATTCCACCCGTACCTCAGCCTCAGGCGCTTTCTCAATCTCGCGGCCCGCTCCCGCTTCTCCTGAAATTTTCCGTCTCGCCCTCGATGACCGCTTCATCTATCTGCCTGTTGACTCCGTAGAGACGCTCACCGTGACTTCCTCACTCAAGGACTTCGGATCTGATTTCTCTGTCACAGGCTCTGACAAGGCTGAGGCAATAACCCGTTTTGAAAAGGAGGTGCTCGCGCTTCCGTCCAATATATCAGCCGACTCTCTCGACTCTTTCAAACGTAACGTGTATTCAAAATATATGCGCGATGCCCAGGGCTCTATCGTGGCTTATTACATCCTCACTAAAGTGAAGGACAACAAGCCCCTTTTTGACCCGGATGAGGATTACAAGTATTTCGCAGCCGTGGCTACCGGCTTCAAACACTTGCGACCTGACGACCCGCATACCGCCCTGCTGGAGGCTACCTCCGTTAATGCCCTGAAGAAACGTAACACAGGACGCGGACAGCAACTCGAGATCGCGGCTGACGAAATCTCAATGATTGAAATCGACCTTCCCGATGAAAACGGCCAAAACCGTAAACTCTCGGAATTTGTGGGCAACGGCAAACCTACTGTGGTGATGTTCACACTCCTTACTCACCCGGATGCACCGGCCTCCAACATTGAGCTTTCAAAAATCTACAACCGCTACAACGGTAATGTTAATTTCTATCAGGTTAGTCTCGACCCCGATCAGTATGCCTGGCGTGATGCTGCCCGCAACCTCCCGTGGACTACTGTATTTGACGCCGACGGCGAGTATTCCAAGGCTGCCGTCACCTACAACGTAGGCACTATTCCGGCATTCTATATCTACAACCGTCAGGGTGAACTCTCTGATCGCGCCGAAAGCGTCGACGACCTCTCGAAAAAACTCTCATCCTACTGATGTTCACACGGTTCTCGGCTATCCTCTCTCTGTCGCTTCTCTGCCCTTTGATTTCCGCCGCCCAGGATGCTCCAAAGCTTGAGGTGGCCCCTACGGGTCGCATCCTTATGGACGGGGCCCTCTATGCGTCTCCGCAAAAACAGCTATTTCCCGATGGTGTAGCTATTCCGGAGGCCCGTCTGGGCGCTAAGATGAGTTACGGAAAATGGTCATCTTCAATCGACGTGAGCTATTCCTATGCCAAGATAGGATTGCGCAACATGTGGATACAGTATGACTTCGATCCCTGCAATTCTTTGAGATTCGGCAACTTCATACATCAGTACGGGCTGCAGTCACAGTCACAATCTCTGAAGATAACTTTCGAACAGCCCACGGCTGCCACCCCGTTTACACCGGGTATTCAGCTCGGGGCCATGTTCGTGCATTATTCTCCTCAATTCTATGCCGCCGCCAGTGTGCATGTGGAGAGCAGCGCCCTGCAACAGATTGTGAACGCTCCTCTCTTCAATCAGCAGGGCTACGGAGTGTTGTCACGCCTTATCTGGCGTAAACCTCAGAGCGGGCCCCTATTCTGGCACGCCGGCATCAGCGGCGGCTTCGCAACACCACAACGACGCGTGGAGAATAATGTCGATATACATGACGGATTCACCGTCTCGGCCAATTTCCCTACCAAAGTGGTGCAGCTTCAGGAAATCGGTGCTACGGTCGATAAGTCAATGAATCTCTTCAAGTTCACCCCGGAGATTGTAGCCGGATATGGCAGGATAGCTTTCGAAGGACAGTACTTCTTCCAGCAGATCAACCGTCGCGAGAATCTGCGTGCCTACGTCTCACAGAGCGGCTATGCCACTCTTCGCGGTCTCCTAATAGGCAAAGCAGGTTATTCTTACGTGCCGTCTACTGCACAGATTGCCAATCCGGCACCGAAATCGCTTGAATGTGTGCTCAATTACAATTATTGTAATCTCTCCGACGTGAAAGCGAACATTCTGGGTGGCCGGGCGAACACAGTCTCTGTAACTTTCAATTATTACTTCAACCCTTACATTACCGCCCGTCTCAATTTCTTCCATGCCCATTCCTGGCAAAGAGCCGATGCGGATCCGCTAACGCTCAACGGTTTTCAGGCGCGTCTGATGGTGTTGTTCTGATCCTGAAGCTGGCTTTATTCTTTATCTCATATCTTTTCTTATGGCTATCGACTGGAAAGACGCTCTAAGCGCCCTTAAAGACTCGGGAAACATCCCTGTTGACAATACCCCTGATATCGCTGCCACCCCCGATGACAGCGATAAAAAAGTGCAGCGCACTCCCCTGCATGTAGTTATCGACCGTAAAGGACGCAAAGGAAAAACCGCAACCATAATCGAGGGGTTCACCGGTGACGACAACGAGCTTGAGCAACTCGCGAAGACCTTGAAGCAAAAACTCGGCACAGGCGGCTCGGTGCGCGACGGCGAAATATTAATTCAGGGCGACCGGAAAGCCGATGTAATCTCTCTCCTCAACGGTCTCGGATATAAGACTAAAGGCTGATCCGGACGACTCAACAGCAACACTTTTCTCTTCTTTATAACTATGCTTCAGCTTCAGCGTGCCTCGGCAGGATCGGGTAAGACTTTTACCCTTGCCAAGAATTTCATCTGGTTCTTAATCGCGGTAAAAGCCTCCGGCAACCGCTGGCGATTGCGCACCTCCCGTGAGATCGCCGACGGCCTTCCCCGCATCCTGGCCATAACTTTCACCAACAAGGCTACCAACGAAATGAAGCAGCGTATCGTGCAGAAGCTTTCTGACCTTACCAAAGCTTTCACCGAATATCCTCTTCCAAAAACACAAATAGACTCCATAACTTATCTGAACGATTTCTCCCGTATGCTACAGGTGGAGTATCAGGAAGTGGGTCGCGCCGCCAAAGATGCTCTATCCGTGCTCCTCAATAACTATTCTGATTTCAAAGTATCTACAATCGACTCTTTCTTCCAGACCGTGCTGCGAACATTCGCCTATGAATCGAATCTTAACGACACGTATCAGGTTGAAATAGACAACGACTATATAGCTGCGGCTGCCGTCAACGCCACACTCAACGAAATCGACACCTCCGGTGGACGCACATCTCCCGGGTTCTGGCTCGGAATCCTGATGGAAGAAGAATCGGGAAAAGGATCGAAAAACTGGAACGTCTTTCAGAAAAGCCTCTCAGACGCTTCTATCTATACCAAACTTCTCTCTTCTGTGAAACGTCTGGAGAGTGAGGATTTCAAGACGCCTGACAATCCTGACAAGGAGAAAACAGTGCGTGAGGAACTTGATGAATATTTCAATGACTCCGAGTCAACCGACCCTCTGAAAGACGCTTATCAAAAGGCTGTCGGCACGATCGTAAAACCGGCTAATGAGAAACTCGCCCGGGCTAAGCAGTGTGCACGCAAACTCAAGAAGCTGTTTGAGAAAAATAACGTCGATCCGGCTGAAGAGGCTCTGCGGTTTATGGCGGGTCATCTTCAGAAACTTCAGGTTATGAAGGCTGATGATTCAACCTCCAAATTCTTCTCTCCGATCAAAATGGAGGGAAAGACTTCCGTGTTCAAGACCACCGGAAAGGCCAAGAAACCGGTAAGGACCACTCCTGACGACAAGGAGATGCTCGACTTAGCTATCGAGATGTATGACAACTACTCCTCCTTTCTCGAGATTATAAATTCTTCCGACTGGCTCCATTGGAAAGTCTACGCACCTCAGATACCTTATCTGGGGCTGATTGGCGTCACCCGCGCAAAGATGCAGGAATACCTCGACGACAACAACACCATACAATTGGGAGAGACCAATTCCATGCTTCACAGAATCATCGGCGACGATGACACTCCCTTTATCTATGAACGTCTCGGCACACGTCTCAATCATTTTCTTATCGACGAGTTTCAAGATACGTCACGATTGCAGTGGGACAATCTTCTACCTTTGCTGAAAGAGAGTGAAAGCCGTAACGAAGATAATCTCATCATCGGTGATGCCAAGCAAAGTATCTACCGTTTCCGTAATGCCGATCCCACACTCATCACCACAGCTGTGCCGAAAGCTTTCCCTCTCCGCAGAGATTCAGGTATGGCCCGGGAGGAAAACACCAACTGGCGCTCTGACCGTACTATCGTGGAATTCAACAATTATTTCTTCTTCGCTCTGATGCGACGGGTGGCCGAACAGGTAGATTCGGTGAGGGATGAGATAAAGGCGTCTCCCACATCATCGGGGAGTAAAGCCGGCGACTCGGTCAATTTTCATGATCTCTATGCCAATGTGGTGCAGTATCCCTCGCATCAGACTCGTTCGGGTTATGTGGAAGTGAATTTTCTTGAGGCTCCGGAAAGCATTCCCGACCTTAGAGGACGCCTTAGAAAACTCTCTTCTGAAGAAAAGAATGAATTCATACGTAAAGAGGCTCTTTCTCGCATCGGTCCTCTCATCAGCAGTCTTCTTGAACGTGGCTATCGGCAAAGCGACATCGCTCTGCTTGTAAGGGTCAATTCTCTCGCCAAGGAAGTCATCGACACCCTTGTAGCCTACAACACTACCCTACCGTCTGATGCACGTCATCTTGAATTTATCAGTGAGGAGTCGCTCCTCGTGTCTTCATCTGACGCGGTGAAGATAATCATCAGTGTGATAGAGAAGATGATCGATGGAACATCATCCTCATCATCCGATTCCTCTGACGATGATAAATCAGAAAAGAAGAAATGGGCCGATATCCGTTGCAATTTCAGTTTCTATGCCTTACGGCATCCCGAGCTCGCCACCGCCGACCAGGTGAAGGGGTTTCTTGAAGAAGATTCTCCCACTGATGCAGTCAACGCCATGTTAGGCACAATGCAGACTGTAGCTCTCCCCGCACTTATCGAGGCTATCACCGAGAATTTTGTACCGGAAGATATGCGTCGGTCACAGGCGGTGTTCATAGCTGCCCTTCAGGATATGGTGCTCGAATATTGCGACAGTCACCCTGCCGATATATCCTCTTTCATTGACTGGTGGAAAACCAAAGGTGTCTCACGTTCCATTTCCTCACCGGAAGGCACTGACGCAATCCAGATCATGACAATCCATAAATCAAAGGGACTTGAGTTCAAATGTGTCATAATTCCCTTTGACGATGCATCTGTGGTGCCTCTAAAGAAGAACGATTGGAAATGGGTCACTCCTCAGGAGAACTTTCTCAGACTCGGATTTCCGCCCTATATCCCCATACCTACCGAACCGGCCTTGAAGAATACTGTCCATGCCGATATTTACCGTCGTTTCTTCGAGCTTTCCTCTATGGATATGCTCAATGCTTATTACGTGGCTTTCACACGTGCTGTCAGCGAGCTATATGTGTTCACACGCAAGCCTGCGGCATCATCGGCCGGACGTGGTCTCACACTCGGCAGCTGTCTGAACAATTTCTTTACGGATGATCCGGATTCCATATTCGGTGACAAGATTTCTGAAATCGTGAGTGAGGCCGGGGATATTCCTGAAAAGGATTATATGCTGCCTCCGGGCAGTGCAGAGTGGAATGATGATCACACACGCCTGACCATCGGCACACCCCCTGCCGTCAAAATTCCCGAAAATGCTTCCGCACAACCGGCCACTGCCACAAGAATTATTTCCGAATATCATGTCGACAGCAGTCCGTCGGTGCTTCAGTATGTCGAGACTGACGACACATCGGCCACCACCCTACTGCCGGATGCCGAAGACACCGACCCACGCTCTGAAGGGAATCTTCTCCACAGCATCATGTCGGCCGTGAAAGTGCCTTCCGATCTCCACAGGGCCTTAGTTCAGCACAAGATGCGCGGACTCATAACCTCTCTCCAAGCCAAGGAATGGGAAACGCTTCTTGCAGAAGCCATGACGGAACCCGTTGCCCGAGATTGGTTTGACTCCTCATGGCGTGTGATAAATGAACGCGATATCATTTTCCCGGGCATGAAAAACAGGCGTCCCGACCGTATGCTTATTGCTCCCGACAAATCATGCGGAGTGATTGTCGATTACAAATTCGGCGACATACCCTCAGGCAAGGCTCATATAAAACAGGTGGAACAGTATCTTGACGCTTTCCGCGAGGTCACTCATATCCATAATGTAAAGGGCTATGTGTGGTATGTAAGGCGTGGGAAAATAGTGGAAGTTTTACCCTCTTAAAACGGATTTGGTGGATTCGCTACAAATTATTAACTTTGCATTGTAAATCAATTCTTAAAAATTTTGGATACCGACCCTTTACCATCTCCATCACCCACGATATCACTTTTAATACTTTTATCGCAGGCAATTGAATTCACCGCTCCTCCCAACTGGGTGTCGTGGGGTGTAATTGTCTTTATAGCTTTCTGCTGTCTGCTCCTATCGGCTTTTGTTTCCGGCAGCGAGATAGCTTATTTCGGACTCACGCGCTCTGAAATAGATGAAATGAACGAAGAGGAAGACGATCCTCAGGCAGTGAAAGCCTGTGAACTACTCTCCGACAGCGAGCGTCTTTTAGCCACTATCCTCATCTCCAACAATCTTGTAAACATCACGATGGTTGTCTTGCTGTCTTTTGCATTCAACCAGGCCATACGTATCAACAGTCCGGTGCTCGATTTCCTGCTACAGACTGTGTTTCTCACGTTCCTGCTACTTCTGTTCGGCGAGATTTTCCCGAAACTCGTAGCCCGGAACCGCACGGTCAAATGGGTCAAGATGGCCTCCTCACCCCTTATGATACTTTACCATCTCACCGGTCCCCTGGCCAAATTCATGGTGAAATCATCTGTGCTCATCAATAAGGTTGTGACCAAAAAAGATGAGAATCTCTCTACCGATGAGCTGGAGAAAGCCCTTCAGATTTCCGACATAAAGGAGGGTGAGGATAAGGAGATGCTCGAGGGTATCCTGTCGTTTGGCGAGAAGGAGGCCAGCGACATCATGATCTCCCGTGTCGACATAACTGCCATAGAATATCATGACTCCTGGTCGGAGGCTATGGAGGTAATTCTAAAATCGGGGTATTCCCGTATACCGGTCTATGATACCTCTCAGGATACTATCCGCGGCATTCTCTATTCCAAAGACCTCCTTCCCTATATAGGCAAACAGAACGACACTTTCAGATGGCAGACTCTCCTTCGGCAGCCATATTTCGTGCCTGAGTCACGACGTATTGATGACCTCCTTGAAGACTTCCGTAAACGAAAGATCCATATCGCAATCGTCGTAGATGAATATGGCGGCACCCAAGGTATGGTCACTCTGGAAGATGTTATCGAAGAGATTGTCGGGGAAATTGATGATGAATACGATGAACAGACATCTGTATATAAGAAAGTTAACGCTAACACTTATATATTCGATGCCAAGGTGTCACTCGGAGAATTCTGTCATATAGTTGACGTAGATGAGGATGTACTTGGTGACACGGGCGATGCGGAAACTCTCGCAGGTCTCTTGCTTGAGATTAAGGGAGACTTCCCCACAATGAAGGAAGTGCTCGAGAGAGGGCCTTTCCGCTTTCAGGTGATACAGAAGGAACGTCACCGCATCACTAAGGTGAAAGTAACCGTCAACCTTCATCAGGAAGAAGAGAAATCTTAAAATATTATCAAGGAAATGGAAGACGAATTCATATATTGGCCTCACCACACTCCGGTGGGTATCAGAGTGGAGGAAGTATGCGGCATGGAGAGCAAGTCGGGGCGTATCTGGGAAATAATGGCTAAACAGATTTATTGCGAAAACGGTCGTGACGGTTATCGTGAATTGGGCCATTTCCCTAACGGAGCACCATTCCTGTTCGGACAGACCACACGAATATCGCTTACCCATACAGGCCATCTTCTGGCAGTAGCCTCACTACCCAAAACACCTGAAGCCGATCTGGCTCGCTTCGCACAGCGCACAGCACTCGGCATAGACGCTGAACTTAACAATCGGCAACAGGTTCTTAAAGTGCGCGACCGCTTCCTTTCAGATGCAGAGAAAGATCTGATTCCCGCTGATGATCTCGAGGCTAATATCGTGGCATGGACAGCTAAAGAGGCGCTTTATAAGGCCGCAATGACCGAAGGTCTTGACTTACGCACCGACCTCACCATCACCTCTCTTCCTGTCGTCGATCGTAAAATGAATCTACCGGGTGCCCCGGCTCCTGTGTTAGGCAAAGCCAAAATCCGTATCCCGAAGTCGACTGTTGCAACCACCACATCCACTGATGGCCAAGCGGAAGCATCACAGTCCTCAGCCAATGGTGGCAGCGGTTCGATTAAAACCGGGGGATATACACAATATGAGATGGAGCTTTACTCTTATGAAAGTAAAAGCGAGAATGAGACATACATCGTCACCCTCGCCTATTCTCCAAAATGCGCCAAATTCGGCCGCCATTGATTCTTCTCTCTTTCCAAAGGTAAATTATCTCACTCTTTCTAAAAGTCAATTTTTTCATTTCCTCTAAAGATATATTTCCTCTAAAGATAAAAATAGGATGACATTTAAATGTCATCCTATTTTTATCTACTGTTTTTATTTGGTCTTTATCTAATCTGCATCTCATTCAGTAAACATGCCGTCGCGTGATAGCTGATGATCAAGATTAGCTATACCCAAGGCAACGATAGCAGTCACCATAGCGGTATGCTTCTGATAGTCGGGCACCTCCTTGTTGAGTATGTCGTTTTCTGTATGCCAGATCTCACCATAGCTGAAATTCGTACCATCCACATCATTCAGCCGGAAACCGTAGGTAGGCACACCCTCCACTGCAAAGACCGTGGCATCCGTACCACCGAACTTGGTGGGACGCTGACGTGGTTGAGCCTCAGTCACTTCAAAAGGATAACGGGGATTTATAGAGCCAATCGACTCGCATATCTTCTCCATATCAGCCATCATGGCTTTCGGCACAGCGATGCCTACAGGAGGTTCCGGACCACCGTCGCGATTCAATAAAAGCGAAATCTTAGGCAGTTCCTTGGCATGGGCCTTGCAATAGGCCTGTGCTCCAAGCAGACCGAATTCCTCGCCCGCGAACGCTACAAAACGTATAGTGCGTTTTGGTTTCGCTCCTGCTACAGCCAACAGTCGGGCAGCCTCCAGCATCGGGCCGATACCGGTGCCACAGTCAATGGCTCCCGTACCGACATCATAAGCGTCAAGGTGACCGCTGATGATCACATATTCATCGGGATAGTCTGTGCCTTTTATCTCAGCAATGATATTATGGTAAGGCACAGGACCGAGCTTGAAGTGATTACGTATCTCAAACTCCAGATAGACATCGCGACGTTCCTTCACGGCCTGATCTATAAGTTCAAACTGATGACGGTCAAGCAATATTTCAGGTTGTGTAGGAAGATTGTCGAATGTAGTGGAGGAATCATTCACCAAAGGACGGTCATACAGAGCACGTATCGGAGTTTCGGCTGCCTGAATGAAGCCCAACACTCCGGCCTCGCACATTTCGCGATAAAAAGGTGCGAACACATCACGGTAGGGAATCAAGGCCGAATCGGCATTGTTTTCGCGGTTATAACGGCGAATCTCATCATTCTGACGTGCAATCTTCTCATTCTCCATACGGATCGAATCTCTCGACGACTCCCCTTTTGCTGTCTTATCAATGGGGAAACCCCGGTTATAACCGGAAAGAAGCACCCATGCACCTTTCAGCTTACCCTTCATACGTTTGAATTCATCCATAGTGCGGGGTTCACGCAACACATGACCCATCTGTTTGCCATGCGTGCCTGAAGTATAAGACGGTGTGGCAAAATGCAGCTGGCCGACTCCGTCAACCCCTAAGGCCCTTCCGAACCAGGCATCACGGTTAAAACCAACCGGCACCTGTCCCGCCAGCTCTTTACGCACGGGAATACCCCATTGGCCGTATTTGTACATCAACCAGTCAGCGGCATTGTCGTAGGCATCCGAGCCTACGAGACGACCACCGAATCTCCCGGTCAAAACATCCAGATGATCCATCACCTGATTGTTGGTCGTCCCCTCTTCGATAATTTTCTCTACCACCTTTTTCTGTGCCGGTGCATACAAACACACTGCCAGAAAGGCGAGAGCTACACAGATTTTTCGCATATCTCGACTTTATATCACTTGAAAGTTAATTATTATCGCTTATAAATTAAAAGGAAATAATCAGTACTGCAACGCAAAGTTACATAAAAAATCGCGATTTTCTCTTTTCTTGTGAACCTATTTCACCTTCCGGATGTTATAATATCAGAAAATCGTTTGATACATGAACGAAGTTTCAAAGATAATCGACGGTTTTCTCGTTTCATGATGTTAGGTTAGTTTGAAAAGTATTATGGAAAACATTAAGCGAGCGGTCGATGTGAATCGATCGCTCGCTTGATATTATCTCGTTTGATATCACAACATATACCCGAAACCTAACATCAGATTGTTCTGTCGCTGGAAATCTAAAAGCTGATAACCGATATTGACGAAAAGACCACGATAAACCCTAATCTTAAGATTAGCCATCTGATAAGTGGCACGTGCCTCCTCAGGTCCGATAAAATTATATCCCATCCCTACATTTACCGAAAACAAGGGCATTACCAATTCTCCCCTGGCAGCGGCACCTACAGATACCTGACTGAAAAACGGCGGACGCCGGAACTTGATATCATCCGCCGTAGAACCATACGCATGATGCCGACGCAAATCACTGCTCTCATCCCACTGGAAATCGGCAGACAGTCCGGCTCTGAAAACTCTCCCTACGCGCCACATAGGCGCAAAACTCATTCCGGCCACGGCAAAATGGCTATGTAACAGTATCGGTGTTTCCCCACCTCTATAAACACGTCTACGCAGGGCCCCGTAGAGGGTAAAGTCAAATGTAAGTTTCCTTTTGTCACTCAATATATCATTCTGCTCTCCCTCTTTTGGCGCTTGTCGTGAAATCTCTGAAGAGGGTCCGAAACTATGACTGATTCCGATCTTTACTCCTGCCATATTGACTCCCGGATTAGGATAGGAGGTATTGCCGTTCGAGAAATGGGTAAGATCCACGCCGGCGGTCATGGCCACTGTCTTCCCCAATTTCCACTTAAAGCCAAAACCGAGATTTATATAGGCGTTCACCCGTGAACCCACTATAAGATTTGACCGTGCTATCACACCGTCACACGGCTTCCAACCGAAAGATGCCCCGAAATTCCACTCGTAATATAACGACAAACGGTCATTTAAGTGAGCTATCGGTGCCCCTTGAAACAGATAAACGGATACCGGGATCCCGAGACCATGGACATTTCCGAACATATTCAATCCGGTTCCTATACCCTGCCATGCACCCGGATAATATCTACCCTCTTTTGTAGCCTGTGTAAAAGAAAAACCAAATTTAATATGGGTAGAATAAGCTATCCGTGTACGAATGGCATGATCAAGTATTAGATTCTCTCGCAACACATCATCACGGAACGAAGAAAAAGCATACGAGGGTCTGAAATCCACTCCAATCATCGGCAAAACTTTAGAGAAAGAATTCCCTGTGCCTATCAGTAGAAAAACCACTACGGAGAGTAAATTCATACTTCTCATACATCTATCTTTTATTTCTAAGTCCAAAGTAATATGGTTTAACGTCTCAAGTTTTCTTAGTTAACGTCTTATCTTCCTCTGTTATTCTCTCAAACCTCCTTTTATCGGCATTTCAAGTCAGTTTGCAATAAAAATATTCAATAATTTTATGTTTTTAATGAACCACGCGCAATCTTCCGATGTTATAATATCAGAAAATCGTTTCATGATGTTAGGTTAGTTTGAAAAGTATTATGGAAAAATAAGCGTACGGTCGATGTGAATCGGCCGTACGTTTTTATATAATATTATCATAA